>JAITVG010000173.1 GCA_031285925.1 Tannerellaceae bacterium
TCGAACTCGGCGATCATATCCATATAGTAAACGCCATCCTGATAGTCGTATTTCTTTTCATTGACGTCTTCCATGTTTTTGTTCTTCAACTTGTTCCTGTAATTGTTGATCTCATTCTCTATATTATAAGACGGATTGATCTCGCCGTGAACAGGCTCCTGCATGTTCAACACCACGTTCATGCGACACAACGCTTTCTCTACCAGCCGGAGCATATTGTCCACATATCTGTTCTGATCCTCGGTAAAGGTAGATTTCCCTTCGTTGCGCCGCTTGACCGAACGCGCCAGGTTATAACAGGAGTCGGCGATACTCTCTATTTCTGTCACCGCACGCAACATCACGCGGATGTCCTCCTTTCCTTCCGAGCTCAGGCGGCCTTCCGATACGTAAGTCAGGTATTTGGCAATCTCCACTTCCATTCGGTCGCTTATGCTTTCATATTTTTCTATCCGGCTGTATGTGTTGAGGAACTTATCTTCATCCTTTTCGTTCAGCAGTTCCTTTACCATCTCCAGCATACGGAAAGTTCGTTCACCATAAACAGCTATTTCTTTATGCGCCTGCATTAGGGAGAGTTCGGAGGTGGAAAGCATTCCGGAAGAGATATATTTCAACTGGAACTCTTCTTCCCTGCTTTCCTTCTTCGACTTGATAAGCACGGAACATACCTTCACGTAGAAGTTGGCAAACCAAACCATGATGCACACATTCAGTATATTAAACATCGTATGGAAAAGAGAAAGCCCGTAGGAAACGGATACCTGCAAATTCATCAACTGCTTTTGCAGATCGATCAGGCGGGGATCGGACAAGGCGCCGCCCGACGTAATCGCAGCAACGGTTTCATGATCGAGTGTATGAATGAATTTCATTATTTCCTGCGGATCGCCGGGGCCGTAATTGGTAACGATCCAGGAAACTGCATTTGTGAACGGATAAAAGAGAGCCAAAACCCAGCATACGCCGAAGATATTAAACATCAGGTGGGCGACAGCCGCTCTTTTCGCGGATACATTTCCGGACAGCGCCGCGATATTTGCCGTAACGGTGGTTCCGATATTCTCTCCTAGGATCATGGCCGCCGCCATATCGAAGGGAATCCACCCTTTCGTACACATCACAAGCGTAATGGCAACCGTCGCGCTTGAAGACTGTAATATAATAGTAAGGATCGTGCCCAAAGCCAAAAAGAGAAATATGGAAAGGTATCCCATCTGCGTATATCCCTGCATGATGGAAAGTGTTTCAAGATTACCCTGCAGATCGGGCATCGACTCTTTCAGATAGGCCAGCCCCATAAACAGGAAAGCGAAGCCCATAAGAAACTCTCCTAACGACTTCCGCTTGCTTTTACCGGAAAAGATCAGGGGCAGGCAAAGCCCGATCAGCGGCAGGGCAAATACACTGATGTCTACCTTGAATCCGAACAGGGAAATAATCCAGGCCGTAACCGTCGTACCCACGTTGGCACCCATAATCACACTGATGGATTGCGCCAGAGAAAGCAAACCGGCATTCACGAAGCTGACCACCATAACGGTAGTAGCCGAAGAAGACTGTATGATTGCCGTAATCAGGACACCGGTAAGAACACCCGTAAAGCGGTTGGTTGTCATGATGGAGAGGATCGACCGGAGTTTGTCGCCTGCGAGTTTCTGTAATCCCTCGCTCATTACTTTCATCCCGTAAAGGAACATTCCCAATGCTCCGACAAGGGTTAGAAAGTCAAAAAAAGAGTAATCCATTAAAAATAGTTTTTACGGATGGTATATCCGATTAATATTCTTTACTTTGGAGGGCAAAAGTATATATAAATGATGATATTATGTCTGATACAATTACTATTTTCTGTAAAAACAATAACAGGTACATTGAAGTTCCCACAGGTTCATCGCTGGTCGAAATATATAAAATGGCAGGCTCTCCCCAACCCTATACACCGATGAATGCCCAGGTAAACAATAAAACGGAAGGGTTGAATTACCGTTGCCGGCACTCCAAAGACGTCGAATATATTGATTACACGAAATCATCCGGATTGCGCACGTATGTGCGTTCCCTTTGCCACATACTGTCCAAGGCGGTAAGTGATGTACTGCCCAGCGCAACGATGAATCTGGAGCACCCGGTGTCAAAAGGTTATTATTGTGTAATCCACAACGGGAAGTCGCTAAGCCCGGAAACGATCGGCCGGATAAAAGAAAAGATGCAGGAAATTATCGAGGCTGATTTTCCGTTCATCCACCGCTCGATACGCACACCTGACGCTGCTGTCCTGTTCCGCGAAAAAGGTATGGAGGACAAGGCGCGGCTGATTGAAACCGCCGGCATGTCGTACACTTCCTATTATGAACTGGACGGCCATATCGACTATTTTTACGGTTGCCTGACGCCTTCCACCCGTTATGTCAGTCTATTCGACCTGATCCCTTACGAAGACGGCTTATTGCTGCGGATTCCCAAAAGGGATAATCCCACAGAACCGGAAGACGTGGTGCCGCAGCCCAAGATGTTTGAAGCATACAAAGAGCATCTCACCCTTCAACGCGCCGTAGGCATTGAGAACGTAGGCGATTTGAATTATGCCATCGAAAACGGACATGCACGGGAAATAATCATGGTGTCCGAAGCCATGCAGGAAAAGCAGGTTGCCCATATCGCGGTTAAAATCGCCCGGAATTATCCGAACGGTGTACGCATAGTCCTGATTTCCGGTCCTTCTTCTTCCGGAAAGACTACGTTCAGCAAGCGGCTGGGAATACAATTGATCACCAACCTGCTCCATCCGGTAAGTATTTCTTTGGACGATTACTTCCTGAACCGGGAGAATACGCCATTGGATGAACACGGCGAATACGATTTCGAATCATTGTACGCCCTCGATCTTCCCTACTTCAACAGCGACTTGAAAAAGTTGCTGAACGGAGAAGAAATAGAATTGCCTTCCTTCAACTTTGAAACGGGATGCCGGCAGTACAAGGGCAATAAGCTGAAACTGAAAGAGAACTCCATATTAATTATGGAAGGTATCCACGCGTTGAATCCGGAACTGACCGCTTTCATTGACGACAGCTACAAGTACAGGGTGTATGTCTCCGCCCTTACTTCCATTTCGCTGGATAATCACAACTGGATACCGACAACCGACAACCGTTTGTTGCGCCGCATCATTCGCGATTACCGTTTTCGCGGTTACTCGGCACAGGAAACGATCTCTCGCTGGCCAAGTGTGCGCCGGGGAGAAGACAAATGGATATTTCCTTATCAGGAAAACGCCGACGCGATGTTCAACAGCGCCATGCTTTACGAACTGGCCGCTCTGCGGAAGTTCGCCGAACCGATCCTGGCCGAAGTCAAACAAACCGACAGCAGCAACGCGGAAGCCTACCGGCTGTTACGCTTCCTGCGTTACTTCTGCTATATTCACGAAACCGATCTTCCGGGCACTTCCCTGCTTCGGGAGTTTCTCGGAGGGGGGTCGTTCAAATATTAAAGCAGTATTTGCGATGAGAAGCACTTTCCTGAAGCTTCACTTATCCATCCTGCTGGCCGGATTTACGGGACTGTTCGGCAAACTCGTCACGCTCAACGAGGGATTGCTGGTGTGCTACCGGATGCTTTTCACTGCCCTGATCCTTTTCCTTATCCTGCGTGTACGCGGGAAGATCGCCGGCGTATCCCTTTCTGATGCAGGAAAAATAGCGGGAACCGGTTGCCTGCTTGCCCTCCACTGGGTGTTCTTCTTCGGAAGCATAAAGCAGGCTAATATTTCTATCGGAGTAATTTGCTTTTCATTAGTCAGCTTCTTCACGGCCTGGCTGGAGCCTCTGATTTGTCGGCGACGGGTATCTGTGAGGGAATTGCTTTTAAGTCTGATCTCCGTCTGCGGCATATTGCTGATCTTCCGGCTGGATAGCCACTATCGCACCGGAATACTTCTGGGAGTAATTTCCTCCGCACTGGCCGCCCTGTTCACGATCGTAAACAAAAAGGTGGGCGCCGGCCGCTCCACCACCGTCATGCTGCAATACGAAATGGCCGGAGGTTGCCTGCTCCTGCTCTGCCTGATGCCTCTTTACCTTCATTTCTTTCCGGTGGAAACGATATTCCCGGCCGCTTCCGACTTGCTTTGGCTGCTTGCCCTGTCTTTTTTCTGTACCATCGGCCTCTACCTTTTGCAAATCGAAGTGCTCAAAACCATCTCCGCCTTTACCGTCAATCTAAGCTACAATCTGGAGCCCGTTTACAGCATCATACTTGCCATGCTGCTTTTCGGCGAAGCCAAAGAACTCACTTCCGCCTTTTACTCCGGCCTGGGATTGATCATCCTCTCGGTCGCACTTCAAACATTCCAAAGCAGTCAAAGCAGTCAGAGTAGTTAGAGTAGTCAGAGTAGTCAAGTAGTCAAGAATCAGGAAGAAGACTCAATATAAAAGCAATTTAACTCCAATACTCACTGTAAAAATTACTTGTTTTCATTAACTGATCGTGAGATCCTGATGCCTCAATCGAGCCATGCTTGATAGCATAGATAATATCGGCAATCTTCTTAACCGTTTGCAGTCTGTGGGTAACAAAAATAACGATTTTGTCTGATCTTACCTTGTTCAGTATTTCGCAAACGGTCGATTCGGCTAGGCGATCCATTGCCGATGTGGTTTCGTCGAGCAACAGAATCTGAAAAGGTTTATACAGTGCACGGGCAAGAGCAAGGAGCTGTTTTTGTCCTCCGGAAAGATTTATGCCTTCCTCGCCGACAACGGTCATCAACCCTTGAGGTAGTTCATTGAAAAACTTCTCCAATCCGTATTCTCGACAAAAAACGATGACTTGGGTTATATCTTTAGGTATTTGACCGAAACAAATGTTCTCAATGACTGTTCCGTTGTAGACGAAAACATCTTGCGGGACAGCGGAGATCATCTCATTCCATGCGGATATAGGAATTTGACGTGCATCCATGCCGTC
>JAITVG010000177.1 GCA_031285925.1 Tannerellaceae bacterium
CCACCTCCCGGCTCGTACCTCGCCGTACTCCTCCTTATCCAAGGAGGAGAGCCTCGCGAAAGTGCCTTTCGCTCGGTTTAGTATGAATAATACAGGCTAAATCATTCCAATCAAAGAAATCCCGGTTCAGACAATGGAGCGACAAGCACCAGTTCCAAGTTGGTCATGTTGTCGCGCAGGCTTTCGGTTTTCAGACCCTTGAACTGTTTATACTGCTTCGTGGTCATGCCCGACCAGCCGTGTGTAATGATGTCGGTGAGCGTGGCAAACTCATGTCCTTTCTGCACACCGCGCCGTTCCCATTCGTCGGTCAGTTCCTTGCGTACTTCGATGGATTTGAGCCGCTGATTGATCCAATTCGCGGAATAACCCTTGCGGTGGTAGTATTCCATCAACCGCTCAATGCCCTGTTCGGGATCGTCGATCTCTTCAAGGCGTTCGCGTCCCAACTGTGCCAACCATTGTTTGAACGGCTCGGCCTTGGGCGAGGGCACTGACTGTATCAGCCGAAACAGTTGCTCCACGTTGGCCACATCGGTTAGGCGCATTTTGCCGTCAGCTGCAATCATTTTCAAGGTACTACAAATTGTAGTAGGTTCGCAACCCTCCTGTTTCAAGCGGGTATTCAACACACTCCAGTATCTTATTCCCGTATCCATAACCTAGGGTTTCAATTTATCACCTCCCCCGGCAATTCGCCGGTTCCCCCCGGCAATTTTAACTAAAACAACAGCATGAATGCCTGCCTTTTTCCCGTTTTTTTCCTGCCTGCTTACAATTTGAAACACAGAGGCACAGAGGCACGGAATTTTTTATATTGCTCATTATCAGAATAATAAAAAAACTCCGTGCCCTCCGTGCCTCTGTGTTTAATCTCTTTTTGAAGCTTTTTTGCCCTGTTTTTTGCCTTTTGGAGCCTAAAAAAAGCGGAAATCGGAAAAATCAGCAACTTCGGATGTCGCGAAGTTGTTAAACAGTGCGAATCCGTTGTTTAACGCACATACCCTCGCTATTTAACAGCGGGAGGTGTCGGAGTGCACGCGGGGCACAGCTGTGTTAAACAACTTTTCAGCCGTGTTAAACACAGAGGCTTTCCGACCTGCATCAGAGAAAAAAACACCTGCCATGCCGATTGTTTTTTTCATTCTCTGCTTCTTTCTTTTTTCTAAAACGCAGAAAATTTCGAACGTAAATATTACCTGTAATCGACTGTAACTGATTGTATTACGCCGTTTTTTGCCTCTTTGGAACGGCTTCCGTGCAAATTTTTTTTCTTTCGGGCGGAAATATGGCTGTATTTTGGGGGTTAAAAAAAGAGGTAGTGGTTACAAATTGTAAGTTAAATATGCTATTTTTGCTTGAAATAAAATTCAAAACAGTTTCTAAAAACAGTATGCTATATGAAACGTTCGGTATTTGTTGTTATTGTTGCATTATTAACAGGTATTACCATGCAAGCCCGGGAATTGGAAGTGATTAAATTGAATGCTCCCGATAAGACAAAAGGGGATGCCATGATGAAAGTGTTCGGCGAACGGCAGTCGATTCGCGAGTATGCACAAAGGGAGCTGACGCCGCAGGATTTGTCGGATCTGCTTTGGGCAACCAACGGGATAAACCGCCCGGATGGAAAGCGCACGGCGCCTACCGCCCGGAATGTGCAGGATGTGGATGTGTATGTTGCCATGAAGGAAGGTGTTTACCTGTATGATGCAAAGGAACATGCACTGAAGCCTGTCAGCGCGGGCGATTACCGCGAGGCGGTGGGCGGTTCGCAGGATTTTGTTAAGGAAGCCCCCGTGAGCCTTTTGCTGGTGACCGACCTGTCGCGCCTCGGCGATGCTTCGTCAGAGCAGGCGAAACTGATGGGTGCGGTAGATGTCGGCATCGTTTGCCAGAATATCAATCTGGCTTGCGCCGGACTGGGATTGGCAACCGTTCCCCGCGCAACGATGGATCAGGAAACGCTCCGCAAGGCATTGAAGCTGAAAGAAAGCCAATTGCTGTTGATGAACAATCCGGTGGGTTACCCCAGGTAAGTTCATGCGGGTTTTCCTTCAATCCATATTCGGGCAATTAATTCTCACTCCCTTTATTTTCTGGAGAGGATGGCAGGCTATACCGGCAAGGAAAAGCCTGCGTATTCCATATATGCTCTTCTTTGCCGTTGAATTGCTTGCGTTCTTGACCGGTTATTTCTTCCACGATTATCTGCCGGATCAGGTCTTTATCGCTATCATGTTCGTATGCAACACGTGGTATATCGCATCGCTTTATATCACGATGGCAATCCTCTTTCTTGAATTTCTTCGCTTGACAAACCGTATCCGCCCCTGGTTTCCTTCGTGTGCGACAGAGAATTGGACGCGGGTTAAGGGCTTCTGTTTCCTGACGGTGACGGCCGGCGTTACCCTGCTTATGATCCATGCCTACTACCGGGTGATGGATCCGGTAGTGACGCATGTCTACATGACCGTACCCAAAAAGGCGGAAGGACGCGACAGCATGAAGATCGTAATGATGAGCGATTTGCATCTGGGCGAGGTGATCGGAAAGAAACAGGCGCAGAAGTTCGTGGCGCTCGCCAATGCCCAACAGCCGGATATGGTAGTGCTGGTCGGCGACGTGATGGACTATGAGTCCCGCTTTGCCGAGAAACAAAAGATAGAGGAAGATATCCGGCAACTCCGGTCGCCGCTGGGCACGTATATCGTTTACGGCAATCACGAATACCGGGCAAACCGCCACGCCAAGCGCCGGTGGCTGGAAAAAACGGGAGGTACGCTGCTGGTGGATTCCGTTGTCATGCCCGATTCTTCTTTCTACCTGATCGGGCGGGACGACTACGTGAACAAACGGCGTAAACCCTTGCAAGCGTTGATGCACAGCGTGGCCGACCGATCGAAACCCGTCATCGTGCTCGACCATCAGCCGTGGTCTGTCGCCGAAACAGTGATGAACGGCGCGGATATTGCTTTGCACGGGCATACCCACAACGGCCAGCTCTGGCCATATCCGTTGTTGATGAAATTTATTTTTGAAAATCCTTACGGGTATTCCCGCAAGGGGAATACCCTCTTCTATGTGTCTTCCGGCATCGGAATAGCAGGGCCTCCCTACCGCGTAGGGACGGTTTCCGAATTAGTGGTGTTGCATATCGCTTTCGAGGGGGCGGAGTGATTTGGAGCATCCATCTGTCATGGCGTTATGCGTTTTTAATGCTCAGTTCTATATTCGTTTCCGTTCCCTTGCCGGGCGAGGTGGTGACGTCTATTTTGCCGTTGCAGGAGGCAACGCGGTCGCGGATGTTTTTCAGTCCGATGCCTTTAGTGATGTTTTTTTCGTCGAAGCCGCAGCCGTCGTCCGACACGGTGAGCGTAACGTCCCTGTCGTCCTGCACCAACTGTACGTTGATGTTCTTCGCTCCCGAATGGCGAAGGGAATTTGTTACCAGCTCGTTGGCACAGCAGTAAACCATAAATTCCAGCCGCTCATCAATGCGCTTTTCGCTGCCGAAAAAGTGGAAATGCACTTCGGGAAACTGCGAAACAAAGTCCTCGATCGCTACTTTCATGCCATACTGCAACGAAACGGGCATCAGATTGTGCGCCGCACGGCGAATTTCGTCAATGCAGCCGTCCAATTTGTCGCGTACATGCTTCAAGCTATCTGCATGTTGGTTGAGTTCGATTTTCACCGCCGAAAGGTTTCCGCTAAGACGGTCGTGCAGGTCGCGTGCCAGCCGCGAACGCTCGTTCATTTCGCCGTCGAGCACCGAGCGGGTGGCGATCAGCTGTTTTTCCCGTCGTGCGTTTCTGCGGGTTTGCCACAGCACAACGACCAGCGCGGCCATAAGCAAAATCCCTGCCGCTCCCAGCCACACATACAGTCGGCGCTCCCACTCAAGCGTGGCGATGCGCGTTTCTTTCTTTTCGGTTTCGTAGCGGGTTTCCATATCCGTCAGTGTTTCATGAAAACTCTTATCGTTGTACTGATTGACAATATCGACATATTCTGTGAAATAATTTACAGCCCTGTCTTTATTTCCGAGATGAATATTGGCAACAATCAGCCTCATTAAAGTATTCATTTTTATGATACCGGTTTCCAGTGAATCTATTTCCATTGCTTTAAGCGCTGTGGTTTCAGCTTCTTTAAAGCGGCCTAAACCAAGATAAATATAGGACTGTAACTCTATTGTGCCTGCAATCAGCCGAGGGTCTCCCAATTTTTCTAAAATGGGTAAAGCCTGATTCACATACTCCAAAGCAGCAGTAAAGTCTCTGAATTTTTCTGCACAGTATGTACGTGCCAGTGCTACCATTCCAAGTGCTTCAAAGCGGCTATAAGCGATAGATTTAGCTGTTTCAATGAGTTTAAGATCGTATTCAATGGCTTTATCGTAGTCTTTCTTATCCGAAAAAACAGTTCCTATACCATGATATATGTCGCAAAGAGAAGCAGTATCTTTTAATTCCTCTGCTATCAATGTTGCCTGTCCGTAATAATCTACTGCTTTATCATGGTCGAATACTGAACGGTGAAGACCGGCAATGCTGATAAGGGCATTAAGTTGCAATGGTTTATCATTCAATTCATCGGCAATAACTTTTGCTTTCAGAAAATATTCAAGGGAAAGGGTTTTATTATTTTGCCGATAGTGGATGTTTGCCATGTTACCATACACGTATGCCTTGTTGCTTTTACTGTCTTTTGTGTGGTCGGTATAATCGAGTGCTCTGTTGAGGTAAACCATTGCGGTATCAACGATGCCGAGTCTTTCATATTGTGTTCCGATCTGACAGCTGAACCAGTAAAGATATTCATCATCATTACGCTTTTCTGCCAATGCAAATCCTTTTTCAGCATAACGCAGAGCCTCTCTCGGATTTTGAAAATGGTAATGAGCAGTCAATAATTCGTATGCTCTGATTTTTTCCTCCGCAGTCAGCTTTTGCGTTTCGAGCACGTTCTTCAGCGAATCAATATTTTGTCCGCCACACACTGCCGAACACAGCGTTAAAATAACAATAATAATCCGTTTCATGCTTAATATATGTTTGATTGGATGAAGTCGTAAAGGTATGTTGTTGTCTACCCTGTGTCAATTACCCAAAAGGGTACTTTTTGCGTGAAATTGGAAGAAGTACCCTTTTGGGTGATTGACACGCACGGATGGCAGAAGTAATTTTGTAAATTATTAAAATATCAACCGCCCCCGCAAGGGGAAAATAGAAAGGAATAGCAAAATGAGTGAGTCAAAAAAAAATGTAAATTCAATTGTCTGGATGCTGGGAGTAGGTATCGCATTCGTACTTTGGAAACTGACGGATAATATATGGCTGTCGATCGGAATAGTTGTCATTGTGGTGTTACCTGTTATGACTGTTATCGGTAATATGATTGCAGGGGCGAACAGGAGGGCGAATACAAGTGTTGGAAGAGGAAATTCCGGCAACCGTCAGGCTGTAATAAAATCCGAAACCGACAGTGGAGCAGAAGATATATTCTGTCGGTATGATAAAATAATGTCTTTCATTGATGATATGGCTGCGGCCAGGTCCGACGGCAAATGGGGATACATAGACAGGAATGGAACAGAACTTATCCCTTGCCGTTATGATGAAGTGGATGCCTTATTCCGTAACGGTATGGCTGCGGTCAAATCCGACGGCAAATGGGGATACATAGACAGGAATGGAACAGAAGTGATCCCTTGCCGGTATGATGAAGTGGACGCATTTCGTAAGGATATGGCTGTGGTGAAATCCGGGGATAAATACGGGTACATAGATAAAAGTGGAACAGAAGTTGTCCCCTGCCGGTACGATGAAATAAAGTCTTTCCATGATGGCATGGCCAGGGTCTTATACGACGGTAAATACGGGTATATGGACGACAGTGGAGCAGAAGCCATATCCTGTCGGTATGATAATGCGTATGCATTTGACAAGGGCATAGCTGCCGTCAAATCGAATGGGAAACAGATGTACATCGACAAAAAAGGCAATGAGTATCCAACAGAAAAAAAAGCCCGGAAAGCGCTTGAGGAAGCAGGAAGCAACCGGTAAGCTCAGGTGTAATATCCGGTAATCATTATAAAACTGAATATTAACCGTCCCCGCAAGGGGCATAAAAAATAAAACAAGAAAGAATACATGAAAAACCTTTTCAGAGCATTCCATGAAACTCCGTGTTCCCCTTGTCATGACACTATGCGTTTTTAATGCTCAGTTCTATATTTGTTTCCGTTCCCTTGCCGGGCGAGGTGGAAACGTCTATTTTTCCATTCAAAGAGGCGATCCGATCGCGGATACTTTTTAATCCGCTGCCTTCCTCCACGTTTTGCTCGTCGAATCCGCAACCGTCGTCCTGGACGGTGAGCGAAACTGAAGTGCCGTTTTGCACCAGCTGTACGTTGATATTCTTCGCTCCCGAATGGCGAAGGGCATTTGTTATCAGCTCGTAGGCGCAGTAATAGATCGTAAGTTCCGACATCTCATTCATGCGCTTGTCGACGCCGTAGAAATGGAAATCGATATTCGGGAAGAGACGGCAATAATCCTCCAGCGAGGATTTTATGCCATATCGTTGCAAGGTGTTCGGCATTTTGCTGCGCGACATGGCACGGATCGCTTCGATACACTCATCGAGCCGGTCGCGGATGCTTTGCAGATTTGACACTGTACTCAGTTCGAGCTTGATGGCGGCGAGCATTCCGTTGATGCCGTCGTGCAGGTCGCTGGCGAAACGTTTGCGCTCTTTCTTTTCCCATTCGAGAACGGCATTCGTGGCGGCGAGCTGTTTTTCCCGCCTCTCATTTTTAATTTTCTGGAGCAGGAAGAACCATATAAACACAGCCAGCAGAAGACCGACCATACTTATGGCGATGTACAACACCTTTTGCTGTTCCAGCATGGCGATGCGCGTTTCTTTCTTTTCGGTTTCGTAGACGACCTCCATACCGGCCATCGTTTCGCGGAACTGCCTGTCGGCATTCTCCTTCATTCGCTCGGAATAGAGGCGCAAGTAGTCGAGTGCCGGCTCGCTCTTTTCCTGCAGACTGGTCGATGCGAGGTTGAACAGCACGCCCGGGTTGAGCTTCGTATAGTCGGGATATGTTTCGAGTACACGGCGCGCGTATAGCCCGCTCTGTTCGTGGTCGCCCCGCGCGAGGTGGATGTCCGACATCGTGGCCAGCATCTTGGCGATAGTCATCAGGTCGCCGTGCCGCTCGGCGTAGTTCATGGCCTCGGTGGCGTGGCCGAGCGCAAGCGGATGGTCGCCCCGCGCGAGGGCTACCCGCGCCATCCCCTCGAACCCGTAGGCGATGTACATGTACATGCCGGAGTTGTTGCCGGGGTTGGGATGGTTCAGGGCGATGTCGCGCATCCGGCGCATCGCCTCCTCGGCCTCCTCCCACCTTCCTTCGTACAGATGCACCGAGGCTATTATATAGAGGTACTGCGGTGTGATGTAGCTCGGCTGCCCCGCCTCCATGTCGCGTGCGCGCTCGGCGTAGTGCATAGCTTGCAGGTGGTTGCCGGTTAGGTAGTGTATCTCAGACATGTTGGCCATCGTGCGCACTATGTTGATAGAGGCCTCGATCACGTTCTTTCGCCTCTTCACGAGCTCTTCGCTCACCTCCAGCGCCTCCAGATAGAGCTTGAGCGCATCGGCGTAGCGTCCCTGAAAGCCGTAGGAATTGGCGAGGTTCACTATGGCTCGCCCGGACTGCCACTCGCGGCCGCCGGGCAAAGACAGGGTGCGGTTGAGGTACATGCGGGCGGAGTCGTACTGCCCGAGCATGTTGTGGTGTATGCCTATGCTAGCGTTTATTTCCACAATCTGTTTGTGCGTCATTTTGCGCGTCTGCAAGGCATTCTTGAGAGAGTCCAGCATCCCCATCGAGAACGGATCCTGCCCCACAGCAGCCGTTCGACAGGTAAGCAACAGGATTGATATGAGAAATAAAAAACGCATACGAAACGATCTTAATGATTTCAGTACAAAATTACACCGTTTTGTTTTAGTTTCCTATCCCCCAAAAGGGTACTTTCTTACGTGAAATTTAAAAAAGTACCCTTTTGGGTAATTGACACGCACGGAAGGCAGGAGTAATTTTGTAAATAATTAGAGTATCAACCGCCCCGCAGGGGGCATAAACACACAAAAAGAATATGAAACAATCAATGATTGTCATCGCCGCGGCGCTGTTTGCTGGAACGATACAGGCGCAGGTTACGACACCGGTACCTATACCGACAACAATTCTTGCAAGCAACGGAGTGATCGAAATCCACACTATTGCCATTCCCGATTCGGTGGTTTTCTCGCCCGCCCCCAATATTCGATTCGAAAGCGTCAGCCTCTATTTCGTGAATGACACGCAACGGACTACCGGCGAGGAACAACGGGCAACAAACGTCACGCTCAATCGCGATTACACGCCCGTCTACACCGACGAGTCGATAATCACCATCGTCGGCTTTAAGGGCGACCTCGAATTCAAAGTGAACAAAATACTGTTCGTGCTGGAAAACAAGACGAGCTTCTACTACGATTTGGCGACCGGTGAGTGGGATATCCCGACCAATAGTCACGACTGGGTGCCGCTTCCCGAAGAGGCTCACGCCGCAGGTCTCGTGTGGCGCATGAGTAACGTTCAGTCCAACGGAAGTTTTGGCAAGATGCCGAACTCTTCCAGTAAACTTTTCACGTTTGAAGAGGCGCAGACCGCCTGCCCCGAGGGGTGGCGGTTGCCCACGCACGAGGAGTTCGTCACTCTGTTGTCCACGGGCGGTCGTGTCACCTCGGTAAACGGCGGTTGGGGAGGTGTGCTGTTTGAGAGTGGTGAACAGATGATTTTCTTTACACATATATCGAAGAAGCGCAACAGCATTTGCGGCTACTGGACTTCATCCCTCGCTCGCGGCTCACGTGCGTGGGCTTTCACATTCAACGCCATGCAAGAGCACATGAAGGCTCCAGTCATGAGCGAGATGAAGCGAAAAGCTACTTATGCGGTGCGCTGCGTGAAACAACATTAACCGCCCTCGCAAGGGGCATAAAAAGAAAGAACATGAAAAGAATACATGTAAAAAAAATTATGGCAGGCATAGCCCTTGTTGCAGCAATGACAACAGTAGCGAGCTGCGCAATTCATAACGCGGCGGTATCGAGGGCAAATGCGCCATTCTACCTGGCGTATGAATCCGAAGAAGTAATCCGCGACCAGTCGAAAGTGGCAACCATTACTTCGACCGGCGGGCTGGAAATAGACGGCGTGGTGGTTACGCCCAAAAACATGCGCGCTGCAAACACCGGTTTCTTCAAGAAACAGATAGTAGTGGCAGACGTGTTGCCGGGTGAGCACAAAGTCAAAATAACCAACGACCCTTCGGGAAATGCCGTGACGATGAATGCCATCACATTCCACTTTGAAGCGGGGCGTGTTTACGACATCGCGGCAGGGGTCATTCAGGTATTCGTCAAGGAGAACACCAATCCCAAGGTGGCCGCAAAGATTGCCGAGAACCGCCACAACAACGTATTTGAAAAGAAACAGTAATTAACCGCCCCGCAGGGGCATAAACACACAAAAAGTATGAAACGAATAATCATGATCATTGCCGCGGCGCTGTTTGCGCTGGCCGGATGCGAACAAGAGGAATCGCAGGATTCGCTGACCGTAAATCCATCGACGCTCGACTTTGCTGCGGGCGAAACCACAGGCAAAACCGTTGCAGTCGCCACCAATGCCCTCGAATGGAGTGCGAATTCCGATGCCGCATGGATAACCCTCGCGCAGGAGGGCGCCGTGCTTACCGTCACGCTGAACGAGCCCCACATCGGAACCGAGGCACGCAAAGACTCTATTACCGTTACCGCCGGAAATGCCAAGCCTGAAATCATCGCCGTTATACAGCAGGCTACGCAGTCGCTTACCGTCACCCCGCTGTCACTCAACTTCGCTGCAAATGAAACCGGCGGAAAAACCGTAGCCGTCACCACCAACGCCAGCAAATGGACTGCGGACGCCGATGTCACATGGATAACCCTCACGCAGGAGGGCGCCGCGCTTACCGTCGCGGTGAACGGGGCACACCTCGGAACGGAGCCGCGCAAAGGCTCTATTACCGTCACCGCCGGAAACGCCGAGTCTGCAATCATCGCCGTCACACAGCAAGCCACGCAGTCGCTTACCGTCAATCCGTCGTCGCTCAACTTCGCCGCAGGCGAGACCGGGAGCAAATCGGTGACCGTCACCACCAACGCCGTCGACGGATGGAAAGCCTCATACTCGGCAGAATGGTTCGAGGTTTCATCATTGGCCGACGGCAAGTTGCTGGTCACGGTGGACGAGTTGTGGTACGGCAGCAGCGCACGTGCGGCTACGATCAGCATCACGGCCGGAAACGCCGAACCGAAGACCGTAACCGTTACGCAAAGTGCCAGTGCGTTGCAGTCGCTTACCATCAATCCGTCGTCGCTCAGCTTCGCCTCAGGCGAGACCGGAAGCAAATCGGTGACCGTCACCACCAACGCCCCCGATGGATGGAAGGCATCATACTCGGCAAACTGGTTCAAAGTTTCATCATCGTCCGACAGCAGGTTGGTGGTCACGGTGAGCGAATTGTGGTACGGCAGCAGCGCACGTGAGGCGACGATCAGCATCACGGCCGGAAACGCCGAACCGAAGACCTTAACTGTCAGGCAAAGTGCCAGTACGTTCGGTTTCAGCGACATCAAAAACGGCACCTACACCGCTACCGGTACACCGAGTGTGCTGACCACTCCGGGCGCAAGGTCGTGGACCGGCTCCATCCGTGCCAACGCCTCGGGACAATATTATGAACTTACCAACTTCGGCAACGATGGCGTCACCGTGCGCCTGAAGTTCTCGCAGGGTAAGATATACATTGATGGCGCCTACAAAACCGGTGAATACAACTCCTACGAAGGCTACCTGAGGGTCGCCATAAAAAAGGACACCTACTTGTATTATGGTATGTCTACACACCAGTATGAGGTAGACTACGACAGGACAACGCGCACGCTCGATTTCAGCGGCATAGCATCCTTTATTACTAATTCCGGATCAGTATCCGGCGAAGCGCTGGTTGGCGTTATGGGATTCCACGAATCGACAGGCGACCTGAGTATAACCAACTTCTTTACCGATATGTATAAGGATTTGAAACTGAAACTCACCTTCAGCGGCCTGCGAACCGATGAGCCGGAGCCTGCTTCTGTACCCGCACCGACCATGAAAAGCGCCAAGGGGCTGATCCCGTACAGGGCACAATAAGCGATCGACAAGAGGAAGCCGCCCCCTCGCGGGGCATAAAATAATTAAGTAATCCATTAAAATGAATTGTATGAAAAAAGCAGTATCAGTAATTGTGTTTGCCGTTATCATGGCAGTGAGCGCACAGGCGCAGGTGTTTATCGGTGGCTCCTTGGGAGCCGACTACGGCGGAGGAAAGACAAAAAGCGGCAGCAGTTCAACCGACCGGCCGTCCACCTTTTCGATAGAGTTTTCGCCCAGGGTGGGGTATTATCTGAACGACCGGTTTGCCGCAGGGATTGACGTAGGTTTTAAGCGCATGGTACACAACGACCGCGCCGACACCGAAACAAAGAACTTTACAACGGCGTTTGGAGTAGGCGCTTTTGGGCGTTACCACGCAGTGGAGGTGGACAGGTTGGCGCTTATACTCGAAGGCGAGCTCGGCTGGGGAACAGGTATGCAAAAGACCAAGACCGGCTCGAACTCCACCGAGGGCGACCCGGTAAATACGTTGGGGCTGTTTGTGTATCCCGTGCTGTCCTACAGTCTGACAGAGCGTTTAAGCCTTGAGGCATACAGCGACTTTCTGCGGCTGGGCTTAGGAATGATGACCACAGAGAATGATGAAATGGACAGGAAAACCACTAAGAATTACTTCGGCTTCGGCGTTAATGCGGAAGATAACGAACTTTACAGAGAAGCCTCTGGCAGTGCATTTTCGATAGGAATTGTCTTTAAGTTTTAAGAGGCCTTGATAGCATTAGAGGCTGACCCGAAAGTCGATTTAAGAGATTAAACACAGAGGCACGGAGGCGCAGAGATTTATATATTCTCCTGATACCAAGCAAAATAAAAAAAACTCTGTGCCTCCGTGCCTCTGTGTTTAATCTCTTATTGGTCAGCCCCTTAATATAGCGTCGTTATACGTCGCAGATATGAATACATTTCTCCAGTGACGCCAGCTTGTCTTCGTCTTTAGGAATAAACTCCTGGCCGACAAAACCCTTATAGCCGAGGTCTGTCAAAGCGCGCATAACTGCCGGATAGTAAATTTCCTGCCTTTCGTCGATTTCATTACGCCCCGGATTGCCTCCCGTATGGATATGGGAGAAATATTGATGATACTTGCGGATGTTATTGATAATATCCCCTTCCATGATCTGCATGTGGTAGATATCATAAAGCAGTTTGAAGTTTTCGGAACCCAAGCGGCGGCACAGTTCGGCTCCCCAATAGGTACGGGAACATAAATAATCTTTATGCCCGATTGCGTTTAGCAGCTCCATTGTCAGCACTACTTTGTATTTTTCCGCTGTGGGGATAAGCCGTGCCAGGCCTTTTTCACAGTTTTCCCATCCTTCCAGGTCGGTCACTCCGTTTCTGCGCCCGGAGAAACAGATCAGGTTGGTCAGTCCGGCTTCGGCTACCATCGGGATCACTTTTTCGTAACTGGCTACCAGCTCGTCGTGCAGTTTCGGGTCGTTGAATCCCCGGTCGATACCCAGTCCGGCGCCCTGCGCCATCGCTACGGTCAGGCCGTGCTTCTGCACCACCGGCCAATCTGCCGGATCGAGCAATTCAATGGATTCGATACCCATTTTCTTGCAGGCTGCGCAAAATTCCTCCATCGGTATTCCTCCGAAACACCAGCGGCTTACGGAGTGGCGGATATTTCCTTTCAGAGGCGGGTAGGCTTGCGGTGCGCCGACAGTCGGCGGCATTGCATTCACTACTCCCGAAACGGCTGCGGCGGCGCTTCCGGCCAACGCTGTCTTGATTGCAGTTCTTCTTGACATGTTCTTCATACTATTAGGATATTACGTGATGAATAAATTAGATTATATTATATCTCACAAACATACGTAAAAACTTTCACCCTGCCAAAATAGCAGCTTCCCGCCACGGCGGAAAGTATTTCCGAATCCTCGGCAAAATATTAAATTGAGGTGCCAAGCAAACTATTTTACTAATTCAAATTATGGCAATTAGTGGCTTGATCAGCTACTTGTAGGGTGTGATAAGAAGGATGAAGTCTATGACAGTGGAGAGTTTGAATACTTGAAAGTAACATTAAATATGATACAGACGGCAAAGGGTCGGAAGGAAAGGCGTATCTTTTTTACTTGGAGACTCAATTTGTAGACGATCCGAAACCGTTAGGATTTTGGACAGAAATACCTCATATTAATGATGTAAACGGAGAACCCATATTCAGCGTTGCAGAAGAAGAAGAATTAAGAGTATCTAAGGATGAAAATACAGGTAAATACATCAACGAATCTAACGTTGTAATAACGGATTTTAGATTTAGTGCTTCGTATGGTACTCCTATGACAGATGGAAGATACGTAATACTAATAGCATTGGATAGTGGAGGAGAAAGGTATACATGGAAAGAATTTAACCCTAAAGATTACCCCGTATCCGATATTAAAAACTATTCAGTTCTTTAAAAAACTCTCAAAAGGGATTCTGATAATTCCGGAAGAGTATGTCAAGAGTGGAAATGATAATACAATATTGTATTTTAGATCGTTTTCTTTATTTTTTTTCGATGAACTTTCCTATGTTCTCAACCTCTCCTGTTTTGTTATTGTATAATCTATCTACACTATCAATAGAGCCATTTTTATACAATAGTTCAATATCGTCAAGCATTTGCGAAGTAAGGATTTTCTTAGCCTTTTCCATTTCCCCCAAAATAAGCGCTCTGCGGACAGACCAAAATTTATCCCCCCCACCGATTAGGTTCTTTTTTATTTTCTCGACATCGTTTGTCATTCCCCATAGCTTGAAGAATAATATGATCTGTAATATTCCGAAGACGATCATAACGATAGATACAAACATTGAAATCGGAAATATCAAGAAAATCTATGTCGTCTGCTTTTTGCACTACGCATGTGGACGCATTTTTGTTGCCGCTGATCGACAATTTACGGTATTGTTTTTCGGTTTGTATATCAGTCATTATCTCTGACTATAATACTGTCGAAATATTCTTTTATATACTCGTCTGGGATAATGCACCCCCAATCGAAATTTCGCATATTGGTTGTTCTGTGCCAAGCCGACCCGTCCTTGTGCGACCATTCCGTAAGATCAGCCGCATTTTTCCACCTAAAGAATCTAAAAACAAATTCGATAAGGCCTTTAAGTTCGCTATCGGATTCGAGAAATAAGATGTCCGGGTCTTTTATGTTTATGGATTGAATATCGATATGTAGAAGTTTGCTTCTTGTTGTCGGGAATACCGGGCCGTATGGCCATGCCTGCGGGTGTTCGTCTGTCAGCCTCTCATTGTTTACACTCAAAAAAGTACCGTAAGCAATATACAAGAGTTTCTGTATTTTGGTGATATTTATAGCATACCTGTGCTCATTTGCATAAGCCGCTATATACTTGGCGGCAGCAACGCTATTGTACCTGTATGTATCCTGTATTGCAGACATAAAGAATATGTATTTTGGGCAAATATACAACTTTTCACTAAGAATGATATTCAACAGAAATACGATAAAAGATGCGGCAAGATTGAGCTTGGCAAGGTGGTACAATCAAGTCGCTGAATCTGAATTTAAGTCCTTCAACACGATTGCAGCAACCATTTACGAACACTACGATGAGATTCTAAACTTCTTCATTAACAGAGCAACGAATCTTTCAATGCTAAAATAAAGGCCTTTAGAGGTTCTCTCAGAGGGGTGGTAGATACAACATTCTTTCTTTATAGACTCAAAAATATTTATGCATGAGAAAACACAGGGTTTTGCGGGTGAGCCGGTTTTCCTTTGTCACAAAGTATTCAGACAATATTTCTAAAACAAATAAAGGCCTTGTATTTGCATACAAAACCTTTATAAATCAGGTGTTTGGACTTTCGTGATTCGGTTGGGATTCGAACCCAAGACCCACAGCTTAGAAGGCTGTTGCTCTATCCAGCTGAGCTACCGAACCGGCCTTTATTTGGGATGCAAAGATAGTATTATTATTTGAAAATACAAATCTGCAGGACAAAGGCATTTAAACTTAAAGCCCCGTAGACAAATATCTTTCGCCCGTGTCGGGCAGGAGAACGACGATGTTTTTTCCTTTATTTTCCGGGCGCAGTGCGACCAGGGTAGCCGCATAAAGTGCTGCGCCGGAAGAAATACCGACTAAAAGTCCTTCCGTAAGGGCGGCTTCACGGCTTGCCAGAAACGCGGCATCGTCGTCCACCGCGATAATTTCATCCACGACATCCGGATTATAGTTGGCAGGAATAAAACCGGCGCCGATACCCTGTATCTTATGCGCTCCGGGCTTGCCTCCCCCCAGTACCGGCGAAGCGGCCGGCTCTATGGCAATAATATGGATTGCAGGATTATGCTGTTTCAATCCCTTCCCTACTCCACTAATTGTTCCGCCCGTACCTGCTCCGGCCACGAATATATCGACCTGCCCGTCCGTGTCGTTCCATATTTCCTCCGCGGTTGTATGCACGTGTATTTCCGGATTGGCCGGGTTTTCAAATTGTTGGAGAATAACAGCGCCCGGCGTTTCATCGCGCAAGCGTTCGGCCTCGGCGATAGATGCCTTCATTCCTCCGTTGCCCGGCGTCAAGACTAAAGTTGCTCCGTATGCTTTCAGCAGGCTGCGGCGTTCGATACTCATCGTATCCGGCATGGTTAGGATTAATTTATATCCTCTGACGGCGGCGACGAAAGCTAAACCGACACCGGTGTTTCCACTGGTCGGTTCGATAATGGTGGCGCCGGGTTTCAACAAACCGCTTGCTTCTGCCGCATCTATCATCGCCAAGGCAACACGGTCTTTCACGCTGCCGGCAGGATTGAAATACTCCAACTTGGCGATTATCCGGGCTTCCGCGTTCTTCTTTCGGCTGTAATTGCTTAATTCCAGCAAAGGGGTTTTGCCGATCAGGTCGGTCAGTTGTCGGGCTATCTTTTCCATGATTCAATACTTTCTTTATCGGTAACGACCATATCCATGGGAATATCGAATGGCTCCACGGGGATTTCATCCAGAAGTTGGAAATCAAAACATAATCCGATTTTGGGAACCGGGAGAGTGGTCAGGAGGCGGTCGTAATAACCTTTGCCCCGCCCCAGACGGTTGCATTGCCGGTCGAAAGCGATGCCCGGAAGAATGATCAAGTCTATCTGCTCCGCAGGAAAGGATTCTTCGCGCTCAGGCTCCATAATGCCGAAAGCGCCGCTCCGGAGAGTATGCGTTCCTTTATATGGATGAAGGCTGAGATTATTTCCTTCGACTGCCGGGAGGAAGATCGTTTTCGCCTTCGCCCACTGCGCGATAAAGGCAGTGGTTTCCACCTCGCCGGGAAGGGCGTGATACAGGGAAACGGACTTCGCCTGCCGGAAAAGATCAACCGCTTCCAAACGGTTTAACGCCTCAAGGGAGCGAGCGGACAAGCAGGCCGGGGAGTATTCTTTCTTTCGACAGGCCATGTCCTTTCGCAGCGCCTGCTTTGCTTTGCAGATTTCCATCTTCTTCCACGGATTGTTCGATGAATTGTGTAACAGGCAGGGATTTGCCTTCTTTCAATATTTTCACTGCACGTTGCAGCGTGATGTCGTCTTCCAGAAAGATAGGGAAGAAGCCTTCTGCTTCAAAGAAACTCCGCACGATATAAGCCTGTAATTGTTTTTCTATCAGAGTACCCGATATGTCGATCAGGTTCGGTCGCCTTTTGATTCCCTTCGCTGTCGCGTAATTGACAAGTTCATTCAGCAAAGGCTGGCTTTTGAGGTATTCGTAGAGTTCGTTCCAGGTGTTGAAGGCGGAGAACATCCGGCGGTTTCTGTCCGAATATTCCAGAGCGAACTGATAAAATGCTCCGCTGTTGATCACATTGGTGTAATAGGAAGTGATCCCGGTAGTGTCGCGCGGGATGAAAATATCCGGCATGACACCGCCGCCGCCGTAGACCGTCCGGCCGCCCACGGTTTCATACTGCATGTTTTCATCCTGTTTGATGCTGTCGGCCGTGTCGAATTCGCCGTGCATGTAGCGGTTGTATATATCCCGGTCGTATTCTTCTCCCTTGCCGAGTTCGTACTCTTTCTGTATGCTGCGGCCGGAAGGGGTATAGTAGCGGGCGATAGTCAGGCGGATTTCGGAGCCGTCGTTCAGGTTGATGGGCGCCTGCACCAGTCCTTTGCCGTAAGTGCGCCGACCGATAATCAAGCCTCTGTCGTTGTCCTGTATCGCTCCGGCGAAGATTTCGCTGGCGGAAGCCGAGGCTTCGTCGGTTAAAAGAACGATCGCGTCATCCTTGCAGGTGCCTGTTCCGTCGGCATACATATCCTGACGCCGGTATGCTTTCCCTTCCATGTAAACGATCAGGCGGCCTTCGGTCATAAACTCGTTGACGATCTTGATCACCGCGTCCATGGCGCCTCCGGTGTTTCCGCGCAGGTCGAGAATGAAAGAATTGCAACCCTCCTGTTTCAATTTGGCGATAGCAGTTATAAACTCATTGTATGTCGTGCGCCCGAAGGTTGTCAGTTTGATATATCCGATTCCGTCGCTGACGGCAAAGGATACTTCTACCGAATTTAAAGGCACATCGCCACGGGTGACATCGAAGTAGATCAACTCCTCGTTGCCTCCGCGCTTTATGCCGAGCTTAACCATGCTGTCCTTTTCGCCGCGCAGCGTACGCATGATCTTTGTCTGGCTGATACCCTGTCCGGCGAAGATGGAGTCGTTGATCGAAACAATACGGTCAAAGGGAAGAAGCCCTGCCTTTTCCGCCGGGCCTCCGCTAATCACGGAAACGACAAGTATCGTATCCATCTGCATGTTGAACGACACGCCTATGCCGCTAAAGGAACCTTGCAGGTCTTCATTGGCAATAGCCACGTCTTCAGCCGGTATATAGATGGAATGGGGATCGAGTTCGGCAAATACTTTGGGAATAGTTTCTTCGATCAACCGGTTCATATTGACCGTATCCACGTATTGCCGGTTGATAATATCAAGGATGGCGTTGATTTTATTTCCTCCGGAATAGGAAGTCAGCGCCCTCCCCTTGGCCAGGTTCAGATAATAATTCCCGATCCATATTCCCAAAGAAACACTGACGGCAATAATCACCGGCAGCCAAACGGATAATTTTTTGTTATTCATGATTTGTTTTAGGCTATTACAATTTCTTTAAATCTCTATTGCTTTTCAGTGAGTGCATTTGTGTAATCGCCACGCCATTGAGCTGTACGAGTCGTTCACCCTGCGGAAGTCCCTGTCGAATGAGCAGGGCATTGATACTTTCCATATTTGACAGTACAACCAACTGTTCTAACGAGGCATAATCGCGGATATTACCTTTGTCATCCGGGTTTTCATCGCGCCATTCTTTTGCCGTTTTGCCGAACAGTGCCACATTGAGCAAATCGGCTTCGTTGGCATAAACAAACATTGTCTGTTCCCTGCTGACTATTTTAGGGATTATTTTGTCTTTGATGGCATCGGTATGGATACGGTAATTGATTTTCGAGAGCGTTCGCTGCAAATTCCATTCAAGGGATTTTGTGTGCGCTTCATCTTCTTTCAGACGTTGAAATTCTTTAATAAGAAACAATCTGAAAACCGAACTGATAGCCGAACCGAATTCAAATGCAATATCTTTATGTGCAAAAGTGCCGCCATATTTCCCCTGCTTTACATAAATACCTGTGGCGTTGGTTTTTTCTATCCATTCACTTGTGCTTAATACAAAACTCGGCAAACCGGCCTGCATTTTAAAGTGGTCAAATTCGACCACTTTAAAATCAGGATTATAAAGTTGTTCCCAGGTACCGAGAAATTCGAGCGTGGTGCGTGTCCGAATCCAGTTTTTGATAATATCGGCGGCACGGGCTTGTCCTTCTTTGGCATTTGCCATATCCGTCAGCGAAATATAATCGTTATCTTTCTCTGAAATAACGGTTATCTCCGTTCCCTGTACGGTTATTTTATTTTTTTTGTTCATTTTATTCTTAATCTTTACACTCAATATATTCTACCGAAATGCCTGCGCGTTTGAGAAGTTGGCAGCCGTCTTCCACGCGGTATTTCTCGGAATAGACTACCCGGCGGATGCCGGACTGGATGATGAGCTTGGCACATTCGATGCAGGGAGCCGACGTTACGTATATGGTAGCGCCCTTGCTGCTGTTGGAGGATGCAGCGACTTTCGTGATCGCATTGGCCTCGGCATGCAAGACGTATGGCTTCGTTACGTTATTTTCATCCTCACAGATATTTTCAAACCCCGAAGGAGTACCGTTGTATCCGTCTGAAATGATCATCTGGTCTTTTACGATCAGTGCACCTACCTTCCGCCGCCGGCAATACGAATTTTCCGCCCAGACGAGCGCCATTCGCAGGTATCGTTTGTCTACTTCAAATTGCTTGTCTGTTTTTCCGTCCATTATTATTTAGTTCCTTATCTTAAAGAAAGCCACAAATATAGATGATTTATTTTATTCCGGGTGGACATACAGCCGTATTTCTGCCTTCTCTTCTGTGTTCTCATGCGTTTTTTTTCAGCGAGCGTAGCTCGTGGCCGCAGGTGAGGAAGAAATAAGCCTAACACACAAATGCACAACGAATT
>JAITVG010000231.1 GCA_031285925.1 Tannerellaceae bacterium
TCGCACAGCAAGCTCGGCAAAATCCGCACAGCCTATCAAGGACAGTTCGCCATCACCGACCGGGATGCAAATACGCCGTACATAAAGAATGTAAGAGTGGTTACGACAGTAGATTATTACTTGAACGATTGATTGAACAATTGATTATCGAGCCTTTCTGATCCGCCATTCCTGCGGATAGAGATTGTTGGCGCGGTTGCCCAGATTTTTGACGAAGCCGAGAGGAAAACCCTTATAAGTGAGCAGCACGTAGCCTTTCTCCGTGGCGACGGGCAGCAGAAGGGCTTCTTTCCGGAGGTAGCGGATGGCCTCTTCCGCAGAAAGTTCGACGATGGGGAATGCATTCCTGTTCAATGAGGTGGACAAGGCCAACGACTGGTCGGGAACAATATCTTTCCCCTTGACCTCCCCGATGCGGATGCCGGCGGAAACAATGCGCAAATGATTTTGCAGAAGCATATAAGTATCCTGATGCGCCAAAGGAAAGGCACGGATGAATTCGCCGCGTGTTTCAAGAGAAAATCTTTCGAAATCTTTCAGGAACATGGACGGGGCTTTGGTTACCGGCGACGTTCCTTTCCCTTTGGTATTTCCTTTGCCGTTTGATTTGTGGCGGATGGTGCGGAGTTCCTCCTCATGCTTTCGTACTGCGGCGAGGAAGAAGCCTTCGCCCTTTGTGCGGTGGGGGAAAAAGCGGCAGGCGGGCAAGCCGTGTTTCAGTGCGCCGGCGATATTCCATTCTTCCCTTGTGGCGACAGGCAGCGGGTCGGCTCCCAATTCATTAATCATATAGAGGATGTTGTCTTCGTTTTCTTCCGTGTTGTACGTGCAGGTACTGTAAATAAGGAGTCCGCCGGGCTTCAACGCATTCCATACGTCGTACAGGATGCGGCGCTGGCGCGAGGCGCAAAGGTTCACGTTGGCCACGCTCCATTCCCCGACGCTTCCGGGATCTTTGCGAAACATCCCTTCGCCGGAGCAGGGCACATCGGTCAGGATCACGTCGAACAGGTGCTTCAGCCGCCCGATTTCTTCCGGGTCGTTATTGGTCACAATGGAATACGGGTTGCCCCACTTGGTGAGGTTCTCCGACAGGATATGGCTGCGGCTGCGGATCACTTCGTTGCTCACCAGCAAACTGCCTTCGGGCAGCAGGGATGCCAGATGCGTGGACTTCCCGCCCGGGGCGGCACAGAGGTCGAGGCATATCACCGGCTCTTTCACGTATTGCGCGACCACTTGTTCCGGAAACATGGAGGAGGCTTCCTGCACGTAAAAAGCGCCGGCGTGGAAGAGGGGATCGAACGTGAACGACGGGCGTTCGGGCAGGTAATAACCGTCGCTACACCAGACTACCCGCTCACCATCCGGCGGTTCGGCACCTTTCGTCCGGTTAATGCGGATGCTGACGGGGGGGGCTTCCTTCAATGCTTCGGAAAGGTGACGGAATGTTTCTTCGCCTAAAAGATGCCGGGTGCGCGTAATAAAATCGGGAGGAAGTGTCATGCCTGTAATTCTTTATGCATCAAAAGTACTATATTTGCCGAAAACATCGGAATGAAAGCTTCTCTTTTCCTTATACCGTCCACGCTGGGCGAAACCGATCACGCAAAGGTGTTGCCCGCCGGCAATCGCGAAGTGATCCTGCGCATCAGGCATTTTATTGTGGAAAACGTGCGCACTGCCCGCCGTTTCCTGAAGAAGACGGAGCCGGATATCGTGATTGACGACCTCACATTCTATGAACTGAACAAGCATACCACGCCGGAACAGGCAACCTCCTATCTTGCCCCCCTAGAACGGGGAGAGGACGTGGGTATCATCTCCGAAGCAGGCTGCCCGGCGATTGCCGACCCGGGCGCCGACGTAGTGGCCATTGCCCAGCGAAGAAACTATCCGGTAGTGCCTCTTGTCGGCCCTTCTTCCATCCTCATGGCGCTGATGGCGTCGGGGTTCAACGGGCAGAGCTTCGCCTTCCACGGCTACCTTCCCATCGAAGCAAACGAAAGGACGCAGGCGGTCAGGAAGCTGGAAGCCCGTATCTATACGGAAAATCAGACGCAACTGTTCATCGAAACTCCTTACCGCAACAACAAACTTGCGGAAGATCTGATCCGCCTCTGCCGCCCGTCTACCAAACTGTGCATCGCAAGCAACATCACCTGCGGCGATGAATCCATCCGCACCCGCACGATGCAGGAATGGAAAGGCAAGCTACCGGACATGAATCGCAAACCGACCATTTTTCTACTCTATAAATAAATGTATCCCATGGAAGACGGATTATATATAGCCCACGAAACGGCAGTGATCGATCCCGGCTGTAAGATCGGCGACGGTACGCGCATCTGGCACTTTTCGCACATCATGGCGGATTGCGTCATCGGAAGTTTCTGCAACATCGGGCAAAACGTGGTAGTTTCGCCGAAGGTAATTCTGGGCGACAACGTGAAAGTGCAAAACAACGTGTCGATCTACACCGGCGTAATCTGCGAAAACGACGTATTCCTCGGCCCCGGCTGCGTGTTCACCAATGTGCTCAATCCCCGTAGCGCGATCAGTCGCCGCGGAGAATACCTACCCACGCTCGTCCGCCGCGGAGCCACAGTCGGTGCCAACGCCACCGTGCTTTGCGGTCACATGATCGGCGAGTATGCCATGATCGGCGCCGGCGCCGTAGTCACCAAAGACGTTCCGCCCCACGCCCTCATGGTAGGCAACCCCGCCCGTCGGCTCGGATGGGTGAGCAAAGCCGGCGAACGCCTCCACTTCAACGAAGACGGCATCGCCATCTGCCCGCACGGAGGGGAGAAGTACCGGCTTGAGGGGGGGGAGTTGAATATCCTTTAAATCATCACTTGATTTCCCACTGTCGCGGAAATGCGACGGACTAATTGCAAATTACAGGGATAGCAAACGGTGAGTCATTTCAAATGGCAAAATATTAATTTGAGATGCTTGTATTATATGAGTGCTCTGTGCGTTGGTTTTGTGTCATGCGACAACAAACCGCAACCCGTGCGTGTGTCAGCAATCGAACTTACGGAGAATGATCTGACACTCGAAGTTGGCAAAAAGCAAACTCTTACGGCAACCATCCTGCCGATGGATGCCGAAAATAAAACTATTTAGTGGAAAAGCGATAACGAAAGTATTGAGAAGTTTCGTCTTCGGGCGAAGTTACCCCCATTGCTGCCGGAACGACAACCATCACCGCCATCGCCGCCGATGGAGAAAAGACGGCGAGTTGCACGGTGACGGTAAAGGCGAAAGAGGAAACGGAAACAGGAGCCATAGATCGAACAGCTGCGAGGTCGATATGGAATAGTTCACAAGCAAGTAATTATGGCGCTGAATTGGATATTGTTGCTCCCGGCACTTATATCTACACAACTGCTGCCGGTATTACCGGAAATTACGACCCATTTTTTAGCGGCACATCCGCCGCCGCTCCTCATGTTACTGACGTAGCTGCATTGATCTTGTCAGCCAATCCGAATCTTACGCAGCAACAGGTTGTAAATAGAATCGAAAGGTCGGCGAAAAAGGTTGGAGGTTACAGTTACGCCACCACTTCCGGCCGTCCCAACGAAATGTGGAATAATCAAATGGGCTACGGACTGATCGATGCTCATGCGGCACTTACCAGTGCTCCCATTATTTCGCACGAACTCATCCCGCATTCGGACAGCAACCGGTCAACTGTCGTCTTTTCGGTAGATAACCCGGAGTCGGGAGTGACTTATCAGTGGAAAGTAAACGGATCAATCTATACCAATTGACCCTATCCGTACATCGATTTTCTTTCCGCCTACATTACTACTTACAGTGCCCAAACGACACCGATAAGCATAACAGTAAGATGCCGGGCGCTAACTTGAATTTGTGACAAAGAGATGCCCGTCAAGTAATGGGATGTATTAGATGCTTTAGTGATTTGTATAGGTACAAATCACTCCGCAAACTATTCGTTTACAGCACTTTTATACTATTTATCGATTATCTCTAATCGCTTCTTACTTCATCTTCCTCAAAACAAATTGCTATTGAATATCAGTGTTTTGTGTTTTTATGTCGCAAATATGGTACAAATAGAACGATTAATATCGGTTAGATTATCGCCGGATTCTGATAGATGTTACTCGTTTTCTTCGTAGTAGTACGAGTAATCTATACCTTTCATAAACATTTCGCGGTCATTAATTTTATCTGTAAGGGCATTTTTCAACAACGATTTTATTTCTGTACCGTTTGTCGCACTTTTAATCATAGCATTCATATACTCGGTTTTGCCTATTTTACTCCAATCTACACACTTCTTCAAGTTTTTCTTCAAGATTAAGTCTAACCA
>JAITVG010000242.1 GCA_031285925.1 Tannerellaceae bacterium
ATCTCTCCCCGGAAATATATCAAAGAGCGGACTATGCATTATCTGAATATTTGCCTGACGATAATAGCATAAAACGAATTCGAACAGATGAAACGAGCGCAGCGAGGGGTCGGGAGGAGAGGTAAGATATAAGCCTAACACACAGCAGATTGCAGGATGTTAAAAAGTGTTTCTATATATAGTACGAGCGCGTAGTACCTATACAACGGCGCCGTACTATAGGTAGTACGCGCTCGTAGTACCTATACTGTTTTCAGAACATTGTCTGAACCGGGATTCGTATGATTTAAATGATTTTTGTGAGATCAACAGAATCACTTAACCTGCATTATTCATACTGAATAAATCAGCGAGCGCAGCGAGTGGCCGCAGGCCTGTCTTTTGCCGTTGGTTTCAGAGATCGTGTGAGAACAGTTTTTGCATCAATTCGTTCTTTCGAACAGTATAAACTGTAGAATTGCAGATATTGCAGATACGGTAGAATTGCAGATACCTATACCCTGCATGGCGTTTTTCAGTCTAAAGTTTGCGTTTTTTCAGTCAAAAAAAGGATTTCTCCCCCTTAAAAACTGTAATTTCCGAGTTTTTGGACAAGAACGGGTACATTTTCCATGCTTACAAGGCGTCTTATATTGTAAGCCGTTGTATACAGGTCTATTTCTATCTGTACCTTTTTTTTGGAAGTCAGCAGGATCGGCACCTTTCCCATCCATCGCTTGAGTGTTCCAAATACATGCTCGATCAAATTTTTTCTTTCCTTGATCAGTTTCCTGTTTTCCGGATGATTCATTCTGTCCGTGTATTTTTTTCGGAACTCCTGTTTTTTTGGAATTTTAATCGCTCTTCCGTTTTTGGCAGACGTGCATTTATTCCATAAGGGGCAGCTGTGGCAATCCCTGCTGTTGGCCTGATAAACATGATATTCCGTATTGCTGTGAGTTACGGTACGGTTTTTACGTGTCAGTTTTTTGCCCTTTACACAGGTGTAAATATCAGCCTGAGGGTCATGGATAAAGCTTACGCCGTTTTGCCGGTCTTTCTCCTTGGCAGGAGAATCGGGTACGGGAATGGTACATTGCGTTTTGGGTATGCCGCAAGACTCTTCATCAATAGTCTCAATGGCTTCTATCTGATCGAAGTTGCAGTATCCGCTGTCTGCCAAAACAGTTTGAGGAGTAATACCGGTCTGGGCGATGGTTTGATCATAATCCCCCTTAAGTTGACCGATGTCATTTACATCATCGGTAACCTCGGCAAAAACGATCATTTTGTTTTCGGCATCTGTTCCTGTTTGCAGGTTGTATGCCGGAATATATCCGTCGCGGCTTTTCATCAGATGAGCTTCCGGATCGTTCGGACAGTAGCTCGTATGTGGACTTGATTCCAGTTCCTTTTGAATCCGTTCCAGTTCCACGATGCGGGACTTCAGGGATAAAACCTCTTCCGCCATGCTCCGGTCTATTCCCAAATCTTCACAAAGAGATTCCATTTCTTTCTGCAAATCTTCCGCATGGTCATTTCCGGAGAGTTGTTCCAGGTAAGTTTCCAGTTGTTTCTCAAGGTTTTGCAGTTTTAAGGATATGGAAGAAGTGGTCAACACCTTGTCTTTTGAAGTACAGGCTTTTATCTTACTGCCGTCATAAGTGATCTTCTGCCCTTTGACATACCCTTCACCGATAAGGAATTCGCGGAAACGCAGGGTGACAAAACGAATGGCTTCCTTATTATCCTTACGGAAGTCGGCGATAGTTTTGAAGTCAGGGTGTAAATCGCATAGCAGCCATTTGACTTCAATATTGCGGCGGGTTTCCCTCTCCAGCCGGCGACTGCTTGATATGCGGTTGAGATAGCCGTAAAGGTACAGTTTCAAAAGAGTCGAGGGTGAATAGGATTTTTGGCCCGAACAGGAGCAGCCCTTGTAAACGAACCGCTCGGGATACTGTTTGAAAAGACTTTCTATCAGCATATCTATCAAACGGACAGGATTATCTTCCTCAATACTGTCTTCCAGTGTGGAAAAAAGAATGAGTTGACCTCTATCAAGACCGGATTTATAGTGCATGGCGGGTATTGTTTGTATTTGCTATAAAGATATGAAATTCCACATAATATACAACATAATTTGATGAATAAATGGAGGGATGACTGTTTTCACACAATCTCCTCAACCAACGGCAAAATATAGCCCTCCGGCCACTCGCTACACTCGCTACTTAACTACTTAACTACTCTGACTACTTTGACTACTTTGACTACTTTGACTACTTTGACTACTTTGACTACTTTGACTACTCTGACTACTCTGACTACTCTGACTACTTTGACTACTTTGACTACTTTGACTACTCTGACTACTTTGACTACTTTGACTACTTTGACTACTTTGACTACTTTTTGCCCAAAGAACACCTCAAAATAAGATTTAGCCGTTATTCATATATTTTCCTTACTTTTGTCAAATCCTTTAATGCAGGTATTTACATTACCTAATATAATGATTGACAGAAAGAAGATAGAAGAGCCGGTAGCGGCAGAGCTTAAACAGTTTCATGATGACTTTGCCGGTTCACTGCGAAGCGGAAACGGAACGAATTACCTGAAACAAGCAATAGACGTGATTCTAAGCCGTACCGGAAAACATGTACGACCGCTTCTTGTTCTGCTGACCGCCAAAGCCTGCGGGAAAGTAACTCCCAACACGATCAATTCGGCAGTTTTGCTGGAATTGCTTCACACGGCAACCCTTATTCACGACGATGTGGTGGATGAAACAAAACAGCGTCGCGGCGCTCCCTCACTGAATGCGATCTTCGACAACCGGGTGGCGGTGCTGGCCGGCGATTATGTTCTTTCCTCCGCATTAGTCCGTTCCATACAGACAGGGGATATCCGTATTATATACATCATATCGAATTTGGGAAAAGAACTCTCGGAAGGAGAGTTGAAACAACTTGAAACCACGGAAGACGTCGTGTTGAGCGAAGAACGCTACATGCAGATTATCTATAAGAAAACCGCCAGCCTTTTGTCGGCCTGTACGGAAATAGGATCGATCTCGGCAGAGGTTCCGGCCGGTCTTATAAGCCTTTGCAGGCAATTCGGTGAATATCTGGGATATTGTTTCCAGATAAAAGACGACATCTTCGACTATTATAAGGACACGCAAATAGGGAAACCGACGGGAAACGATATTCGGGAAGGAAAGATCACCCTGCCGCTTCTTTACGCCATGCGGACGGGAGAAAAAGAACAGGCCGAAAAAGCCGAAAAAATAATTAAAACACACGATTTCACCGCCGAAAACATGGATTGGCTTATTTCCTTTGCCGTCGACAACGGCGGTATATCATACGCCGAAGGAAAGATGAAGGAATACAGAAACAAAGCCACTGAATTACTCAACCAACTGCCTCATTCCGAGGCGAAAGAAGCATTGCTGCTTTTAGCGGATTATATTATTGAGAGGAAGAAATAAAATCCATTCTTCCGGGCGGTGCAAAAAAAAACAGCACATAGCCAAGTTTATTACCGGATATGTGCTGATATATTTTTAGATTTCCGAAGGGGTTTCAGATATTTTCGAGTGTGGATTTAATGAAGTCCCATATCTTTCCGACAGTCGGGATATTGACCCTTTCGTCCGGCGAGTGAGGAAATTCCAGATCGGGGCCGATGGAGATCATGTCCATATCGGGATACGCTCCTTGGATGATGCCGCATTCCAGTCCGGCGTGCATTACTTTTACGGCGGGCGTCTTTCCGTACAGTTCGCGGTAGGTATTCTCCATCAGGTTCAATACCGGAGAATGAATATCCGGTTGCCAACCGTTGTAGCTTCCGCCTTCTTCTACTTTGGCTCCGGCCAGCGCGAACACGCTCTCAAGAGCGGAGCATACGGCGGACTTGCGGCTTTCGGATGAACTGCGCACGAGTATTTTTACTTCAATTGATCCTTCGGCGGACTTTATCACCGCAAGGTTGCTCGACGATTCCACCGTTCCGGGGAAATCGTGCAACATGCTGATCACACCGTTCTGACAACCTTCCACGGCGTTGATCAAATCGTCCTGTATGCCTTCGGGGATCAGGGAGGCAGGCAGTTCCACCCGTTCGACCGTGAAAGATATATTGTTTTCCACACCGGCGTATTCTTCCCGATACAGGTCTTGATAGTCGGATACCAATTCCCAGAAGCTGTCCGTTTCGCCTTCCGGCAAGGTGACGACGGCAAAGGCTTCGCGCGGGATCGCATTCCGCAACGAACCGCCATCGACGGACGACAGGCGGGCGCCATAGCCGGCCACCGCTTCCTTGAGGAAACGGAACAGCAGTTTATTTGCGTTAGCCCTGCCCAGATGAATGTCTACGCCCGAATGTCCGCCCTTCAATCCGGTGAGGCTTACCTTCACCGCCACATCTCCTTCGGGAATATGGTTGTCGTCCTTATACTGGAATGATACATTCAGGTCGGCACCGCCGGCACATCCCACAAACAGCTCGCCTTCCTTTTCGGAATCGCAGTTAATAAGAATGTCCGCTTTAAGAAAACCCGGCTTCAGGCCGAAAGCACCGTCCATCCCGACTTCTTCGTCCACCGTAAACAGAGCTTCCAAGGGGCCATGCTTCAACGTGTCGTCGGCCAGCGCCGCCATAGCCAACGCTGCTCCGATGCCGTTGTCGGCGCCCAGCGTGGTGTCGCGGGCGGTTACCCACTCACCGTCGATGTAAGCGTCGATGGGATCGGTCGTGAAATCATGCTTCACCGAAGAATTTTTCTGCGGCACCATATCCAGATGAGATTGCAGCACAACAGTCTTGCGCTCTTCCATTCCCGGCGTTGCCGGTTTGCGGATAAGCACATTGCCTGTTTCATCCTGAACGGTTTCGAGTGACAGGCTTTTGCCGAAGTCCATTACGTAACGGGTCACGGCTTCCATTTGTCCGGTCGGACGGGGAATCTGCGTCAAGTCGTAGAAGTAACCCCAGACATGTTTCGGAGATAAATCCTTGATTTCAGTTGCCATAAAAGTTTTCTTTAAGTTATTTATTTCGGGAATAGCCAAACTGCTTTTGACTACTTTAACTACTGACTACTTTGACTACTCTGACTACTTTGACTACTCTGACTACTTTGACTACTTTGACTACTTTGACTACTCTTGACTCTGTTCGTAATCGGCAGCGCAATGATCGCCACCAATCCGCAAAGCCCTGTCCAGGCAGTCTGAATCGCATGTACGACAAACGCAAATGCAGCCGCATCGTTTCCGCCGATACCGTAACAAGCCAACGTGGCGATCACCATAAAGTGCCATGCCCCGATTCCTCCCTGCACGGGAACACCCACTCCGATGCTGCTCATCGTGAATGCGATCAAACCCACCACGATGCCCAGATCGCGGGTAAAACCAAACGCATAGAAAGTAATGTAGAAATAAAGAAAGTAGCAACTCCAGATAGCCAGTGTCAGCAAAAGGAAAAGGCCTTTATGCTTGAGCAGCCAAATGCTCTTTACTCCTATCCAAACATTCTTGAACATGGATTTCGCTTTCCGCACCAAAGTGAAATTACTCATGTATTTTAATACGAACCAAATGGCCAGGCCGACAGTGATTACCGACGCATAGATCCATATCGAATTGAACATCTGCGAAAAGCCGTCCATTATGGCCGGATTGCGGGCAAAGAAACCGGCAAAGAAGTTGAAGTTGAATATAAATATAAGGAGAGTGAAGAAGCCGACAGTCAGCGTGTCGCATACACGGTCGATCAGTAAAGTTCCGAATAGTTTGGTGAAAGGTATTTTATCGTATTTGGTTATCGCCCCGCAGCGCCAAAGCTCACCTACGCGAGGCAGTACAAGATTGAGGGCGTAATTGCCGAGTATCGCATTAATGATGTTGCCGCGTTTTGCCTTTTCTCCTATTGAATTGATCAGAAGTTCCCAGCGAAACCCGCGGATTATATTGGCGGCCAATCCGAATACTAACGAATAGAGAATAATATCATAGCGAACGCCCACCTTTACGGTAGTCCATATATCCGAAATATCCAAATCCTTGTAGAGATACCACAACAGCAAACCACCAAACAGCAGTGGAATTAATACTTTAAACGAGGTATTGAGAGCTTTCTTTAAATCCATCCCTTATAAGGCTCATTTAATTATTTGTTGTACTTTTGTCTGTCCGCAAAGATAAACAATATATTTGAATACAAACATTTTAACTTCAAAAGTGCAATGAGACCGGTCACACCCAAGAAGTCCCTCGGACAACATTTCCTGAAAGACATGCAGATTGCCGAGCGTATTGCCGGAACGTTGGAAAACTACGGACACTTACCGGTATTAGAAGTAGGGCCGGGAACGGGAGTACTTACTCAATTCCTGTTGAATAACGGATATGACCTGACGGTTGTGGAATTAGACTGGGATTCTATCGCGTATCTCAACCGGCACTTCCCGGCGCTGGAAGGAAGAGTAATTGCCGACGACTTCCTTAAACTCGACCTCCGAAAACTGTTCAACGGCAAACCTTTCTGCGTAACCGGCAACTATCCTTACAATATCTCCAGCCAGATATTTTTCAAAGTACTGGATTATAAAGATATGATCCCCTGCTGCACGGGTATGATACAAAAAGAAGTGGCCGAACGGATATCCGCAGGCCCCGGAAGCCGAACGTACGGCATCACAAGCGTATTGCTTCAAGCTTGGTACGATATCGAATATTTGTTTACGGTAAGCGAAACCGTATTCGACCCTCCTCCCAAAGTAAAAAGCGCGGTGATCCGCATGACCCGTAATAAACGGACAGAATTGGACTGCGACGAAAAGCTGTTTCGGTCGGTAGTGAAGACATCATTCAATCAGCGCCGGAAAACACTTCGCAACTCGATGAAACCTTTACTGGGTAAAGATTATCCGGATTACGCATTACCTGTTTTCGATAAGCGCCCGGAACAACTGTCTTTCGACGGTTTTGTCGAATTAACCCGGCTTACGGAAAAATGGCTGAACGAACAATAATCCCATAAAAGAACAAAATGATTGAGCTGACGAAAGAATTTCTTGAAAATATAAAGCATTTAATAGCAGCAAAGGACGATAAGGAAATCAAACTGCTGTTGAATGAACTCCACCCTGCGGACATAGCGGAGATCTACGAAGAATTGGACTTGCAGGAAGAAGCCTATATCTATCCGTTGATGGATGAAGACAAGGCGGCGGATGTGTTGATGGAGCTGGATGAAGACGCGCGGGGACAATTACTTAAGGAACTCCCGCCCGAACTCATTGCCAAGCGCTTCATCGACTATCTGGAAACGGACGATGCAGTCGATCTTATCCGCGAACTGGATGAAGATACGCAGGAAGAAGTACTGTCGCACCTGGAGGATATTGAGCAGGCAGGCGATATTGTCGATCTTTTGAAATACGACGAAGATACCGCCGGGGGGTTGATGGGCACGGAAATGATCGTGGTAAACGAGAACTGGAGTATGCCCCAGTGTATAGAAGAAATGCGCAAACAGGCAGAAGACATGGATGAAATCTACTACGTATACGTGATAGATGACGACGAACGTCTGTTGGGCGTATTGCCGTTGCAGCGACTGATTACGAATCCTTCGGTATCAAAGATCAAGCACGTGATGAAAAAAGACCCTGTCGCGGTTCACGATAACGACAGTATCGAAGAAGTTGCGCAGACGATCGAGAAGTACGACCTGGTAGCTCTGCCCGTTATCGACAGCATCGGGCGACTGGTCGGACGGATCACGATCGACGACGTAATGGATAAAGTGCGCGAACAGCACGAAAGGGATTACCAGTTGGCTTCCGGTATCTCGCAGGACGTAGAAACATCGGACAACGTATTCCTGCAAACTGCCGCACGTCTGCCCTGGTTGCTGATCGGAATGGTCGGAGGGCTTGGAAACTCGATGATACTTGGCGGGTTTGAAAGCAGCATTGCCTCAAACCCCAAAATGGCTCTTTTTTTTCCGTTAATCGGAGGAACGGGAGGAAACGTGGGCATACAATCATCGGCTATCGTCGTACAGGGTTTGGCTAACAAGTCTTTGAAGATAGAAGATATATGGTCGCAGGTGTTGAAAGAATCCGCCGTTGCGCTGATTAATGCCAGCATCATCAGTTTAGTCGTGTTTATCTACAACTTTTTCACTTTGGGCGACCGCATCGTAACGGCCTCCGTTTCGCTCAGCCTCTTTGCGGTAGTCATCTTCGCCAGCATGTTCGGCACTCTGGTTCCAATGGCTCTGGAAAGAATAAAAATAGATCCCGCACTGGCTACCGGCCCTTTCATTACCATCACAAATGATATTATCGGTATGATGATCTATATGTTTGTCTGCGTATCGCTGGCATAAACCCCGAGCGATATACTACTACACTTAATTCCACCAATGGGCGATTATATATATATTTGTATGAAATTTCAAATAAAGTATTGAGCTATATAATAAAAGAGATATGAAAAAACTACCCACTTCGTTAAGCATAGTTTTAACTACAAAAGCCGTCAGTCGGGCTTTCAAAAAGCGGATGAATGGATTGAGTTTGGATTTGCCGGCCGATTCATACCGGATATTAATGGTGATCAACTACAAGGGAGAACTAACGCCGCAGGATTTGGCCGACTTTATGAACAAGGACAAATCGACCGTCGTGCGGCTACTCGACGTTATGGAAGAGCATGAACTTGTATTGCGCACCATCTGCGAAGAGGATAAACGGAAAAATACCATTGCGCTGACGAAAAAAGGGAAGGAGTTCCTGAAAGAAATTATCCTGAAAGAAAAGAAAATGTTCAAGGAACTCGGCAATGGTATTACCGCCGCCGATATGATTATCTTCAACCGCGTATTGTTCCAAATCAGGGAGAATGTGAAACAATTAACTTAAAAGAGAGATGGAATGAGAAGCGCGGAAATCGACTTTTCGGTCACTCGTCCGGATTGTCGTCCGGATCTTCCTTGACTATTTTGGCGTATTCATCTCCCTCCATCAATACAAAGCGGCGGTAATAGGAAAGGCACAGAGTGGTCAGTGGCAACGCAATGATCAGCCCGACAAACCCAAGCAAAGTACCCCAGATGGAAAGGGAAAGAAGAATAAACGCAGGATTAAGCCCCATCGCTTTCCCCATTATCCGGGGAACAAGGAACAGATCCTGTATCGCCTGAACAATACACAGCACAATCAACGCCATACCGAATATTAACCAAAAACTCTGCCCGGTTTCCGCCGAGCGAAGCAAACTCAACAGGATCATCGGAATAATACCGATCGTTTGCAGATAAGGGATTAGGTTCAGTACCCCGATGAAAAGCCCCAAAGTCACCCCCAGCGGGAGATTGATGATCCGAAAGCCGATTGCCAAAAGAATACCTACGCACAAGGCTACCAGCGACTGCCCGCGGAAGTAGCGGTTCATGCTGTGTTCCACGTCGTCACTCAAGCCATCCACAAAGGGACGGTATTTTTCGGGAATAAGGTTACGCCAGCCATTGGCGATCTTTTCGTAGTCGAGCAGAATGAAGATAAAGTAAAGCAGGATCACGAACACGATCGTAATGCTGAACAGCACGGAAAACGTATTCGTAAGAAGCGTCCAGAACCTGGGCGCTATCTGTCGGATCGCATTCAGTAGATTGTCCCGGTTCAGAAGCTCCAGCCATTCCTCCAGATTTATGTTGTTCTGAAGAAACAGCAGCCAGGATTCCGGAATAAAGGGGATCGTGCGCCCTTCCGGATTATAGGTGCGCAGCAGTTCGACCGTCTTCTCCGTTTCCTGCGCGATGGAGGGAACCACAAGCACCGAAATCAGCGCCAGCACGGCAACGATCACCAGAAGCACGGCGACGATGGACAATATCCGGCTCTTAATCCCGACTTTACATTGGAAGAACTTCACAAGCGGTTGCAGAATATAAGCCATCAGCCAAGCTATCAGAAACGGCAGCAATGCATTCTTCAGGACGGAAGTCAGATAGATAATCACTCCGATCACCAGCATACTGGAAATGATCCGCACAACACGGTCAAAAGTGTAAGGCTTATCAAATATAGGATTCATGGTTCTTTAATGTATCTTTGTGTTCGATATTCTATTTCACAAAGATAGAATTAAAGTAGAAAGTTTCAGACTATGTATAGAAAAATAATCTCGTTCCTTATTTGTGCGGCTGTCGCGGCACTCTCTTTCGCACAGGTTCCGCAACCCGTCAGACAATTATTGAAGGCAGACTACATGCAGGGAGCCTCGTTTTCCTTAGCGGTAAAGAACGTTGCCTCCGGCGAAATCCTCTACGCCTGCGATGAACAAAGGCTGCTCACTCCTGCATCTGTACTCAAGGTCGTTACGACGGCTACCGCACTGGAAGTACTGGGAGAAGATTATCGCTTTCCGACCTCTCCGGAATATACGGGAGAAGTGGCCGGCGGAGTGCTGAAAGGCGACCTGTATATTAAAGGAAGCGGCGATCCTTCTTTGGGTTCTTCCCATATTGCGAGCGGTTCGGAACAACTGCCCTTCCTATCCCAATGGATCGCCGCCCTAAAAGAAGCGGGCATAAGCCGGATAGACGGTCGAATTATTGCCGACGAAACTATTTTCGACACGGAAGCCATCTCCCCCAAGTGGTTATGGGAAGACATCGGCAGCTACTACGGAGCAGGAAGCTACGGACTGAACGTCTTCGACAATCTATATTCCCTTCACCTGGCTTCCGGAGCGGCAGGCGAAACGCCGCGCATCACCGGCTGCGAACCGGAGATGCCTTCCCTGCGTTTCCACAACTACATGAAGGCGGCGACAGTGCCGACCGACAGCGCCTTTATCATCGGAGCGCCATACGCCGACGACCGTTTCCTCTACGGAGTACTTCCCGCCAATCAAAGCCGTCGTACGATCAAGGGCGACATCCCCGATCCTCCCCTCTTTCTGGCTCAATATGTAAAAAAGAGATTGGAACAGGCGGGTATTTCTATCGGAGAAGAATCTGTTTCCACCCGTAATTTGGGGCAAGATACGGGGAAAGACACGGAGAGGCACCTACTCGCCACCACCTTTTCTCCCACGCTGCGCGAGCTTGTCAGGATCACCAACGAACGAAGCCACAATCTCTACGCGGACGCTCTTCTGAAAACCGTTGGAAACGCTTACCGGCCTGCGCGCGGCGAAATCATCTCTTCTTTCGGCAAGGGGGTAAAAGAAATATCGGCTTTCTGGAATAAAAAGGGATTAGACGCTTCATCCCTGCAAATCTATGACGGAAGCGGCTTGTCGGCAACGGATAAAGTGTCCGCCCTCTTCATCACGGAGGTATTGGCTTACATGGTAAATCAATCTTCAAACTCCGAAGCCTTTATCCGTTCCTTACCTGTGGCCGGGCGCGAGGGTACGGTACGCAATTTTCTGAAAGGAACATCCTTACAGGATAAAGCCCGATTGAAAAGCGGTGGAATGAGCCGCGTAAGAAGTTATGCCGGTTACATCAGCAAGGACGGACAGGAATACGCCGTCGCCGTGATCGTGAATAATTATAAATGTGAAAACCGCGAAATGACGCGGGCGTTGGAGAGGCTTCTCACAGCGCTGTTCTGATTTTTATCAGGGAAAATATGAAGAGCAAAATACCGTTTAGCTTGAATTATCCATACTAAATAATTGACGAGAAGCCCGGAGGGCTGAATTTTCATAACCGCAGGCGAGCGAAGCGTTGCCTGCGGTAGCCACTAAACACCGGGTCGCTGCCTGAAAGGCAGAACTTTTAT
>JAITVG010000005.1 GCA_031285925.1 Tannerellaceae bacterium
CTGTTCTTTTACTCATTTATAGTTGCAACAATGTCGCGTAAAACCATGATAACCCAATCAAGGCATCAGCACCCGTATGATTTCGGGGCGATAAACAGATTCGTTTTATGTAGTTTCGAGCCTAACATGATGCGTGGCTCGGAACTGTAACCAACGTTGAAAATCGTATCGATGGTGTGTGTTTGTGATAGTTGGAATAATCTGCCGAAATCCAAGTGCATGCACCATAGCATCTCAATCAAACTGATTTTTATGACACAAACAATCGAATAAAATGGAAAATTTCAAAAAGCTCAAAAAACTGACGTTGCACAACGCAACGCTAATGACCGCACCCCAAATGAAAAATATTAAGGGAGGCGGCTATTTTTCTTGGTGTACATGTGGCTACACAAAATGGGACTGTTCTAGTGGACGTGGGGATTGTTACAATGACTGCATAAAAAGCTGTGGTAAGTGTACATGTGGTTACTAATTTCACTAAGTTAGGCCACTCGCCACAAGGTGGGTGGCCTAACATTTTATACTTCTAAAGCTGAAAATAATGAAACATATTATCTACTTTTTGCTATTGATATCCTTGCTGTTGGCATCGGGCTGCAACCATACGGGAGGCGACCTGCCGGCCATCGACATAGTCGGCGCTCTGGAAGCGAGAGCGTATAAACAGCTACCTCTAAGTGAGTTCGCTTCAGAGGTGGAATACGTTCCGCTTGAGACGGGCGAGGGCTTCCTGACAGACAACTTTTACACAACCACAGTCACCGCAGACCGTATCCTTGTGAGTTCCGGAGGCTACTGCTACGCCTTCACCCGCCAGGGAAAGTTCATCACACATATCGGCAAACGTGGGAACGGACCGGGAGAGTACACGTTCATCGCGGGAGTGTCGGTGGGCGAAGAAGGAAAACACGTCTATATCGAAACCACGGCTCAAGTGATGGAGTACACGTGGGATGGTGTTTTTGTTCGCTCCGTAGACAAGCCCAAACTGACGGAAACGGAGATTTTCGGAGAGTTCGACAGGCCTCAGAATCTGGCCATGCTTCGCGATAACCTTTTCTTGGGGGGTGTCAACAACAATTCGGGCAAAGCGCCATACAGTTGGGCGATTGTCGATAATGACGGCTCGCTGGTAAAAACCTTCCCGCGTGGCATTATGCTGGATAAGAGCGAACGGTTTATGTCGACCACTCTGGGTGCCCCGACTCCGTTTGTGGTGGACGGAGAGGCGTGGATCAAGGAATACATCAATGACACACTGTTTCTGTTGAACCGACGTGACGAGCTTGTCCCGAAATTTGTTTTCGGCCTCGGCACGTATACCTTCCCCCGCAACGTTTACCTGAGCATAGAAAACAATGATGACATTGCCCGTAGTACCATAACACCGAACTTGAACAGAACCACGCCCATGTCGATAACACCTCGGCATATCTTCTTTTCGGCCGACGTAGGCCAGGGTATATTGTCGACCCTCGATGTGCCTGTGCGGTTTCACGGTGAATTCGAAACTACTGTGCAGGGGGTGTACAATATCAGGAGCAGCGAGACGGTGCTCTTGGATAGTGACCCCACGACCGGGAAGGTGGGCTTGGTGAACGACCTCGACGGCGGACTGCCGTTTTGGCCGCGGAGCTACAATGCAACCGGCCGTGAGATGGTAGGTGTATTGGAGGCTTACGAAATGAAGGAACTGCTCACCGAGGAACACTTCGCTGCGTATCCTGCTAAAGATCGAGCCGCCCACTCACGCCTGCGCGAATTGCTAAAGGATCTCAAGGATGATGATAACCCGGTGATCGTCATAGCAAAATTAAAGAAATGAGATTGTGAAGATACCTAAAATAATTCACCAGATATGGGCAGGGGGAGATGAGTTGTCTGAGTACTTCGCCGCATTAAGCGAGACTTGGAAGCGGGACTATCCCGACTGGAAATACATACAGTGGGACAACCAGATGATGGTCGATTTTATCACGAAACATTATCCTCAGTATGTGGGAAAATACGAGTCATTCCCGTCTAATATTCAGCGATGGGATGCAATACGTTATCTCATTTTGGATAGAATAGGAGGGATGTATGTTGATTTTGACTACGAATCTATAAAACCTATGGATGAGTTGATTGCTGACGAAACCTGCTGTTTTGGCATGGAGCCAGATGCGCATCGTGGAGTATACAACGATTCGACTATCGTGTTTAACAATGCCATGATGTTGAGTGTGCCGGGACATCCGTTCATGCGCAAGGTTATAGAATATGTGTTCGAAAATAAAGATATGTCCAAGATACCTGAGGATAGGTTTCGGCAGGTATTGTATACAACTGGCCCGGGTGTGCTGATTGAGCTCTACGAACAACTCACACCCACAGAAAAAGACATTGTATACCTTATTCCGGCCAAATATGTAACTCCCTTTAACTCAGGTCAGGCGCGAAGATTCACCAGGGGGGAGATGAGTGAAGAACTTGAGCAGTGTCTCGAAGAGGCCTATGCGGTTCACTTTTTTTTCACTGACTGGGCCGCAGATGAAGATAATGATTTCGAAAATACTTCGCAGAATGACAAATAAATTAAGTCTCAATATTATGGGCAAGAAGCCATACGGCAATCTTTTTACCGTATTTTTGGATTCGTTGGAGGTGAAGTATACCTGTAAATTCGCTAAGAAAATTTACGCCGAGCATCCACACAAGTATAATATGTATGGATTGTCGAAGATGTTGTCGGACTATCGTATCCCTAATCAAGGTATGATGCTCGATGATCCGGCAGATGTCGCGACCATTGAACCACCGTTTATTGCTCAGTTTGGCGGAGACTTGTATGTCGTAGAAAAAATAACCGACAGAGAGGTACTGCTCTTCAAATCGGAAAGCGACGTAAAAGTTCCGATAGATAAGTTCAAAGAGGGATGTACGGGAGTGGTACTCGTGGCTGAACCGGACGAGAATAGCATTGAACCCGGCTTGAAGGAGAATCGCCGAAAGGAGATATTTGGTGCGATTATGAAATATGGATTGTATGTAATGGTCTGTATAGCAGTGATTTACGCTTGTGTGGTATCTAAAACATACACGCAATACGGCCTGCTTTCCGCTCTTGTAATAAATCTTGCCGGAGTATATATCAGCTATTTATTGGTGCTGAAGCAGGTACATTTTCACAGTCAATCGGTGGACAAAATCTGTTCGATGTTCAACAAAAAGAGCGATTGTAACAGTCTGTTAGACTCGAAAGCCGCAAAGTTCCTGGATTTTATCGGCTGGAGCGAATTAGGCCTCGGGTATTTTATATCCAACACGATCATTGTGCTTTTCGCTCCTGCAATCATGCCTTATTTGGCTCTGCTCAGCGCGGGAGCGTTGTGCTACACGGTATGGAGCGTATGGTATCAATGGAGAAAAGCTAAGCAGTGGTGCCTGCTCTGCCTTATCGTGCAGGTTCTTTTTGTGTTGATGTTTGTCTCGAATTTGGCATTCGGGTTCATCGAGTGGCCGACATTCACGCTTTCCGAACTCATAACGGCGGCACTTGTATATGCGATACCGTTTCTCTGCGTTTCGCTGCTATTACCAATCGTTGCGGAAAGCATGAAAGTGGAGAACATAACATATGTACTGAACCACTTCAAGATGAATGAAGAGGTGTTTAAAGCCTTGCTTGTTAAACAACCTGAATATGAGGCCGATAGGTCGGCTTCACGAATTACGTTTGGGAATCCGGAGGCCGAAATGTTCGTAACGATAGTTTCGAATCCCCACTGTAATCCATGTAGCAAGATGCATCCGAAGATTAATAAACTGATAGAAGAGGCTGGCGATGGCATATTCGTGCAACTATTTTTTTTGAATTTTGATTCCGACACGACACGAGATAGCGGCAAGTTCCTTATTTCGGCCTATCTTGATCGTGGGCGAGAAGAGGCAGGAAAAATGTTTACACGATGGTTTGATGGTGAGAGAAATTCTGTGACAGAAACATTTGCGAAATATAGCTTCGATACGGCTTCGGATGAAGTAATCGCCGAACAGGAAAGACATAATGCATGGTGTGAGGCGAACAAAATCTCGTCAACTCCTACTGTATTGGTAAATGGGTATCGACTACCGGAGAATTATGAAGTGGACGAGTTGACATTTCTGTAAAATCATAACACTTGGCGGAGGCGATCGGATTCAGGGCACAGGGGACGAATTGACGTGAGAGCAGTTGTGGAACGAAGTAATTGTCAATTGTCAATTGTCAATGATTAATTGACAATTATATTGCAATCTCTACATTACAATATAAAGATGTTTTCCTACCTTTGTAGCCGCGAGATTTAAAAGCGATAATACGAAGTGGAATCATTTTTCAAAACACACAAGTATCTTGTAGAGCATTTGTATTCTCCTGTGCGGCGGGGACTTATGGACGAGATCAACTGGAACGACCGGTTGATCGGAATAAAAGGATCCCGCGGCGTAGGCAAAACTACTTTCCTGCTTAATATAGCCCGTGAATATTTTGGCGCGGACAACAAGGAGTCGCTCTATATTAATCTGAACCATTTCTATTTCACCGAGCGTACGCTGGTCGATTTCGCTTCCGAATTCAGGGCAAAGGGCGGACGGGTGTTGCTGCTCGATCAGGTATTCAAATATCCGGGATGGTCGAAGGAGCTTCGTTATTGTTATGATCATTTCACCGACCTGAAGATTATTTTTACCGGTTCTTCCGTGATGCGGCTGAAAGAAGAGAATCCGGATTTGTCGGGCAAGGTCGCTTCCTATCATTTACGCGGGTTTTCTTTCAGAGAGTTTCTGAACCTGATGTCGGGGAATAACTTTCCGATGTATACCTTTAATGAGGTAATGGCAAATCATAAAGAGATTGCGCAACGGATCTGTTCGGCAGTGAAGCCGATGGCCTATTTTCAGGATTACCTGCATCACGGCTTTTATCCGTTTTTTCTGGAGAAGAGAAACTTCTCGGAGAATCTGCTGAAGACCATGAATATGATGCTGGAAGTGGATGTGCTTTATATTAAACAGATAGAGCAAACCTATTTGCCGAAGCTGCGCAAACTGCTTTACCTGTTGGCTACGGCAGCTCCCTGTACTCTGAATGTAAGCCGTTTGAGTAAGGAAATAGAAACATCGCGGGCAACCGTGATGAATTATGTAAAATACCTGGCGGATGCCCGGTTGATGAATATACTTTATCCTGTGGGTGAGGCTTTTCCTAAAAAGCCGTCCAAAGTCTATATGTATAATCCCAACCTGATCTATCCGATCCGTCCGGCGGAAGTGAACGCGCAGGCTGTGCGTGAAACATTCTTCTTTAACCAGTTGATGAAAGATAATTTGTTGAATGAAGCTACTCGCAACGCTCATTTTCTGGTGAATGAAGAATACAGTTTTAGGATTGAGGAAAGCATGAAGGTAAAGAACACCCCCGGCTTTTATTATGCGATCGATAAAGCTGAAACAGGCGAGGGGAATATGATTCCGCTTTGGCTGTTCGGGTTTTTGTATTGAAAGTACCTCTCCCCCGGCCCCTCCCCACAAGGGAGGGGGGAAAGGAAGAAAAGAGAGAAAAACGGAAGGCATAATCAGAGAAATAATGACAGATATGAAATAATTTATAAATAAAACTAATCTCAACTCCCCCTCCCTTGTGGGGAGGGGGTTGGGGGGAGAGGTTTAAACACTTTATTGGTTTTATGACAAAGCAAAAAAAATTTTTGACCTGTGACGGGAACCAGGCTGCTGCACATATTTCTTATATGTTCAGCGAAGTAGCTGCGATTTATCCCATCACTCCGTCGTCTACGATGGCAGAATACGTAGACGAGTGGGCTGCCGCCGGACGTAAGAATATTTTCGGCGAAACGGTATTGGTGCAGGAAATGCAATCGGAAGGCGGTGCGGCGGGAGCAGTGCACGGCTCATTGCAGGCCGGGGCATTGACAACTACCTACACGGCTTCCCAGGGATTGTTGCTGATGATCCCGAACATGTACAAGATCGCCGGTGAATTATTACCTTGCGTATTCCATGTGTCGGCACGTACTTTGGCTTCTCACGCCCTTTCTATCTTCGGCGACCATCAGGACGTTATGGCTTGCCGCCAGACCGGTTTCGCCATGCTGGCCGAAGGCTCTGTACAGGAAGTAATGGACTTGGCTGCCGTAGCGCATTTGTCTACCCTCAAATCGCGCGTTCCTTTTATCAACTTCTTCGACGGTTTCCGTACTTCGCACGAAATACAGAAGATCGAAGCCTTGCAGGATGACGACCTGGCACACCTGATCGACAGGAAAGCCCTGGCCGGATTTCGCGCCCGCGCCCTGACGCCCGAACGTCCCGAGGCTCGCGGCATGGCTGAAAACCCCGACCATTTCTTCCAGCACAGGGAGGCTTGCAACAGCTATTTCGAAGCCGTTCCCGATATTGTGGAAGAATATATGAACGAACTGTCCGCCATCACCGGACGCAAATATGGTTTGTTTGACTATTACGGCGCACCGGATGCCGAACGTGTAATCATCGCGATGGGTTCCGTTACCGAAGCGATCCGCGAATCTATTGACTACCTCGCCGCAAAAGGTGAAAAGGTAGGCTTGGTTGCTGTACATCTTTATCGCCCGTTCTCGGCCAAACATTTCCTTTCCGCCGTTCCGAAGACGGCTAAACGTATTGCCGTGCTCGACCGTACCAAAGAACCGGGCGCACCGGGCGAGCCGTTGTATATGGACGTGAAGGACTGTTTCTATGGAAAAGAAAACGCTCCGGCGATCGTAGGCGGACGTTACGGACTTTCATCCAAAGACACTACGCCGGCACAAATACTTGCCGTATACGAAAACCTGGCGATGAACGAACCGAAGAACGGTTTCACTATCGGAATCGTAGACGACGTTACCTTTACTTCACTGCCGCAGAAGGAAGAGATCGCAATGGGCGGCGAAGGCATGTACGAAGCCAAGTTTTACGGCCTGGGTGCCGACGGAACGGTTGGAGCCAACAAGAACTCGATCAAGATCATCGGCGACAATACCGATAAATACAGTCAGGCTTACTTCTCGTACGACTCGAAGAAGTCGGGCGGTTTCACCTGTTCGCACCTTCGTTTCGGCGATACGCCTATCCGTTCCACCTATCTGGTGAACACGCCGAACTTCGTGGCTTGCCACGTACAGGCCTATCTTCGCATGTACGACGTAACCAAAGGCTTGCGCGCAAATGGCACATTCCTGCTGAATACCGTATGGGATGGCGACACGCTGGCACAACATCTGCCCAACCGCGTGAAGCGTTATTTCGCACAGAAGAATATCTCCGTTTATTATATCAACGCTACTCAAATAGCACAGGAGATCGGTTTGGGTAACCGCACCAACACCATCCTCCAATCGGCATTCTTCCGTATTACACAAGTAATTCCGGTCGATCTGGCAGTGGAACAGATGAAGAAATTTATCGTGAAGTCCTACGGCAACAAGGGCGAAGCTATCGTGAATATGAACAACGCGGCCGTAGATCGCGGCGGTGAATACAGGCAACTGGCCGTAGACCCGGCGTGGGCTAACCTGCCGGACGACGAAGCGGCGGCAAACAATGATCCGGCGTTCATCAACGAAGTGGTTCGCCCGGTCAATGCGCAGGATGGCGACCTGCTGCCGGTTTCAGCTTTTAAGGGAATTGAAGACGGTACCTGGATGCAGGGAACCGCCCGGTATGAAAAGCGCGGAGTGGCCGCTTTCGTTCCGGTATGGAACGCGACGAACTGTATACAGTGTAACCAGTGCGCGTATGTTTGTCCTCATGCTTCCATCCGTCCGTTCGTACTGGACGAATCCGAAATGGCCGGCGCTCCGCAGGTGGATTATCTGGACGTAAAGGCTCCGGCTCAATTGAAAGGCATGAAGTTCCGCATTCAGGTAGACGTGCTCGACTGTCTGGGTTGCAGCAACTGCGCGGATGTTTGTCCCGGATTCAGGGGTGCGAAAGCGTTGGAAATGGTAGCGCTGGAATCTCAACAGGCGGAAGTTCCGAACTGGGAATATATGTCGCAGCAGGTGAAGACCAAGCAACATTTGATCGATATTCAGATGAACGTGAATAACTCGCAGTTTGCCACGCCTCTGTTCGAGTTCTCCGGCGCATGTTCCGGTTGCGGAGAAACGCCGTATGTAAAATTGGTGACGCAGCTGTTCGGCGACCGCCAGATGGTGGCCAACGCAACAGGCTGTACCTCTATCTATTCCGGCTCCGTACCGTCTACTCCGTACACCAGGACCGAAAGGGGACAAGGCCCGGCCTGGTCGAACTCGCTCTTTGAAGACTTCTGCGAGTATGGCCTCGGTATGCAGTTGGCCAACGAAAAGATGCGCGAAAGAATTGTAGCGAAAACAAAGGCACTGATGGCCATTGAATGGACACATCAAGATATAAAAGACGTTGCGCAGGCATGGCTCGACAACATGAACGACAGCGGAGCGGCAGGCCGGAAGGCAGCCGACGATTACGCCGCCATCCTCGAATGGGGAATCATGTCGATCGACGAAGTGATCGAATTCTTTGAAGGCGCGGGTGC
>JAITVG010000013.1 GCA_031285925.1 Tannerellaceae bacterium
CGACCCTCGTCTTTTTGACGTAAAACAGGGTTTTGAAAGTTACTCTTTCCATACGATTTGTAAGTTTAAAATTATGGTACAAACGTATGAAATGTCGGTGGAAACCGCGCTATGCAAAACTACGCATATCACTGAATAAAAACCCGTTAGCCTCAATTCGGTGACATTTTTCGGGTAAACGGAAGTGTCACCGATTTTGTCCGTCCAAAGTGTCGAAAAACGCTGTTTATTGCATATCCGCTAAAAAGAAAAATCACCGTAAACGCTTGATTTACGGTGATTTGACCTGTTTTGCTTCATTCCTTCGCGGAGAGAGCGGGATTCGAACCCGCGATACACTTTAGGCGTATACACGCTTTCCAGGCGTGCCTCTTCAACCACTCGAGCATCTCTCCAATAAGTTCCTTCTTTCTTAAAACGCGGACGAAATTACAAAAAAAATCATTTCCGCAAACCTTTCAGGTATAAAATTATGCTACTCTGCCTTATTATTTACGCGGCTGAAAAGCTTTAGAGCGTTTAGGCGAGTAATTTCCACGGCTTCTTCCGGCGATAAATTGTAGGCCTCCGCAACTTTTTTTGCCGTTTCCAGGATATAAACCGGGAGGTTCCTTTTCCCACGATAGGGCACGGGCGAAAGGTAAGGGGCGTCTGTTTCCAGCAAAACTCTATCAATGGATGTGTGCCTGATCGTATCTGCAAGGCCGGAGTTTTTAAAGGTTATAACGCCATTGATACCTATCATAAAGTGAGGGAGTTTTTCTATTTCTTCCAAATCGGCAACGGTTCCGCCGAAACTGTGGAAAACGCCGGCCAATTTCATCGGGTCTACTTTGTGGATGATCTCGAATACTTCGGGAAAAGCATTCCGCGTATGAAGGGCAACCGGCAGATTCATGTCCAAACTCCACCGCAATTGCTCTTCAAACACGATCATTTGTTCCCGTAAGCGCGATTTATCCCGGTAGAGGTCGATACCTATTTCTCCGATTGCGATATACGGGCGGACAGCCAACTGTGATTCGATCTTTTTTAGATCAACAGCATAGTTTTCTCCGACGCTTGTAGGGTGCAAGCCCATCATCGGGTATGCATAGTCCGGGTAATTATCGCACAATGCGTGCATTCCGGCAATCGTTTCGGTATCCACATTCGGAAGCAGCATGGCTTCGATGCCTGATGCTTTTGCTTCTTCAATCAAAACATCCCGATCCGAATCGAAATCGCTCAGATAAAGATGGCTATGCGTATCGATTATTCCCATCATTCAGAGCTTGCGGTACATAAGTTTGTCGCACACTCCCTTTAGAACAGCCGAGCGTTCCGCCGATATACTTAGTGCGCATAGGTGGTTCTGGGCGGCAGTGTAATATGCTTTTATTTTTACTTCGGTCAGGCTACGGATATTCAGTTCGTTATATATTTCCGTAAACACAGCTATTTTTTCAGCCGGATCAAAGTCTTTCTTCGCGATCCAACCCGACAATGTTTTCCTACGGTTCTCCGAAGCTTTCTCAAAGGCGTTGATCAATAAAAACGTTTTCTTATTGACAATTATATCTCCTCCTATATTTTTTCCGAACGTTTCGGCGTTTCCATAAACATCCAGCAAGTCATCCTGAAGCTGGAACGCAATCCCGGCGTTGATCCCGAAATCATACAGATGCTGTACGTCGTGCGATGATGCTCCTCCCAGTATAGCCCCGGTTTTCAGGCAACAAGCCAATAAGACAGCAGTCTTTAGACGAATCATTTCCAAATATTCTTCTTCAGTCACACGGGTGCGTGCTTCAAATTCCATATCGTATTGCTGGCCACAACAAATTTCAATAGCGGTTTGAGTAAAAACGTCAAGAATTTCCTTCAGATGAGCGGGGGCTGTTTGCCCGATCAATTGATAGGCGACAATCAGCATGGCATCACCTGACAATATCGCCGTATTGGCATTCCATACTTTATGTACTGTCGGTTTATTACGGCGTTTGTCCGCTTCATCCATCAAGTCGTCGTGAAGAAGTGTGAAGTTATGGAAAACTTCCATGCCCAAAGCGGGTTTTATCACTTTTTCAATGTCGTCCGAATACATATTACATGCCATTAATGCCAGTGCCGGCCGTATTCTTTTCCCTCCCAGTGAAAGGATATACTCGATGGGATCGAAAAGTGTTTTGGGAGGATAGCCCAGTGGGATTTCTTTTATTTCTATTTCTATTCGTTGCAGAATTTCTTCAAAGGAGAGCATGGGATGTATATGAAAGTTAAACAAAAAAAAGGCTGCACATACCGCAGCCTTTTCCTTTTTATGTGTTCATCAAATTATTGTAATCTGAATTGTACGGGCAGAGTGTATCTTACGCGTACCGGTTTGCCACGCTGTTTTCCCGGTTCCCACTTGGGAAGAGTTCCCACAACACGCAAAGCTTCCTTGTCTAATGACGGATCGACACCACGCATTACTACCGCATCTACTACCGAACCGTCACGGTTTACCACAAATGAAATTACCACACGTCCCGATATACCGTTCTCTTGAGCAATTACCGGATATTTGATCTGATCATTGACGTATTTCAGCAGACCTGCATCTCCACCCGGGAATTGCGGCGGTGTTTCCACTATGGTAAAAATTTGATTTGCTTCTTCTTCTTCTTCTTCCACTACGGCCGGAGCTACGTACTGTTCTATTTGGGCTACGGCGGCATCGTCTTCGGTTGAAATGATATCCTGTTGTTCAAGTTCAACATCGTCTTCTACTACGTTCAGAATTTCCGGAGCAGCCTGTACCGGTGGTGGTGGCGGAGGAGGAGGGAGCTCTTCCGGCCTCGTTATCTCAATTTCTTCTTCTACGAGTATATCGGCAACGCCTTCACTCGCAGTCGCGATTTGCACATCGTAAGTTCCCCATTCGAAACCTACGAAAAGGACTGCACACGCAAGGACTAACCCCATAAGTACACTTATGGTTTTAGATCCTTCCAAATCCGCTTTTGGTGATTTTTTAATTTCCATACTTTTATATATTTAAAGATGTGTTCTTCAATGATGCAAAAATAAGAAATAATCAACATACTCGTTGTATTTCGTAGAAAAATACAGCTTTTTAGTGTTTTTTTAGAATCTTGACTCTTTCTGTCGGAGGTAATTCTTCTTCCCTCTTCCGTATTCCGGAAACCACTTCTACGGCCAGTGTACGGAAAGCTTGCCCGGTGATCGTATCCGGATTCAATGCTACCGGCACGCCGTGGTCGCCTCCTTCGCAGATGCTTTGCACAATGGGAATCTGCCCCAGCAGGGGTACTCCGAGTTCTTCCGTCAACCGTTTGCCGCCGTCTTTCCCGAAGAGATAATATTTGTTTTGGGGCAATTCGGCCGGAGTAAACCAGGCCATATTCTCGATCAGTCCCAAAATCGGAACATTGATCTTGTCGCTACGAAACATACTGATACCTTTGCGCGCATCGGCTAGGGCTACTTCCTGCGGAGTGGTTACGACGACTGCCCCCGTGACGGGCAGAGTTTGCACCATTGTCAAGTGAATGTCGCTCGTTCCGGGCGGAAGATCGATCAAAAAATAATCAAGTTCTCCCCAGTCTGCCTCGGCGATCAGTTGTTTCAGCGCATTGCCGGCCATGGCTCCACGCCAGAGAATGGCGTCTTCCCTGTTTACAAAGAAACCCATGGAGAGCAGTTTTACTCCATAATTCTCTACCGGTTCGATCAATTCCCTGCCTCCAACCTCCACCATCAACGGGCGGGATTCTTCCAGACAAAACATTTTCGGTTGCGAAGGGCCGAAGATGTCGGCGTCTAACAAACCGACACGGTATCCCAGCCCTGCCAGCGCCACGGCCAGATTGGCGGCTATCGTGCTTTTGCCTACTCCGCCTTTCCCGGAGGAAACGGCAATGATGTGTTTGACTTCCGGCAGGAACTTTTCCGGTTCCGGGCGTTCAGGCCGACGGCTGACGGCTTTAATATTGCCTTTTATCTCCACTTCCGCGCCGGCGTAAGTAATAATCGCCGTTTCCGCTGCCTTTACAACCGACTTGGCGAACGGGTCATTCGGTTTGTCAAAGAGCAGGGAGAGGCTTACTCGATTGCCTTCTATGCGAATGTCGTCATCCACCATGCCGGCCGACACCAAGTCTTTGCCCGTGCCGGGATAGCGCACTTTAGACAGTGCGTCCAGTATAAGTTTAGGATATATTTTCATGTAATTGTTAATTATTAACTGTCAATTGTCAATTGTCAATTGTTCTCTTCTGCTGCGGTTGAAGCTGCGGTAGGGGTCGTATTCTATCTCCACATCAGGTTCGATCAGAATTTCTCTTTCTTCGCAGACAAATTTGATGTATTTGATGTCGATCCCCCTCGCCTGCCATTGCTGTTCGTAATAAGTCCGGATGGAGAGTATCTCGTCGGCCATGCCGGAATGATAAAGATCGTCTGTATGGAATAAAACCGGATAGGCGTTAGCCTTGATCATTTCCAGCGTGTAGGTGTACATGAAGTTGCTGTCCGTTTTCAGATGAACGATGCCGTCCGGAGTCAGGATTTCGCGGTAGAGCTTCATAAAACGGGTTGAGGTGAGCCGTTTACTTACCTTTTTCATTTGCGGATCGGGAAAGGTAAGCCATATTTCGCTTACTTCATCCGGAGCAAAGAAGCGGTTGATCAGTTCGATGTTTGTGCGCAGGAAAGCGACATTCGCCATACCCGCCTCCAGCGATTCCTTGGCTCCGCTCCACATACGCGCTCCTTTAATATCTACACCGATAAAGTTTTTATCCGGAAAAAGGCGTGCCAGCCCTACGGTATATTCACCCTTGCCGCAACCCGGTTCAAGCACGATCGGGTTCGAGTTTCCGAAAAACCGTTCCTTCCATTGCCCTTTCATATCGAAACCCTTTTCCATCAGCGTGGCAAAGGGATACTGGAACACGTGCGGATAGTCCGCCATCTCATCGAATTTAGCTAATTTATTCTTTCCCATGCGGCAAAGATACAGCCCTTTTCCAATTCTTGCAATTACAGAGCACTATCGGTGAAATATTAAGAAGCTGTTTTAAATTTATTATTCATACTCATTGCAAGTCCTCCGGGCTTCTCGTTAATTATTTAGTAATCATTAAAAAATAAGTTGGGACAACTTATGCGGGCTTGATGAGATAATTCCATTTGGGAAGTTTTTCATGAAAAATGATTCTCCTCTTCACTCTTTTTTCATACTCTTGAG
>JAITVG010000156.1 GCA_031285925.1 Tannerellaceae bacterium
CGAACGGATCAGGGCGTTACGTACAGAAGCTGGAAACCGGTATACGGCTTCACCGAAATCGCGGGCAACGACATTGTGACGGGGGTGATCCGCGACCGTCTTTCGCGCCTGGTCATCGACCTTGTGAACGGAACGATCTACGGACAGGTTAAGTTCGCTCCCGGATCGTCGGGATACGACAGCTTAACGGACAAACCGGATTTAACGGCGTGGAGCAACACGATCACCAAGAATGCCATAGACGAAGCCGAAATCTCCTCACAGATGTATGTAAACAGCGCCCGTGAAACACTCGCAAAGAACCTCGGATATACGGACTATTCCGCCATGGCGGCAGCGGCAGCGGCAGGCAAAACGATCATCGACGGCGGCTTTTTGAGAACCTCACTGATTCAGGCCGAAGCAATCATCGCAGAGCACGTAACGGCTGCATATATCGCCTCGAATTTTCTCGAAACGAATAAACTTTTGGTAAAAGACGGCGCCAAAATCGGGAATTTCAATATCTCGGGCGGATGGCTGACGGCCAACGCCGCACCCGGAAAGGATGTGGGGTATATTGATATGCGCGGGACGAATACAAGAATTGCCTTCGGGCGCAATCTTTCTACTGCTTATACAGCGGACACCTGCACCGCTATCATATCCAACCGCAATGCGGCCGACACGTTCGCCAATGGTGAAACCATCGGTTTAATGGCAACGGCAACCGGCGGGGTATGGAATACCGCACTTATTGTGGATGGCGGCATGCGTTCTCACGGGAGAATGCAGTCGTGCGAAGAAGTATTGTTAAATGATGCCCCGGCAAATAGCCTGACCGAAACAACCTGCGACGGTTTTTTGCGACAGCGGAATTACGTAACACAAGTCGCTAACGATACCCTTTTTTACCTGCCGAATGCGACTGCCATAAGAAATACATTCAAGAACAATGCTTCCGGAATCGGAGCCTCAGACAGAGCGTTTATATATTGCAATATACTGTGTACAAGATACTCAGAGGGCAGGCTATTGGTGAGCTGCAATACGCCTATAATAAAGGCGGGCGGAGATATTTTGAGAGATAACACCGCAAACGGTGCAGGGGCATACAATTTCTATATGTTAAAAGGATGCTATGTCAGTTTGGTGTATCACAATAACAGCTGGTATGTGACAAACGCAAACTTCCTGCGGATAACACCGTAAGTATCAATCAAATAAAACATCTGTAAAGCAATGAAAAAAAGGATCAGAGCACCGGCGAAATTTCCATGCCCATAGAAATAAATTTTAATGGCCATAGAAAATTATTTTCATGCCCATAGAAATAAATTTTAATGGCCATAGAAATTTTCAGCCATTTGGAAGAAAAATAAACAGTAATAAAAAACAAAAAACGATTATGAAGTACAGAGTTATTGAACGTATCAATCCGGGCGACAAGAACGCCCCCAAAAAACAGTATGCAAGCCCCGTAAACGCAGGCAAGCTAACCATCAAAGACCTTTCCGCTGAAATAGCCGGTCGATCCTCGCTTACGCGCGGCGACATCGAGAACGTGCTTTCCAACTTTCTCGAACAGCTGCCCACGTTTCTCAAACTCGGCTTGAGCGTGCAGCTGGGCAATTTCGGCACCATGCGCCTCAATCTGCAAAGCGAAGGCGTGGAGCAGGGGAAGAAATTCACCGGCGCGAACATCACCGGCGTAAAACTCATCTTCACCCCAAGCGTGGAGCTGAAAGACAGCCTCGCCGACACGCCCTTCGAGGAAGTGAAAATCACCTCCCCCGCAGCCGCACCGGACGAAAATTACGCCGAAGGAGAATTGTAAAAACAACAACAGTCCCCCTGAATCCCCCATCCGGGGGACTTGGGAGGCTGTAAATAAATTAATAAAAAGGAAGTTATGTTTGAATCATTAATTGCGTTTTACGCTACGCAGGTATCCGTGTCCCTGCTTGCGACATACCTCGTGTACTTCATCGGAAAGAAAGGCGTACCGCCTTCTTTGTCGGCGAGCTTTTACGGCGGAATGGGATATATTTTTACCGTCATGTGCTTTTTGGTGGCTATATCTACGGCAGTAGGATTGTTTGAACTTACGGCAGGCAAATGGTATCAGTTCCTTGTATTTCTTGCCGCCGTGGGCTTAGGATTCGTTGGCGCTGCGCCCATGTTTAAGAATTTGGGAATGGAGCGCAAGGTTCATGTAGCCGGGGCTGCGCTTTGCGGAGTGGCTTCGCAGGCGGTTGTGATCCTTTCAGGGTACTGGTATCTGCCCGTGGCGTTATTCCCTGCCGCGCTGATTATCGCATTGAGGAACCGCAACCATGTGTTCTGGTTTGAAATGGCTGCGTTCGCTTCGACGTTTGCCGCAATGGAGTTGATGACATTTAAATAACAGCCCGATGAATACACCTGTTTTGACCGATGATCAGCTTCGCCTGATCTCTGCAACCACGTTCAGTGCGCTGACGGCGTTCTTCACACCCACAAAGGGCTTTTTCCTGATGCTGATCATCATGTTCGCGTTTAACGTCGTGTGCGGTATGAGGGCAGACGGAATAACCCTTGTAAGGTGCCGGAATTTCAGCATGAAGAAATTCGGCAACGCCCTTGTGGAACTGTTTCTGTACCTGATCATCATACAGGTGCTTTATTCGGTGATGAAGTACGCCGGAGATGCTTCCGAGGCGGTGATACTGATCAAGACGATCTCTTACGTATTCTGCTATGTATACGTGCAGAACAGCTTTAAGAACCTGATCAACGCCTATCCCGGCAACAGGGCTTTCCGGATCATATACCACGTGATCCGGTTTGAGTTTATCAAAGCAATGCCGTCGAGCATTGGCGCTGCCATTGAGAAACTAAACAAAGATGAGGAATTGAGGGATGAACACAATAAAAAAACAACAGTATGAGAGTGAGCAAAAATTTTGAACTCCGGGAGTTCACCCGTTCGGCAACGGCATTGCGCCTTGGAATCGTAAACGAACCCGGCGCGGAACAGATAGAAAATATTATGGCACTGGTCACGGACGTATTACAGCCCGTGCGCGAGATGTACAACGCCCCGCTGCGGATCAATTCCGGCTACCGCTGCCCGGAGTTGAACAAAGCCGTCGGCGGCGTTCCCACAAGTCAGCACACAAAAGGCGAAGCTGCCGACGTTCGTGTGGCCGACCCGCGCCGGATGTTCAATATGATCAAAAGGTCAAAGCTGCCGTTCGACCAGATCATTCTTTATCCGACGTTTGTGCATATCTCGCACAAAAGGGACGGGGAGAACCGAAGGAATGTACTGTTTGCAAAAGGAGTGCAGCCATGAACAATATACTTGCCATACTTG
>JAITVG010000170.1 GCA_031285925.1 Tannerellaceae bacterium
CGGCACGCCTATGGCTTTCGAAGTGGTAGATGCCACCGCCCGTCCGATAGACGAAGGAAAAAAGGTTACGACTCTGGATCTGAAACCTTTTGAAAACAAATTTGTAGTTGTGAGATATAAATAGCTTGAATAATGAACGAATTAAAGAATCGTTCAATACATATAAAAAGTGAAAATCAAAGTGCAATAAGAAATTGCTGTACATATTGGCAAATCGGAGAGAACAGTTAAGTCCATTACAATTAATCTGACAGCAAAGGGCGAGATCATTGCAGCTTGATTATGTCTTCCGGAAGCAATACATTTTCCATTGTTCCTGCAGGAGTGTTTTTCAGGAACAATTTGGGAATAATGGTATGCCCTTTGGCAAAAGGCAATTTAGCGGCTTTTGCTTTTAGCTCGGCCAACAGGCGGTCGCTGTTCTCTCCGGAAGTCCATTTACATTCGCCGACAAGCAGGTATTTTTTATCCAAAGATTCGGCCACAACATCCAGTTCAATGCGGTTGTCTTTCGACGCCCCTCCCCACCAGCGACGTGCCATACCATACGTTATGCCGTCTATTGTGTTTCCCGAAACCGTTTCCCGGCAAAACTTTTCCCAGTAATCTCCCGCATAAGCGGCGAATTGGCTGTCGAGCATGGCGAGTATGGGCGATATACGTCCGATTTCAATAAAAGAACGGTTCGGAATGATAAACCGGAAATAAAAATTCATAAACGGATCATTTATTTTGTAAAGACTCTTTTTTGAATTTTTCTCATTCTCACCGAAAGGGATATCCTTGGTCAAATATCCGAGTGTAATCAGTTTGGCGAGTGGGCGCGAAAGATTAGTTGCCTGTTCTTCGCTTCGTCCGGCTATTTCGGAAAGGCGATGGGCGCCTCCTCCTACATACGACATAATGGTTGCCGTTTTTATTATATCCTTAATATCGTCTTTGAAAAGTTTTAGCGGCTCTTCATACAATGTTCCGTTTACGGATAACACATTCTCTTTAATAGCTTCGCGTAAATCAGCATGTCCTTCCCGCAATTCCCAATAACGGGGCACTCCGCCCCAAACAGCATATTCTTCGATTGCATCTGTGGCCGAAACGTCGATGGCCTCCCGGATATAGGGGATTTTGATGGGAGTGATTTTCAAAATAGCATCGGCACGGCCGTAAAGCGGCGACGTTGCATCTAAAGCCAATCCATACATCAACTGTTGAGAAGACCCGCATACAACTATATTGAATTTCAGAGATTTGGAGTCAATTTTATTTTGAATAACAGACGGCAAGTCGGGACTGCTATTGACCAGGTATGGAAATTCGTCTATACACAGAGTGAATTTTTTTACCGTACGCTCGTTGAGCGTATCGAAAAAGATATTCCAGTCAGGATATATCACCCGGTCGAAACCCGAAATGACGGTAGAAGCTACCATCTTCGCTAAAAGTTCCCGTTGCAATCCGGCTTCCGTTTCATTTGCCAGATAATAAACGTCGTCTTGCTTGAGCACACGGCAAAGCAATGTCGATTTTCCCAACCGTCTGCGCCCATACACCACTGTAAATGTCGATTTTTCAGCACCCAATACCTGCTTGAGCCTTTTGCTCTCCTCTATCCTGTCTACGAATTTCATACACTTCAATTATTATGCGCTGCAAACATAATGTTTATGCTGCATAATTCCAAACTTTTTGATCAACTTCATAAAGTTTCAGACACTTGAACGGCTAATATCCAACAAACTTTTTGTATCATTGTCGGTAGAAACAACTCCTAAATTTTATGAGATATGAAAAGGGCACTTATTTTATCGGCAACAGTCATGTTCATCCTTTCGGGATGTAGAGAAAACAAACAGTCAAACGATGAGTTAATCACAGTTGATGTCACGAAAAGTTATCCCAAAAAGGAACTGATCCTTCAGGATTTTATGGATGTGGAATATGTTCCGCTGGAAGCTACGGACGAGTTTATTACGATGGGCTGGCTTCACGCTGTCGGCAAAGATATTATTGTGGTGAGAAACAGGAACCGCAATTCCGATGGCGATATCTTTATTTTTGACAGAAACGGCAAGGGGCTTAAAAAGATAAACCGGCAGGGGCCGGGCGCCGAGGAATATCAGTTTCTTCTGGGAATTACGTTGGATGAAGAGAACGGCGAACTGTTAGTAAACGACCGGAATACGCAAAAAATATTTGTGTACGACATGAACGGAAATTATAAACGGAACTTTAGCCAGCAAGAGGGTTATATGTATGATCTGGGAATGTACAATTTCGACCGGGAACATCTGATTTGCCGTAATTTCAGCATGTTCGGTTCCCGGAATGATTTTTTTCTTGTATCCAAGCTGGACGGGAGTATTGCCCGGGAAGTGGAGATTCCTTATAAAGAGAAGATAAGTACTGCTGTATGGGCACCCGACAGTACCGCCGTGATGCCGGTACGCAACCGTACGCTGGTACCTCACGCCAACGGCTGGATGCTTATGGAGGCTTCGTCTGATACAGTATACAGCTATTCGACCGGCCACAGTCTGACGCCGCTTATCGTAAGAACCCCTTCGATACGGTCGATGACTACGGGTGTATTCCTCTATCCGGCGCTGCTTACCGACCGTTATTGCTTCATGCAAACCGTGGAGGCGAAATGGGACTGGGAAACCGATACCGGACATACGCGAATCGACTTTATGTATGACCGTCAGGAGAATGTTCCGTATGAATATGTGGTGTACAATGGCGATTACACCAATAAACAGCCTGTAAGCATGACCTCTGAGGTTACTTTTGGAAATAACGAAATCGGGCTTGTGCAAACGCTGCAAGCTTTTGATCTTGTTGAAGCCTACGAAAAGGGACAACTAAAAGACGGTAAATTAAAAGAAATCGCCGCAACGCTGGATGAAGAAGACAATCCGGTGATTATGCTGATGAAGTATAAGAAATAGTAGATAAATTTGCATGTTTTTCATAATTTGATGATAACATGAGTAATTTCGACGAATACATTCGACAATCCGAGCCGCATAAGCGGGAAAGAGGCTATGCCTGGCAAACGGCAATCGGCCTGCAGGCGGTTGATGGATTGAAAACATCAGACTATCTGATTGAAACCGCCCGGCAACATATTGAGGGTGATATAACTATTGATGAAGTACAAAAGCTGATTAACAGCTATTATCAGTCGAAAATTATTCGCAATGATGAAACGGAAGAAGCGGATAAAGTTGCTGCGAATATAACACAACTACTCAGTGAACGTTCCTTTGCGTTTACCATAGCCGGATTTACAGCCGTACATCGACGAATATTCGCCGGTGTTTTTAAATTTGCCGGAAAGATTAGAGATTACAATATTACAAAGAAAGAATGGGTGCTTGAAGGTGATACTGTTCTTTATGTTTCTGCTCTTGATCTTCGCAGAGCCATCGAATACGATATGGAACAGGAAAAAGAATTCAACTATGCAGGCTTAAGTCAGGAACAAGTTGTAAGCCATATCGCTAAATTTATTTCGGGTTTATGGCAAATACATCCTTTTGGCGAAGGTAATACACGAACAGTTGCTGTGTTTGCAATTCAATATTTGCGTTCAATGGGCTTTGATGTTGAGAACAATTTATTTGCCGAATATTCTTGGTATTTTCGAAATGCCTTGGTGCGGGCAAATTATCAGAATGTTCAGAAAGGCGTCAGACGCAATCCTGAATACCTGGAACTTTTCTTTCGCAATTTACTTATGGGAGAGAAAAACGAATTAAAGAATCGTTCAATACATATAAAAAGCGAAAATCAAAATGCAAAATCTCAGGAAGATAAAGACCCAAAGTGCAAATTTTGCACTTTGGATTGCACTTTGGAAGAAACCGCAATACTGCGGTATATAAAAGAAAACCCTCGCGCCACACAAAAAGAAATTGCAGCACATATTGGCAAATCGGAGAGAACAGTTAAGTCCATTACAGTTAATCTGACAACAAAGGGGATCATTGAACGTATAAATGGCAAACGTAATGGCTTTTGGGAAGTGAAATAAGAAGCCGGTGATTATGCTGGTGAAGTATAAGAAATAGTGGCTAAATATTAAATTGAGGTACGAAAGAAAAAATATCGTAAACTTAGAAACTGTTTTGAATTTCATTCCCCAAATAATGAAGTTCATCAAAAAAATCAGAAGATTTACAGATATCCACTCTAAATTTTCTGTAAAACCTCTACTTTTGAATCATGATTAAGAATAAAAAGATAAATATAAAACATATCCTTATTTTTCTGTTTGCCACATTGCTCTATGCTTTGTGTCAAATGCTTTTCAGCATTATTTTGATGGGAGAAGATTTATGGAATGATTTCTTTGTCCAACTGTCTTCCCATTATATAGTAATCATTACCATGTGTCTTGCGGATTACCTGTTACTGCTATTCCTGAATAAATATTTGCCCTATTCCAAAAATGTACTGTTCCGCATCTTAGCAGATTTTGTGGGGGTAAGCCTCATTTGTATGATTGTATTAGGTATGTTCAACTACTTGATATACGATGTATTGCTTATTTCTAAAGACGAATTGCCTTCTTTCCTTGTCAAGTTTGCATTTGCAATGACAAACAATATCCCTATCCTGCTGGCTTTCGAACTGATTTATTATTTCCAATCTGAACAAAAAGCCATAGCCGATTCCGAGAAAGCCAAACGTGAAGCGTTGCTGTTTGAGCATGAAACATTAAGGGCACAGATAAATCCACATTTCCTGTTCAACTCGCTGAACGTTTTGTCGTCATTAATATATATGAACCCGGACAATGCGAACAAGTTTACCAAAGCCCTGTCGAAGACTTACCGGTATGTACTTTCCTTGAACCGTTGCCCTACGGTTTTCGTTGAAGAAGATTTGGATGCACTGAAATCATATATCTTTCTGATGAAGATGCGGTTTGAAAACTCGTTTACCTTTACGGTAAACAAAATATCGGACAGCGAAAGGAATAAGATTATTCCCCTTACCCTGCAACTGCTGATAGAAAATGTATTTAAGCATAATGTAGCAACGGAAGAAATGCCATTGGATATAAAAATCACTATCGGCAGCGAATACATAACGGTAGAAAACAATATTCAACCGACCGGCGATACAGATAAAGAAGGAATAGGACTGAAATATCTTACGAAACAATATACGCTTTATGGCAAAATTGTTGTCATAGAGCATACTAATGAGCAATTTATTGTCAAAATACCCTATATACAACCATGAAGTACCTGATAGTAGAAGATGAACGATTCGCATACGAAGAACTGAAACGCATGATGACAGAGTTACGTCCCGGTTATTCGTTGGAGAAGCAAACTAAAACAGTCATAGACACTATCGGGTTCCTGAAAACTTCTGCTGTCGATCTGATTCTTTTGGATATACGACTTGCAGATGGCAATTGCTTCGAAATATTCAATCATGTAGAGGTCAATACCCCTGTTATATTTACCACCGCTTACGACGAACATGCTATCAAAGCGTTCAAACTGAACAGCATTGATTACCTGTTAAAGCCTTTCGATGAAAAGGAATTAGAGGCTGCATTAACTAAATTTGAGAACATCTTCCATACTGATTCTCACCAGATCGACCCAAAGAACTTCGAGCAGTTACTATCCTTTAAGACTAAAAACCGCTTCCTGATATCGAAAGGAGACAACTATCATTATATTGAAACAATGGATATTGCCCATTTTTACAGTGAGGACGGAGTAGTGTTCCTGCATACATTCCAAAGCAAACGGTATATCATCAATTATACGTTAGACCAGTTGGAACAGCAACTTGACTGCCGCTTGTTTTTCCGTGTATCACGTAATTGCATCGGCAATGTGAAGTCAATCGAAAATGTTGCCAAATACTTCAACAGCCGCTTGAAACTATCCTTTTCACCTGTCTGTCCGCATGAAGTGCTGGTCAGTCGTGTACGTGTGCCCGACTTCCTGAAATGGATGGACGGGATTCTGGAATAATCACAAGTACGTATTTCTCTTTTCATATAGGGTGTGGAAAATTCCATTCCCTTTTTTCTGCACTTCATTTTATAGATTCTGCACTCCATAGCTATTAGCTTTTGGTATTGCTTCATTCACCGTTCTTTTGCGGAGAATATAAACACATAAATTTAAAAATCATGAAGTCAATATCATTATTATTAGCAGTATTGGGAGTTCTTCTTTGTCAGGAAAGCAAAGCGCAACAACTAACTTTGAAAACGGAATATCTCGGTAGCTCCGGTTATTATTTTTTACCAAGTGGTGACGAAGCAAGGGAGAAAATCGGTGATGCCAAAGGTTCCGCCGTAGTTTATCAGGGAGTATTCAGTATGCCTCTATCTATGAAGTTGGATGAAAACAATCGCCCGACAGCATGGGGCATTGGTCTTGGCGGATCGTACAGCTCACTGAACAATAAGCATTTTGAAGACGTTATGGTCTCCGAAATCATGAACCTGCAAGTAGGAATTTATCACTTGCGACCATTGAATGACAAATGGTCGATGCGTGCAAGTTTAGGCGCAGGAGTACTTGCTCCCTCTCCCGATTTTTCTAAAATAAGATTTAAGCACGTACTCGGAAGTGGCGGTGTTGTTTTTATTCGTCATCTGAAACCCAATCTGTCTATTGGTGGTGGTGTAGCTATCAACAGTTCGTTGGGTTATCCGATGATATTTCCTGCCGTGTACCTTAATTGGAATCTCGACGGAAAATTCGATGCAAACATCGAACTGGCAGACGGTTTGGATGTATCGGCAAGTTATGGTTTTAATAACAATTTCAAACTATCGTATGCGCTTGAAATGAACGGACAAGCGGCTTTACTGGAAAAAGACGGCAAAGACGTCATATTCTCACATCAATATATCGTAACAGGTTTTCGTCCTGAATATAAATTGGACAACAGCGGCCTATCCATAACAGCTATGGCAGGGCTAAATCTGTTCCGTCCTGCATCTTACAGCGAGCTTACCCTTAAAGGAGTGTTCGCTGGGGATAATGATTATTACTTCTCGGTTTCTCCCTATATATCTATCGGACTCAAATATAACTTCGGGAAATGAGAACTATTCTGATTCTATTTGCCTTGCTGGTAACCGGCAATACGGTTAAAGCGCAGGAGTACCCACAACGATTTTCTTTGCAACAATGTCTGGATTTTGCCATCAATAACAGTTATGTCGCACACAGGGCAAACCTCAATATCGACGAGGCGGGACAGCAGATAAACGAATCTCGGTCGAACGTGTTGCCGCAAATAAACGCTTCGGGCAGTTTCGAGCATAGCATGGTTTTACCCACAACAATGCTGCCCGGCGAACTAATCGGCGAGAGCGGAACGCAAATTCCGGTTCAAATGGGTTCCAAAAACGAGTTGGGTTTTGGCTTAACCATCGAGCAGATTATTTTTTCGCCCACTTTATTCACAGGGATTAAAATAGCCCGGAACAAGCAGGAACTCCAAAGACTTCGTGCAGCTATGACAAAAGAGGAAATCATTTTCGATGTAAGCAATGCTTTCTATGACATTCTCGGCAGTATGCAGGAATTGGATAACATAAATTATATGATTGCCAAACAGGATTCTCTTTACCTGCTGACGGAAAAACGAGTGGAAGAAAACGTAACACGGGAAGTCGATCTGAACCGCATTAAAGTAAACCTGACCAATTTGCAGGCGCGGGGCAAGAATATGAGAAACACCATATCGCAACAGAAACGTTATCTGCAAATCCTGATCGGTATTCCTGTCGAAGATGCTTTTGAAGTGGATGATTCGGAAATAAAAAGCATTGGCATATCTGAACTTCGGGACTATTCCCAATCACATAACAGGATAGAACTCGATGTGCTGAATAAGCAAAGGGAAATGCTGGAACTCAAAATTCGCAATCATAAAATGAAATATTTGCCGACATTATCGGCTATTGCAGCAACCGGATATCAATTCCAATCAGACAAGCTGAATCTGACGAGAGAGCCGTGGTATAGTTCTGCCATTGTCGGCGTCCGTTTGACTATTCCGATTTTTGACGGCTTAGGAAAGCGAAGCCGAGTGAAACAGAAACAGATCCAACTGCAAAGTTTGGATTGGGATATTCGGGAAACTCGACAAACCTTATCTGTTGATTACCTGAATGCGAAGAATCAATTAGAGATAATTAATGAGTTGGTACAGGTGCAATCCGGGAATCTGCAACTGGCAGAAAAAGTATATACCCAAACAATGGCATTATACTCCGAAGGTTTGGCGGACATAACAGACCTTCTTGAAACAGAAACCTCTTTACATGAAGTAAAAATAGGTTATTCAATCGAACTTATCCGCTATAAAAAGACAGAAATAGACTTGCTGAGAGCAAGCGGAACACTTGAACACTTATTAAGCGACACAAAAAAATGAAATCAAAAATAGTAATACCAATCATTATAACGGTTTCCATTGTCAGCCTCATCGCATGGAAGTTGATCGAAAATAAACAAACCATCGACCGCAATGCAGAATTATCATTGATTGTAAATACAGTAGTTCCCGTTACAGTAGAGAAGCCCCAATATATGAATTTGAGCGAAAAAATCAGTGTGAACGGTCGTATTGATTCGGAAAACGAGGTCGTGGTTTATTCAAAAGCAAAGGGTATTGTCGTGAGAAAACACACAAAGGTAGGCGATGTTGTAAGCCGGGGAACTGTGATCGCACAACTTGAAAACAATGTAATAGGGGAAAACCTACGGCTCTCCGGATTGGATCTGGCGAAAGCGGAAAAAGATGTGGAACGTTTTCAAAACCTTGCGTCCATTGGTGCGGTAACGATACGGGAACTGGAAGACGCCCAGATTGCCTTACACAGTATCGAGAGCAGGATAACCGACCTGCAAGACCAGTTAAACAATACGACCATTATATCCCCCACATCCGGCGTCATTAACAAAGACTATTTTGAAGAAGGAACGTTGCTTTCCGTTGGTAGCAGTGTTGTCGATATTGTGGATAATAAAGCATTGAAAATGTATGCCGGCGTAACGGAACAAGAAGTGTTGAAACTAAAAGTGGGCATGGAAGCAGCCATCACGACCGATGTATATCCCGATAACACATTTATCGGTAGAATTGAGGCAATTTCCCCTAAAAGCAATGACCGGTATTATTATTCGGTCGAATTGACGTTAAACGCTCCGAAACTACAACCCGGTATGTTCGCTACCGCTATTTTCAACATAGACGGGAATAGCCGTAATACTCTTGTAATAAGCAGGGAAGCCATTGTCGGTGGAATGAAAGCCCCTCATGTGTTTGTGGTGAAAGAGGGTAAAGCATATAAAGTAGGCGTGCAAGTTGGTATTTCGGAGAGAAAATATATTGAAATAACTGACGGAATATCGTCCGATGATACCATTATTAAAAGTGGGCAAATCAACCTGATTGACGGCACAGAAATATCCATCCTGAATTTATAAGAAATGAATATCATAAAAACGTCGATCACCCGTCCGACTACAGTCGTGGTAACATTCGTTATGCTTGCCTTTTTCGGTATTTATTCTTTGACACAACTCAACAGGGAGTTAATGCCAAGTATGACATTGGATGTTATTTCCATCAGTACCGCTTATCCGGGAGCCGGAGCCGGTGAAGTAGAAAATTCCATTACCCAAAAGATAGAAGATGCCATCTTTTCCATAGAAGGAATAGATGATATAACTTCTACCTCAATGGAAAATTATTCCTTAGTAACGATTCACTTAAAGGCCGGGACTGACCTTGACAAAGCGCTTCAAAACGCACAACGAAAAGTAAATGCCATACGTTCCGACCTGCCGGAAAGCGTAAAAGAACCGTCCATCAATGATTTCAGTCTGGCGGATATTCCCATTATGACTATCGGTGCAACCGGCAATATGGACGAAACGGAATTTTATGATCTGATAGACCATGAAATAAAACCCGCATTGGAAAGTATTTCGGGGGTGGCACAGGTAACGCTCATCGGAGGAAATGAGCGCGAAATACAGGTAAACATCAATAAAGAAAGGATGGCTGCATACGGACTTTCCATTCTCGACGTCAGCAATGTATTGATAAACTCAAACCTTGATTTTCCTGCGGGACAGATAAAAAGCGATAACAAGCAGACACAAATCCGCTTGCAGGGTAAATATAATAACATTGTCGATATTGAAAATGTAATCGTAAAGTATATGCCCGACCGAACAGCCGTAAAAGTAAAAAACATTGCGGATGTACACGACGGGTATAAAGAGCCGGAAACTCTTAGCCGGATAAGTGGAATACCCTCCATAGGTATCACCGTACAGCGTTCCGCTGATGCCAACACCGTGGAAATATCCAAAACCACACGCGAAATACTGGATGCCCTGCAATTATCATATGAGTCGGTCGGATTAAATTTTATGATAGCGGCGGATAATGCGGAATTTACACTGGAAGCCTCTAACTCTGTAATGATCGACCTCGTTATAGCTATCATTCTCGTAGCTTTCACGATGCTATTATTTCTAAGCAGTGTACGAAATTCCGTTATTGTTTCTATTGCGATTCCGTTGTCTCTTGTTTCTACATTTATAGTTATGTATCTGTTGGGGTTCAGCCTGAACCTGATGTCACTGTTAGCCATAACGCTGGTGGTCGGTATATTGGTTGATGATGCTATTGTTGTTATCGAAAATATTCATCGACACATGGAAATGGGGAAAAACAGGATGCAGGCGGTATACGACGGACTTCGTGAAATAGGCAGGACAATCGTTTCCATCACACTGGTACTGGTCGTAGTATTCATTCCTGTTTCATTAACACAAGGAACTATTGCCAATGTATTCCGTCAATTTGGCGTTACTATCGCCATTGCGGTATTGTTCAGCCTCTTGGTTTCTTTTACCGTAGTGCCGTTGCTTTATTCCCGGTTTGGAAGGATAAATGAGTTCAATTGTCAGAGTTTTATCGGGAAAGGCGTTCATGCTTTCGAAAGCAGGATAGAGAGGATAGCGGGATGGTTCTCCAATCTTTTAAGCTGGTCTTTATCGCACAAACTGATTACCCTGGCTGTAACTCTTGTACTTTTAGTCGGTTCCGTAAGCCTGATAGCGTTTGGCTTTATCGGAAGTAATTTAGCCCCACAAGGAGATCAGGGACAATTTGTTATCAAGATAGAATTGCCCCGTGATGTTACCATCGAACAAACCAATCAGGCAGCCTACAAAGCAGAAAACGCATTAAGGAGCAGCCCCTTAGTCGAAACTATATTTACGACCGTAGGGACAGAAGAAAACAGACAACCACAAGCCTGTTTAGCCGATCTACGTGTAAAAATGATTCCACACAACAAGCGTACTATTTCAACTTCCGATTTCTCACGGAAAGCAAAACTCTTTCTGCAACAACATATACCCGGAGCGCAAATATGGGTGGCAATGACCGACTTAATGGGCAATATCGACGAGGCTCCGGTGCAATACCACATCACCGGGCACAATATGGATTCCGTGCGAATAGCTGCAAACCTTATTCTTGACAAAATCAAGTCCGTAAAAGGCATCGTCGATCCCAAATTATCCGCCGGGGCAAGCAGCCTCGAAATCAGTATCATCCCCGACCGTGACCGGATGTCAGCTATGGGAATCCCTTTCGAGGTGTTAGGCAGTACACTCAATAATGCTTTCAGTGGAAATAGTGAGGCGAAGTTTCGACAAGGTGAATACGAATATGACATCAATATCCGCCTCGATAACTTCGGCCGAAGAAGTACGGCAGACGTCGAGAATCTCGCATTAATAAATACCTCCGGCGAAGCCGTCAAATTGAAACAATTTGCACGGATAGAAGAAACCGATGCGCCGGGCATTCTCGAACGTCGTAACCGGAGTGCCTGCATAACACTAAACAGTCAAGTCGGAGGACGGCCAACGGGCGACATCGGACAAAACGTCAACCAAATAATAAACACTACCGATTTACCGGAAAACATCATGGTCATTCCCGGCGGCGAACTCGAAATGCAGGACGAAAGTTTTGGTACGATGGGCTTGGCACTTATTATCTCTATACTATTGGTTTACCTCATTCTGGTATTGCTATACAATAACTACATCTATCCCTTTGTAGTATTAATCTCTATTCCTCTTTCCATAATAGGCGCATTGCTTGCTTTGGCTCTGACAATGGATACCCTTAACCTGTTTACTTTGCTTGGGTTACTTGCACTCATAGGACTTGTAGCCAAAAATGCTATCATACTGGTCGATTTTACTAATCAGTCAAAAGCAAAAGGAATGGAACTGAAAGTTGCACTCATAGAGGCAACCCGCCAACGTTTCCGCCCAATCCTGATGACAACCGCTGCGACGGTAACAGGCATGCTTCCCATTGCTTTGGCAACCGGAGCCGGAGCCGAATGGAAAAATGGTCTGGCTTGGGTTATGATTGGCGGATTAATTAGTTCCATGTTTCTGACACTTATTGTTGTGCCCGTGGTTTATTATGTAATGGATAGAGTATTGAAAAAATTGGCATTGGATAAGAAACAAATCATCGAGATAAAATAATTTGCATGTTTTTCATAATTTGATGATAACATGAGTGATTTCGACGAATACATTCGACAATCCGAGCCGCATAAGCGGAAATTAAAGGCTGACTACAGCGCTCTGTCTTGTAAAAAGTCGTTAGCCTCCGAAAAATACTTCGCGATGCCAAACAAAGGTATGTTTTCCATCCAATCTTGATCTCGGTAGCCCGACATTGATATGCGTAATCCCTTCAATGCGTACTGCGGATGGTTCTTGATATACTCCGACATGGATTTTGCCCTGACATTCTCTTCGGCTTTTACTTCGACGGGAATGACACGCTTATCGGTTTGAATAACGAAATCTATTTTGGCAGAGGTTGAGTTGCTGCTCCAGTAATAAGTGGGTGTTCCCATGGCAACAAGTTGCTGAAGAACAAACTGTTCGGTGAAAGTTCCTTTAAATTCCTTGAATACATTATTCCTCACCAGCATTTGGCCGGCGGGTGCATTTGCCATACAACCCAACAGGCCGCAATCAAGGAGGAACTATATATAGAAACACTTTTTAAGAATCGGCAATATGCTGTGTGTACGCGTGTTAGAAGGGGAGTGTTATTCTAATGAACGAACTTTTCTATCATTATATACTTGAAATATCAGCTCTTTGGAATTGCTTCTTTGCAGGAATCCTGCCCAGCACATTAACCAGCACCATTCCGTCTGTTCCTTCCTAAGATTAAAAAAAGAATTCATTTCGTAGTGTGACATAAAGATCAGGTATTAATAAAATTTAGACAGACTTTTAGAAGCTGCTGCAAAATAAAAGGAATGTTGCGAAAGAAGCACAATTTATATTGATTTTCTTTCGCAACATTCTGCGTTTACGACTTAATAATAACCTTCGTTTTGCTCTTCGGAATCCAAGCCTTGCGGATTGAGCCGGTCGATATGGTTTTGCGGAATGGGGCGCAGTTTGTGATAGGATTGAATATTCACTGCTGCATCCGGATTATATTTCTTTACATATTCCAGTAGCTTTTCACAACGCACCAAGTCTTCCCAGCGGCACACTTCTCCCAACAATTCCCTTGCACGTTCGTCAAGTATAAAATCGACAAAGTTTATCCGCAAATCATCTTCCGACACCTTAATCAGGTCGTAAGTACTGTTTGTGTCACCCGGAATACCTCCTTCTTCCCGCCAGTATTGTGGCATTTTGGTTTCTCCATCCTGCCAGGCAGCTCGTTGTCGCACCACATTGATATAAGAAACGGCTGTTGCCAAATCACCTTTCCGTCCGGCAGCTTCTGCTGCAATCAAATAGGTTTCCGCCAAGCGTATACGCACCCAGTCGCGACTGCTTGCTTCTTGTGCTACTGTGAGTCGAGTGTTATCAAAATGCTTCACCAACGGAGGAAAATAACGCCGGTTATTTTCCCGGTTTTCCCGATCCCATGTGAAGTATTTGTATCGATATTCCTGCACAGGCGGATTTAGGCTGTAATAGATAGCAGTGTCACCTAATTCCAGTTTGTCATTCTGGCGATTTGCGTAGTACGCCCACTTAAAACTTTTATAATACCGTGAATCATTTTTCCGGTCGAACAGATTCAGCATTACTTTGTTCGTGGCGTTAAACCGCCTGTAAGGGCGCCCATTTTCGATGTCGCGCACCATGCCTACCTGATCTTCATACCATGATCCGAAATACAGATGAAGTGTATTGCCACTTTCATTATAGACTAACTCATTGGTAAACTGAACAGCAAAGATCACCTCCTGATTCATTTCGTTTGCCATTTTCCACAGATCGGAAAAATTACTCATAAGAGTGTGTCTGCCGCTGTCGATCACCCGGCGTGCATATAAGAGGGCATTTTCCATGTCGTCAGGTTGCTGTCCGCGTTCATCAGTGACAGCGCTTCCTCTTGTCAGATACACCTTGGCCAAAAGGTGAGATGCGGCATAACGGGTAGCTCGCCCGACGGCTTTCGGTATTTCCGGTAGGTTATCAGAGGCAAACGTAAGATCTTCGATGATCTGATTATACACTTCGGCTACAGATGCCCGTGAAAAATCGGTTCGCACTTCGTAACTTGCCTCAATGACTAAGGGAATCCGTCCGAATTGCTGTACGAGATCGAAATAAAAATAAGCGCGGACAAACAGCATTTCCGCAATTGCTTCATTTTTATCTTTCTCGGGTAAAGAACCTTCTCTCAGAGCCTGCGATGCCAGATTAGCCGTAGCGATTCCTTTATATAGATTTTCCCAATATTCATACAATGTAAAATAGGATGGATTCATATTGTTATCATACAAATTGAATGCTCCGGCTGATTGACCACCATCTTCTCCATGTGTAAACAGGTCAGTACCCAATTCTGTGAAATAAATGGATCGTTCACCACCAAGACCATATCGCATATAGCTATAAGCTGCAATGGCCGCAGCGTCCGCACCCTGTTGTGTTCCGTAAAAATCAATCGTTACTCGCGGCATTTCCTTTTCTGTGAGGAAATCTTCACAACTTATCAAGCCGTAAACCAGGGCTGCAATCAGAATAATATTTATATATTGTTTCATAATTCAATGATTATTTCATGCTTACTTATTAAAAACCTATGTTCAATCCTAATATCCAACTGCTCACACTGGGGGCTGCGTATCCTGATGCTCCTTCGGGATCAACTCCGGAGAAATTGGTCCATATCCAAGGGTTCTGGGCTGTGGCATAGACACGGCAATTCCTCATTGTCAAGCGCTGTGTAATGTTTTTCGGCAATGTATATCCCAACGTGATTGTACGAATTCGCAGGAAGTCCGCTTTTTCATATCTCATCGTGTTTACATAAGCCGGTGGTGTAGACTGATCGGGACGAGGCGCGTCGTTACTCGGGTTATTTGGAGTCCAGTAATTTGTTTTTACATTATTATTGCGATAAGCTTGTTCAAAATAGCTAAAACCATTTTCGATCATGGAACCAAAACTTCCATACAGGAAGATACTAAGATCAAAATCCCTGTATTGGAAATTATTAATTATGCTGGCGATAAACTTCGGTCGAGCCTGCCCTTGTATCACCCGGTCTTCTGCCGTGATCTTATAATCTCCATCTTTATCCAGCAGGCGGATGGAACCCGGTTTGAAAGTGCCTCCGTTTGCATTGAATTTTTCCATTTCAATCCGGTCTGCTTCCGTATTCTGCCATATACCTGTTTTCTTGTAGTTAAAGAAAACATTGATAGGCTTTCCGATAAACCAGCCACTACCGATATCATCTTGCTTTCCGTTATACAATTCCACAATTTTCTCCTTATTGGTATAGAACATCCAGTCGGTTGTCCAAGTGAAATTTTTCTGTTGTGTATTGATCGTATTCAAGCTGATTTCCAACCCTTGATTTTGAGTTTTCCCTACGTTGGAAAGTACGCTTCCGTATCCTGAAACCACAGGTAGCTGACGGTCGAGCAACAGATCGAACGTATTTGAAAGATACAGGTCCACTGTACCGCTTATCCTGCGCAGGAAAGAGAAGTCAATTCCCAAGTTCCACTGACTCGTAGATTCCCATGTCAATGCCCGATTAGGCAATCCGCCCGGTGCATATCCGATAATATTATTGCTTCCGTAGTTATAATATCTGGTGCTGAGTTGTCCTTTCGTCTGGTAAGGGCCAATCGCCGTATTGGCAGTTGTTCCTACGCCGAATCTCAGTTTAAGGTTATCGACAGCACTCACGTCACGCAGGAAAGCTTCTTCATTCATACGCCATGCCAATGCAGCAGCAGGAAAAAGAATCCATTTATGTCCATCGGCCAAACGGGAAGAACCGTCGTAACGAGCCGATACGGTAAGCAAATAGCGATCGCGAAAACCATAGTTCAAACGGGCCATAAAAGAGGCAAGGCTCCACCGCTGGTGGTTACTTGATATACTGCCGGGGATTTGCGCAGAACCTACATCATACCAAAGCAGATCGTCGGAAGGGAGTTTTTCCACAGGAATATTATTCTGATCCATCGTATATTCCTGTATGGATTGGAGAAGTGTTACGCCAAACCTATGTTCTTTTATCGTTTTGTCATAATACAACAGGTTTTCCCAAGTGTACATAAATTCGTGTTTCGTATTATTATTTGCCGAGTTATTTGCTCCTTGACGTGCATCGCTGGATGCGAAGTTATAATCTTGGGTTGCCAGAAAGTCTATCCCCAGATTGGTGCGGAAACGTAATCCGTCGACAGGTAATTCAATTTCGCCATAGTAACTTCCCAAATATCTGCTCTGAGTCAGTGGATTTACTTTATTGCCGGGAACAAGATATTGTAGCGGATTCCACCACTGCGTGTCGGTTCCGGATACCATTTTCAGCAGATTTCCTTCATCATCGTAATAACGCCCTAACGGATTTACCCGCCAGTTGTTCTGAAGACCGTTCCCTCTATTGTTTACCGAGCGGGAAAATTGCGTATTTCCTCCTATTTTAATGCGTTCTCCTATTTGATGATTCAAATTGAAACGGACAGAATAACGTTCATAGTCGCGATCCTTATAGATCCCTTTGTTATCATGGTATGTCACACCGGTCATATACTGGGTTTTGTCCGTACCGCCGCGGATACTCAGTTCATGATTAGTGATCATCCCGGTGCGAGCCACATCTTTCCACCATTCGGCAGATGAACGAACCTTGGACGGATCGTAATTTCCGTTGGCATCATACCCCATTGCAATGGATTCCCAGGTATAAGGATCCGAAATAGGGTCGCCTCCTCCGAAAGAAGGCAGGGTGAAATCCAAGTCTTTATTGGGCACATCCGAATCATAACGCCCGATAGTGCGGTAGCTTTCACGTACATATTCCGCATATTCCGCTCCGTTCATCAATTCGACTTGATTGAGGATTGTTTGCGCACCCACGTAGCCATTATAGTCTACCTGTACAGTTCCTTCCGCTCCTTTTTTCGTCGTAATCAGAATAACACCATTTGCACCTCGGGCACCGTAAATAGCAGTTGCCGAGGCATCTTTCAACACATCGATTGATTCAATATCCGAAGGACTTATCTCGCTCATTCCGGCAGTCATCGGTATTCCGTCTACAACATATAACGGGTCATTACTCGCCTTTATCGAACGTTTTCCACGTATCAGGATAGAGGCGGTTGCCCCAGGTCCCCAGCTTGTATTGGTTACTAACGCCCCCGGTATCCTTCCCTGCAATACTTCTGTAGCTGTCAATGCCGGTACTTCTGCTATTTTAGCGGCGCTGATGGAAGATACGGATCCGGTCAAATCTCGTTTTTTTACTGTTCCATACCCTACTACCACCACCTCGTCCAGTGTCTGTGTGTCTTCCGAAAGGACGATGCGCAAAGACGTTTGACTGTTTACCACGATTTCCCGGGTAATGTAGCCGATATAGGAAACAACCAGGGTCGCACCTTGCGGTACCGACAGAGTAAATTCTCCGTCTATATTCGTAATATTCCCCGTTGTGGTTCCTTTTACGGAAACATTGGCTCCGATGACCGGTTCGCCCCGGCTGTCCACTACGACGCCGGAAACAGAGAAGCCGTTTTGTTGAGAAGCGGGAGATGAGACTTCTGTTTGTCCGGTTGAAAGAACAATGTAAGAGCCTTCAATGTCGTATTTGATTCCGGAAGACGCAAATAAATTGTCCAGGGTTTCACGGATTGTGGACTGTTTCTCGTTTACGGAATATTCCCGGTTGATATCTACATCGCGAGTATAGACAAACAAATAGTTGGATTGCTGTTCTATCTCTTCGATAATTTCACCCAGCGGCGCATGTGTTTTCTGTAGGGAGAATTTTGTGTTTTGCGAATGAATCGACTCCGCGCTCAGGCAAAACACAAAAAAGAACAGAAATAATGCAGTCGTTTTCATAATTCTAAATAAGTGTTTGTTCGAGGACTTTTTGACATGAAAGCCCTGCAGAAATAATTTTTTGTCCATATCTTTGAAATGTCTTAGTTATTAATGCAATTAAACCGATTGTGTTAATTCATGGGCCGGTAAGTGTTCCCGCACTTGCCGGCTTTTTACTGTTCAGTTGTCCAAGTGAATTTTTATGGTAATTCAAGGTGGTTGTAGCTATTCCATAGGCATATTCTATTTAAGTGTTCGACTTCTATCTTATAAATACTGTATTTTCCTCACTGTTGTGTTCGAAAGTATATCGCCCTTCTTTCTGCAATACCCGAAGAGCACTGACGATACCGTCGGAAATACGGAATTTCCCGCTAAAGACCTTACCGTCGATCTGTTTGTTTTCCACAACGATCCTTGTACCGTAACATTTCTCAAATTCCTTCATCAGATCGGGAAATTTCATATCCTTAAAGCAAATCAGCCCTTCCTTCCAGCGATAAATATCATGGTCGTTTATGATCCCGGTAGTTAAAGCCCCATCGATATCCGTTGCCTTGTAGCCGGGAGTGAGGCGTATCTTGCGAGGCGATTCGGGAGAGTATACCAGTATTTCTCCTTCCATCAACGCGGTTTCAAAACCTGCGGAACCTTCGTAAGCCTCTACATTAAAGGAAGTGCCCAATACTTCCACATCGTATTTAGTCGTATGGACGATAAATGGCTTTGCCGGATCAGACTCGACTTCAAAATAAGCTTCTCCATCCAGGCGGATTTCGCGGTTCGATCCGGTAAAGAAAGCCGGATAAGTAATCGTTGTACGTGCATTCAGCCACACGTTCGTGCCGTCCGACAACCGTAAATTAGCCCGTTGGCCGGCAGGAACAGTAACTGTGTTCTGCACAGCTTGAAAAGCATTTTGCTGTTTGTCCATCATCTTTATGTGCCGGTAACTATCCACCGCAAGCACGGCTGCCACCACCGCTGCAATCTTCATCACTTCCGTTAGCACACGGCGTATACGGTTTTTCTTTAAAGCAATACGTTTTGCTGCCTTTTCCGTTTCGTCCGACAGGATCAATGCGTCGAAAAATTCCCGTTCCCGAAATAATTCTTCCCGGTTTTCTTCCGTTGTTTCCAACCAGTCTTTTATCGCTTTCCTTTCCTCAGCGGAAGCAACTCCTTCAAAAAATCTATACAGTGTTTCCTTTTTCATAAGACAGCTATTGAGTATATAGCAAATGACGTCGGAAAAACCCTAAGAAACTGTTTAAATTTTCCACAGAAAATTTAAACAGTTTCTTACCTTTGCGGCAAAGGAAAATATGAAGTATCAATTAATTATCAATCATTTATGAAGAATGTATTAACGCCTGTCGTCCTTGCCCTGTTTGCGGCGACTCTTTTTACCTCCTGCCAGAAGGAACTTGTTTACTACACAGTTACTTTCGATGCCAACAATTATTATTCCAACGAAAAAGTGACGGTTATCGCGGTTGAAGGCGAGCTGCTGTCTAACGATTTCTATATGAATCCCCCGCAAAACCTGCGGTTGCGCGGATGGTACAGGGAGCCGGAAGCGATCAACGAATGGAACTTTGGAACCGATGTGGTCACGGGCGATATGACGCTCTATGCCGGTTGGAGCCGTCTTTTCACCTTTACTTTTCACGGCAACGGCGGTGCTCCCCCTTACTCTGAAAGCGGCGATACATGGACTGAGGGTTATCAGCAGGAGGGCGACCGGCTGCGCATTCCGGCGAACGTGACCAAGCCCGGCTACGTTTTGGAGGGATGGTACAAGGATGCCGCGCTGACCGATCCGTGGAACTTCGATACCGACTTCATCACCGGCGACACGGATATTTACGCCAAATGGGCAGAGGGTATCGCCGGACTTACGCGGGAGAACTATCCCCGGGTGGACGGCGCCACTTCCACGCGGATACTCAACGTGATGGTTGCCTGCAAACTGCTGGGGCTGCCGTACGGGTGGGATCGGGTATCAAATACGGATGAGTTGTGTATAGTTCCCGAAGGAGAGGGTATGAATCCTGACGGCTCCTTTATCGACGGGCGCATCCAAACCTCGCAAACCCACGGCGCAATCATGAACCTAATCAACCGGAATGTCGATATAATCCTGCGCTCCACCACCGCCTCGCCCGACGAGAAGGCCGCCGCCGATGCCGCCGGTGTTACGCTCGTCCAAACGCCCATTGCCCTGGATGCCTTCGTGTTTGTTAAAAACGCCGCCAACCCCGTCCGCTCTCTCACCCTGGAACAGATCCGAAAGATATTCACCCAACAGATCACCGACTGGTTGCAGGTAGGCGGAAACAGGGCGCCCATTTCCGTTTACACCCGCCCCCGCAACTCGGGCAGTGAGGAGGCCTTGCGCGAACTGGTTATGGACGGACAGGAACCGGCCGAGTTTCCCGAAGAGCAGCATGTATGGAGCATGGCCGGAGTGTTCCTGGAAATGGACAGGAATCCGTACGGGATCAGTTACATCTTTAAGAACTATAAGGATATGGTGATGATGCGGCCGAATGAACCGGTCTTCGCCATCAACGGAATCGCCCCCGATGCAACCACGATAAAAGACCGCACATATCCTCTCACGACGGAGCTTTACGCCATCATCCGCTCCGACCTCGATCGCACTTCGATGGGCTATAAACTGTACGAATGGCTGCAAACGCAGTCGGCAGAGATAGTCTTGCAGGAATGCGGGTTTACCTCTGTCAGGTAAAGTTGATTAAACACAGAGGCGCAAAGAACACGGAGTTTTATATTTTTCTCATATCTGAATAATAAAAACTCCGTGTTCTCTGTGCCTCTGTGTTTAATCTTTTTATCTCTTACATCGTCTGGCCACCGCCGCCGCTTTCGCCGCCGCTGCCGGATGATCCGCCGGCCTTTTCGTCGTCGTTGCTGATGCCGCGCCTTACTTTCTTGATCTGTTCCTTCAGCGAGCCGAAGCGGTAGGATACGCTAAGGGCGAACATGCGGGAAACGCGGTGGTTTATGTTGTGCATGTTGAACAGGGGAGCGGAGCTGCGCGATTCGCTCTTGATCGTTTCCCAGAACGGATTTTGCGCCATTACCATAACCGTTAGTTTCTTTTTGAGGAAATCCTTGCTCAGGTTAAACCCTACGAAATGGAAGGAAGAGCCTTCGCCCTGCAACTGAATCCAGGGAGCATAATAGCCTCCGTTCACGTTGAGGCGGATGTCCTGCGGGAAGGTCAGTTGGACGCCTGCGAAGACATTCCCGTCGAAGCCGCTGTTCTTAGTCTTCATCCTGTCGCTTCTCATATCTACATAGTTCGATCCTCCGTTTACATAGATGCGGAACAGCGGAACCGGATTCCAGCTGCCGTAAAGAAAGAGGCCTACCCGCTGGGTGCGCCCGATATTGTCGTAGGTAGTCTGGAGAACTCCCGGCCTTTCGGGATCGACAAAGTTGTAGCTCTCGATGGAGTTATTGACAAATGAATAGTTGAGGCTGGCGTTCATGTTGAACTTCTGCGAGAATAAGCTGTAGTTTGAGGTGATATTGTGGCTCTTCTCCGTGTCGAGTTTCGGATTTCCGTAGCTGATACGCTCCGGGTCGGTGTCGTTTACGTAGGGATTCAGGTACCAGATGCCCGGACGGGAAATGCGCATGTTGTATCCCAGGCGCAACTGCTGTGTCATGGTGAGCTGGTAAGAGATCGTTGCGTTGGGCACGAAGTCGAAGTAGTCCTTGCTGAAGTTGAGATCCGGCGCTTTCTCAAAAGCTACATCCAGGGCAGTGCCTTCCGCCCGCGCGCCGAATTTGTATCCGAATTTGCCTGCACGTATGGCATAGCCGAGATAGCCGGAATAGATATGCTGCCGGTGGTTGAAGTGGCTGTCGAGCGAAGATATGTCTATCCACTTGTTGTCTTCAAACATCAGGCGTTCGGTGTTGCTCCGGCTTTTGCGGTTGATGTACTTGAGTCCGGTTTCGAGAGTGTGCCCCTTGAAAAGCGGAGTAGTGTAGTCGATCTGCCCCGTATGTTCGATGGTCGCCGCGTCGTTGATACTGTGCTGGGGGTATGTATTCCCCGTTTCGGGAACGTAGTCTACCACGTTGTCCAAGTCTGTCCGGTTTTCGCTGTCGTTGGGCGAATTGCTGTAACGGTAGGAAACGGTGAGCAGCTCGTCTTTCTTGCTTGTGGATCTTTGATAGTCTACGTTGAAACTGGTCGATCCGAACGTATTCTCGGAAGTGGAATTACGGTCGTAGGAATATCCCGGCGTCTTGTTGTCGTTCGTCCGGATCACCTCCTGTTCGGAGATGTTTTTCATCCTGCCGTTGAAGATATTTCCTCCCACGCTGATCAGGTTCAGGGTGTCGATCTCGTAGCTTGCTTCCAGATTCCCGAACTGGAAAGGCCCCTTATATCTGTTTCTCCCGTCTTGCGTCAGGAGGTATTCGTTGCCTTCCATAAAGTTGTCGATGATAACCTCCGAATCACTCCACGGGGAGTTGTTCTGCGACTGGTTGAAGTTGGCCGTAATCCCCAGTTTCCCTACCTTGGCCGACACGTAGGCGCCGCCATTGACACTGCCCCAATTGTTTGCGAAGGCACGCACGTTGCCCGTGATTCCTTGAAGCGCACTGTTACTTTGCGTAATAATATTGATGATGCCGCCTATACCCTCGGCATCGTATCTCGCTCCCGGATCTGTAATGACTTCAATGTCTTTCACCGAATTGGCGGGCATGCTCTTCAATACCTCTGACGGATTGTTGCTCAACAGGTTCGACGGCTTACCGTTCATGTATATCTTGAAGTTGGTAGAGCCTTTCAACTGAATATTGTCTTCGCCGTCTACCGTCACCATCGGCACTTTCCGCAGCATCTCCAGCGTATTGTTTACCTTGGCTTCCGGGTCGTCTTCCAGACTGTACGTAATCTTGTCGATATCCACTTTCACCAGCGGCTTCTGAGCTGCCACCGTAACTTCATTGAGCTGACGGACATCGTCGGCAACCATCACCTTGCCCAGATCGACAACCCTGTCGGTTTCCCCGATCGTAAAAGCCTTGCTGGCCGGAAGCTTTCCCACGAAGCGGGTAGTCAGCACATAATTGCCGGGCGCGTTCAGGGTGGTTTCAAACCGGCCGTTGTCATCGCAGGCCAGCATCTTGACAGATTGCTGGGGAGCATTCGCCTGAACGATGTTCAGCGTAGCGTAGGGAACAGTTTCTCCGGAGATGGAGTCCGTCACTTGTCCTTTCACAGTGTAGGACGGTGCAGTGTTGGTTTGTGCCTGCATGATCACTGCGAACAGCAACACCGGCAACAGAGTCATCAATTTTTCTTTCATCTGAATTTAGGGATTAATTAGTTCTCGCGAAAGGATCGCGATGCGCAAAAGTAGTGTATATATATAAATTCGTTGTATCTTTCGGCTTGAATTATCTGAATAAAATCAAAAACAACATTAAATATGGCATTGATTCGGTTGAAAGATATACAAAAGAGTTATCCCGACGGCGAGAACCGGCGAAATTACGTTTTGCGGGGGGTAAACATGGAAGTCGGCAAGGGTGAATTTGCGGCGATAAAGGGGGCTTCAGGCTCGGGGAAGACGACTTTGCTGTCTATTCTGGGTACGCTTCTCGTGGCGGACGGAGGCAGCTACTTGCTGGACGGCGCGGAGATGACTGCTCCGGGAATCGACTGCCGACGGATACGGAACAGACTGATCGGCTTCGTCTTTCAAGACCATCGCCTGCTGCCGCAATACACGGCGATGGAAAACATCCTGTTGCCCACACTCGCCCACAGCGCCAAAGCCGGTGCGGAAGAGATCGAATACGCCCGCCGGTTGATGGCGCTTACCCGCATCGAAAAGGTTGCAAACCAATATCCGCATACGCTTTCCGGCGGAGAGGCAAGCCGGGTAGCGGTGTGCCGGGCTTTGATCATGAAGCCGCTGCTGCTGCTGGCCGACGAACCTACGGGGCAGTTGGACAGGGAGAATGCCGGCCATATAGCTTCGTTGCTTTCCGAAGTGAACGGGAGTTTGCTGACAACAATCGTTATGGTGACTCACTCGGACGAAACATCCGCGGCGGCGCATCGCATACTCACGCTTAAAGATGGCCTGCTGCTGTGAATCTCAAGGGTACGATATATAAAAGTATGGTGTTCCATGCCCGCTACTACAAGCTGGTATGCGTAGCGACGCTTATCACCGTGGCCGTCGTGACGGGTAGCCTGGTGGTGGGCGATTCGGTGCGGACGACATTGGTCAAGCGGGTGGCAGAACGCCTTGGCGATACGCAGACGATCATCTTCTCCCGCCATTCCTTCCTGTCCGAAGCGTTGGCCGACGCTCCTCTGTTCGGCGGCGAGGCGAGGGGAATACTGCTGACCAACGGCTTTGTTGCGCACCGGGGGAAGTTGATCCCTGTTTTTGTGTGGGGCGTGGACGATCTGTCGATTGCCAAAGGTTCGGCGCGTGTCAATCCGGCTTTGCTTGGAGAATTGGGAGGAAACGACCGGGAGGCTGTCGTGCTGCGTTTGCCGGCGGCGGGGCTGGTGCCGTCGGGTTCCCTTTTCGTGACCGAAAACTATACGACGAGCATGCGCCTCACTCTTGAAGGTGTGCTCGGTGCAGAAGACGGAGGGAACATCAGCATGAAAAACGAGCAGGTGTTGCCGTTGAATATCTTTGTCGGTCGGGAAGAACTGTCCGAAGTAATGCAAACGGAGGGGAAGATCAACCTTATACTTGCCGCCGGAGAGGTGTCGGAAGGCGAGCTGCAAGAGGTTTGGGAGTATTCGTCATCCGGACTGTCGGTCACCCGTAGGGAAGGCTTTACGGAGATTACCTCCGACCGTGTTTTCCTGCAAAGCGAGGTGGTGGAAACCATCGGGCGGGATAACCGGAACGCCAACCGGATGTTTTCGTACCTGGCCAATTCCATCCGGGGGAATGCAGAGGCGGCGATACCTTATTCTTTTGTCACCGCGGCGGATAATTACCGGGGACGAACGCTGTCGAAAGATGAAATCATCCTGTCGGACTATTCCGCCGAACGCCTGCAAGTCAAGAGCGGCGATCGGGTAGGGGTGGTTTATTTCACTTCGCACGATCTGAAAACCCTGCAAACGGACAGTCTGTCGCTGCGGGTGAAAGAGGTTGTTCCCTTGACGGAGTTGCTGGCCGACAGCACCCTGAGCGCCGACTTTCCCGGCCTGTCCGATGTGGAGCGGTGTACGGACTGGGACAGTGATCTGCCGATAGATATGGATCGCATCACCGATGAAGACGAAAAATACTGGGAGCTCTACCGTGACGCGCCCAAAGCCATTATCGCCTACGATGCCGTTGCCGCCGACTGGGGGAACGCCTACGGAAACGCCACTGCCATACGCATCCCGGATGTCGCACCCAACCTGTCCGGACTTAATGCCGGCATGTTCGGTATTCAGGTTATCCATCCCCGCGAACAGGGTTTGTATGCCGCCATAAACGGGGTCGATTTCTCCGGCCTGTTCCTTGCGCTCGGCTTCTTTATTGTCGTGTCTGCCATATTGCTTATGCTTGTTCCCGTGTCGGAAATGCTTTACCGGCGAAGGTTTGAAATCGATCTTCTAAAGGCGCTGGGATATACCCGCAGGCGGATCGCGCGGATATTCCTGATGGAGTCGGCGCCTGTCGTGTTGCTCTCCTCGATAGCCGGTGTGGTGGCCGGGTTGCTCTATACCGGCCTTGTTGTGTGGCTGTTGGGCAACGTGTGGCGAGGAGCTACGCAAACGGAAGGTTTCTCGGTTTATCCCTCCGTCGGCACTGTGATAATGGGCTTTTGTGTCGGCGTTGTCCTTTTGCCGGGATTGCTCTACGGGATGATCATCCGAAGCCTGAAAGATAAAAAACGGCAGGCCGGCAAGAAAGTACATTCCCTGAAATGGAAAAAGAGATGCGTTATCTTCTCAACCCTGTTGGCGGTTGCAACGATGGCGATTAACTTCATCTTCTTCCACGCCGTAGCGCTTTTTGTCGTTGCGGGAATAATTGTCACGGGAACGGCGGCGTTATGGGGCGAATATCTGATCTGTCGCAACGGCGCCGACGCTACCGCCGACGCCTCCGCCGGTTTCGATGCGGACAGGTTGGTATGGAGCACGCTTTTTGCCCAAAAGAAGCAGGCGCTACTCTCGTTCTTCGCCCTCGCCACCGGTGTGTTTATCGTCTTCTCCGTAGGGCTTAACCGGAAAGGGTTCGCCGACAGTTCGCAACTGCGCACCGGAACAGGCGGGTTTTCTCTCTGGTGTGAAAGTTCGGTGCCTGTATATCATAATATGTCTACAACGGAAGGGAAAGCGAAACTGTCGCTTGCGGATCTTCCCGCAGATACAGAAATCCTGCAATGCTTTCGCTACGGCGCCGACGATGCAAGCTGCCTCAATCTGAACAAGGTCGGTACGCCTACCGTTTTAGGGCTGGACATGAATGCCCTGGCGGTCGGCGACTTCCAACTCGAACAAAACATCTACGCAAAAGGCAGGGAAGAAACTTTCCGGCAGATGCAGAAACCGTTGAAGCCCGGCGAAGCCTATCCCGCCTTGGTTGATGCAACCGTGCTTACCTGGGGTTTGATGAAGAACTTGGGGGATACGCTTTGGTACGCGAACGACCGCGGAGAGCCTGTTGCCATACGGTTGGCCGGCACACTGTCGAACTCAATCTTTCAGGGAAACCTGCTGATCGACCGCCGTTTCTTTGCCGAAATATGGCCGGAAACGACCGGAAGCGAAGTCTTTCTCCTTAAAACACAGGAGGCGGACAGGGAAGAAGCCGGGACATTACTCGCGCAAGCGTTGAGCGAATACGGTATCAGCGTTTCCACTACCAACGACAGGCTGAAGCAATTCAATACCGTAACCGACACCTATCTCACCATCTTTCTGACGCTTGGAGGTTTGGGGTTGTTGCTGGGCATTGTGAGTTTTATCATCGTGATCCGCAAGAACCTCTCCGCCCGCCGCCATGAAATAGATTTATACCGCACGCTTGGTTTCCCCGACATTGTGATTGAGCAAACCCTTTACCGAGAAAATTTGCTCGTCCCGCTCTATGCCATTGCCGCCGGAGTGGCAGGTTCCCTGGTCGGAGCAGGCACGAGCATTATGAACACCGGCGTGTATGTATGGTTGATGGCCATTCTGTTCGCCGTGCTCTTCGTCGCCTCCGTACTTGTTTTCGTCGGAAGATCAGTGAGTAATGCAAATTCTTACGAATAATTGTGATTTATTCGTTACATTTGTGGCATGATAAATGAAAGCAGGAAAATCCGAAGATTGCTTCATACCAATGAGTTTGACGAATATTACAATTCGTTGAAAACATCATACAGGCAAAAAATGTGATTTTATTAAACGGTTTTTTGAAGAAAGACAGCAAAGAGTACAAACGACAGATAAAAAGAGCTATTAATATTTTAAATGATTTAGAGTATGGCACGGAATTTAGACCCTGAAAAGCTTGCAAAATTGCATGATACAAGTGCGATATTAGACCGCAAATATGGAGAACGGGGCACGCTCACCCGTTCGGGATTTGAGGAAAATGCCTATTCGGCCTATTATAGTGAAATATTGAGAGAACGCCGGAAGGAATTAAAAATCACCCAACAACAACTCGCCGATAAAATAGGAAAAGAACGCAGCTATATTGCTCATATTGAAAGGGGTGAAACAGATATGCAACTGTCAAGTTTTATCAAGATTTCTAACGCATTGGGATTAAATGTTTCTTTGATACAATCAACAATGCAGGCTTGACAAAAGTCTATTTAAAGAGATTAAACACAGAGGCACAGAGGACAGAGACTTTTTATTATTCTGATAATGATCAAAATAAAAAAACTCTGTATCTCTGTGCCTCCGTGTTTATTTATTCCCTTATTATCTTCTCTTTTACTCAACTCCGAACTTGTAGATGCAGCGGCTAAAGTATTTTTCGCCCGGACGGAGCACCGTGCTCGGGAAGCCTTCCTGATTCGGACTGTTAGGGTAATGCTGGGTTTCCAGACAGTAAGCGCCTCTGAAAGGATAAGTTACGCCATGTTTGCCCTTGTCTTCTCCGGTCATAAAGTTGCCGGTGTAGAACTGAATACCGGGTTCGTTCGTGTAGACCTCCATCGTGATGCCGGTGGCGAGGTTTTTTGTCTTTGCGGCGATCACGTTAATGTCGCCGTTGCTGTTGAGCACCCAGTTGTGGTCGTATCCGCGGCCTTTCACCAACTGATCGAAATCCTCGTCGATATGCACACCGATAGCTACGGGCTGGCGCAGATCCATCGGCGTATTCTCTACCGGAGCAAGTTCGCCGGTGGGAATAAGCGTTTCGTCCACGGGCGTATAGCGGTCGGCATTGAGCATTACGATTTCACGCAGGATCGGCGAATCGGGCTTGCCGGAGAGATTAAAGTAGCTGTGGTTGGTCAGGTTCACGATGGTAGCCTTGTCGGTCGTTGCTTCGTAGGAAATATCGATGGCGTTGTCGTTTGTCAGTTTGTAGGTCACTTTAATATCCAGATTTCCCGGGAAATTCGCATCGCCGTCGGGCGAAAGATAACGCAGTTCGAGCGTTTGAGCGTCGATCTGTTTGCCGTCCCATATTTTCGTATGGTAGCCGTGTTCGCCTCCGTGCAGGCAGTGGCCGTTGTTGTTTTGGGGTAATTCGTAAGTAACCCCGTCGAGAGTAAAGACTCCCTTGCTGATCCGGTTGCCGTAGCGTCCGATCAGCGCACCGAAGTTTCCGGTGGAAGCCAGATAATCGGCAATACTTCCGTAGCCGAGCACCACGTCGGTCATCGTTCCGTTTTTATCCGGAACCATAAGCGAAACCAGGCGTCCGCCGTAATTCGTGATACATGCTTCCACACCATTGCCGTTCTTCAAGGTGTATAAAGCCGTTTTCTTCCCGTCTACCGAAGCCGTGAACTCCGACGGATACAGGCCGGACAGTGTTGCTTCTTCTTTTTTCCCCTCGCAGGCGAACAGTGTACAGATCGCCAGTAATAAAAAATGCTTCTTCATATTGAATGTTGATTAATTTGATTTACAAACGTAGGTAAAATCTTCCGATTCGTGATATACAGGCGAAATATTAATTTGAGATGCCCGGCGAAATAT
>JAITVG010000239.1 GCA_031285925.1 Tannerellaceae bacterium
GACTCCTATCGAAATAACGCCTTCCTGTATCGCGATGCCGATCGTGATCTGCGAGGCTCCGGCGCGGATGCTGTTGGCCGTGATGTCGGTTATGTGAAAACTTAAATTGTTCATCGTCAAAAAAATGAAGAGATACTGCATCCTTCTTCTTTATGAAACGCACGCGCCAAGTTGGCAAACGTGAGCGAGGGGGCATTCAACAGTGCGCAGGGAGTGCCTATTTGATCGGGAAAGTGCGCGTCCGAAGCGGTGTAGCAGGTATATTTATCCAGACAGGGATGCGCCTTGCGAAGCTTTTCAAACTGTTGCGGATCATGATATTCGATGGCATCGACCGGCAAACGCGGATCAAGAAACCCCAGTTGCCCGATCACGCTGTTGGCCGGCCGCTCCACATGAGCAGGAACGAACAGGCACCCCATCCGCCGGGCGCAGGCGGCCACCTGATCGATGCTTTGCCGCAGGGCGGAAATCAGAAGCCGGGGATATTCCCCCAGTACCTCCTCCCGCCGGTTCACCCACACCTGATCGCCGAAATATTCGGGATTATTCGGCACCGCCGGAAGATGTTCTTCAAGGTAGGATTGAAACCGGAGGCGCACTTCCTCCGACGGGAAAAGCACTATGCAATGGGCTTCTTCGCGGGTGGTTACTTCGGCGCCGGCAAAGACCGTCAGTCCGGCTTCCCTGCCCGGTGCCTGTATTTCGGGACATTGCAACGTTGTGTTGTGATCGGTAATCGCAATGGCCGACAGGCCTTTTGCGAGCGCGCCCTGTATGATAGCCGACGGACTCATGGCCAAGCTTCCGCAGGGGGAAAGGCAGGTGTGTATATGCAGATCGACCGGGTATTCATTCATTTTCCGTGCAGTAAGCGGTAGATTATGCCACTTGCCTCAAAGGCGGAGAGTTTGGTGCCGAGTATGGGAATGGCTCCTTCCATTGTCTTTTCCCGCATCTCGCCGTCGGGTTCGTATCCGTTCACGATCAGTACGGCGGCGGCGTCCTTCAGGGAAGCAACGGCAAGCACGTTTTGATGGGTTTGCATCGTGATCCACACCATCCCTTCCTCGATGTTGCCCATCACGTCGCTCAAGAGATCGCAGGTGTATCCTCCCTTTATCTCATTATCCACTCCCGCTTCTCCGCAAAAAAGCGTCAGATTCAGTTCCTCAATCAATTCATTTACCTTCATGTTCGTATTCTTTTTCTTTGTTCGTGTTCCGTATAAGAATGCAGTCGTTGATGCGGGCTTCGTTGCGCACGATGTCTTCCGCCAGTGTGCGGCAGTTGGGGCTTCCGCAGGCTCCGCAGTCGATTCCCGGCAGCGAACGCATCAGGTTGCGCACCTGCTCCATCTTTTCAAGTACTTCTTCCCTTGTACCCTTGTAGATCAGTTTTGTTTTGGGCTGTACGGGCGGCATGGCGATGTGTTGCTTCAGCCAGGCGAGCGCGTCCATGTCTTCCGCGGCGTAGATCATCGGTATCTTGTCGCGGTTCTGCGAACGTTTCATCATCCGCTCTGCAGTCAGGAAACGGTTGGCTACGGTCAATACGCCGCCGGCGCAGCTCTTGTTGCAGGCTCTCAATTCGAGGAAGTCCACGTTGCGCACTTCGTCGGTCGTTTCCATGCGCTCCAGGAAATCGATTACATTGTGTATCCCGTCGATCGCCAGACTCCGTCCCGGGAAATGCTTGGATTCTCCTCCGGTCTGGCTCCAGCGCATCTCTTTCTTCGTGAGCGAAGGCGGAAGTTCGCAATCGGGAACATGATCCTTCGGGCGGTTTTTCAGTACATGGTACACCTTATTATAAAAGGTATCCAGATTGATCACTCCCCTGATGGCCGAAGTGTATCCTTCCTCCCCTTTCAGCGCGGCGATCTTCGCGGCGCAGGGGCTGATATAGAAGATACCGATGTCTTCAACGGGGATCCCCCGGTTTTCCAGTACCCGGTGATAGTAAGTGGCCGAGGCATTGACCGGCGGCTTCACCGGCAGTATATTGTCCACCAGCATGGGGAAACGGATCTGGATCAACCGTACAATGGCCGGGCAAAAGGAGCTGATCACCGGTTTTTCCTCCGCGCTTTCCATCCGGCGCAGCATTTCGCGGCAAACCATGTCGGTGGAATACTCCACGGGAAAAACATGCGTAAATCCAAGTTCACGGATGGCGCCGACAATCTCCTGCTCGGTGGTATACTTGGAGAACTGCCCGGTAAAGACAGTCGGAAGCAGAGCTACGCGGCAGGGGTAATCGAATATCTTCCGAAAGTCGTCTTCTTCGACGTAGACCGCCAGCGTCGGGCATGTTTTCAGGCATTCGCCGCAATCCACACACCAGTCCCTCCGGATCTGCGCCTTTCCGTCACGGATGCGGATGGCTTTCGTCGGGCATTTGGTCATGCAGCGGGTACATCCCAGGCAGCGGTCGTGATCTACTTCAATGGCATGATAGAATTTTTCCTCTTCCATAACAGTTTATTCTTATTCGTTGGGAAATTTATTCACCGGAAAAGCGGGTGACCATGCGGACATTCGTCCCTACACCCACACGGCTTTCAATCTCCAGTTCGTCTACATTCTTTTTCATGTTCGGCAATCCCATACCGGCGCCGAAGCCCATTTGGCGCACAGCCGGCGATGCCGTAGAATATCCCTCCTGCATTGCCAGCGGAATATCCGGAATGCCCGGGCCTTCATCCCTAAGCGTCAAAGTGATCTGATTGGCTTCCACTTCCGCCAGCACTTCTCCTTTCCAGGCGTGGGCAACCACATTGACTTCGGCTTCATACAGGGCAACCACGATCCGTTTGATGATTCTCGGATCGACCGACAGTTGCTTCAACGTTTTCTTTATTTCGCTTGAGGCGTGGCCTGCCTTGGAGAAATTGCCTCCTTCCAGTTCGTATCTGAACACCATACATCTTTCTCCTTTCTTTAATAAACAGGCGCCAATCCGTTCAGATACAATTCGCCGGCGGCGCGAAACATGGAGTATTCGGTGGTCATCAAAACCATCCGGTTTTCATTTGCCAGCTCAATCATCTCCGGAGTGATCTTTTTCCCGCGGACAAAAAGGATGCAGGACACTTCGGCCATTTCCGCCGTTCGGATGGTTTGCAGGTTGCACAGTCCGGTGATCAGCAACACATCGCCGGTATCCAGCCTCAACACATCGCTCATCAGGTCGCTGGCAAAGCCCGACAAGACTTCTTTCTCCCGGTTCGTTTCTCCGCACACAAGGGCTGCTTCGGTAAACTCCCGTATCTGTTGTATTTTCATAATGACTTCATAATGACTAACTGTTTGAGCAAAGGTAGGTAAAAAAACAAAAAGGCCTGCGTGTTAAACACGAAACACGGTCGAAAAGTTTGTTTAACACGGCTGCGCCCCGTGTGCACTCCGATACCTCCCGCTGTTTAACAGCGGAGGGGTGTGCGTTAAACAACGGATTCACGCTGTTTAACAGGATTTCAGGAGCCTCGTTTTGTTTTATAAATGCCTTTTAATCAGGGTTGTAATCCTTGGCAAAAGACAGGCCTTGCGGGCGACCGCGAGGGTCTTTGACTACTTTAACTTGAGAATTATAATCACTCTCTTGAGAATATTGAAATATGCAACTTGGGCATGTTGCAAATTCTGTTCATTTTTCAGGCTTTTTCAAGTATTTCGCACAACTTGCATTTTTTCATCTTTTTTCTTCAAAAACTATTTTAAGCCCTCGCCATATCCGCTGTATATTCGCTCATGGTCATCCGAAAACGACCGCAAATAGAAAAATTACATAATTAAACACAGCGAAATAAAAGGTTATTATCATGAAAACGACAAACAACTTATTCCAGAGCCAGTTACTGGGACTTCAGGAAAACATGATGCATTTTTCCATGCAATTAACGGCAAACAGGGATGATGCACAGGATCTGTTGCAAGACACTACGTTGAAAGTGCTCGACAATCAGGAAAAGTTCACCGACAACGCGAATTTCAAAGGGTGGGTACTTACCGTGATGCGCAATATTTTCATAAACAATTACCACAAAGTGGTACGCACACAGACGGTAGTGGATAAGGGCACCGACCTGTACAATGTAGACACCATCAACCATTCCGGAATGGATTCGCCCGAAGGAAGCTACGATCTTAAAGAAATAAACAAGGCTATCCGGACGCTGAACAGTGAAATGCGCGTTCCGTTTGCGATGTATGTCAGCGGATACAAATACAATGAAATCGCGGAAAAACTGAATATCCCGATAGGAACCGTCAAAAGCCGCATCTTCGGCGCGCGCCAGGAACTGCAGGGCACACTGCGGGATTTCTACTACAACTAAGACACTGTTTTTCTCTTTCCACACACGCGTAATCATAATTTTTGCGTACGTTTGCCGTAATTCTTCTGCCTGCGGAAGAAGGTAATTCCTGTAACAACTTATTCAATTGAATTATGGATCACGGATTTATCAAAGTAGCAGCGGCAACTCCACTTGTTCGGGTAGCGGATTGCACATATAATACAGATCAAATGGAGCATATGATGCGGAATGCATCGGAACAGGGTGTGCAGATCATTGCTTTTCCCGAATTGGCCGTTACGGCTTATACCTGCCTCGATCTTTTTACCACTCACACATTGCCGGATGAAGCCGAACGGGCGCTTCTTGCCTTGATCCGGAAGACAAAAGACCTGAACATGCTGACCTTTACCGGTGTCCCTCTCCGCATGGGCGATGTGCTGATTAATGCCTGTGTCGTATTCCAAAGCGGGAATATTCTGGGTGTGGTTCCCAAAACATACCTGCCGAATTACGGCGAATCTCAGGAAAAACGCCGGTTTACTTCCGCGCGGGAGATAAAGGATGATACGATTATGATCGGCAATGCGAAATATCCGGTAAGCCCGTATCTTCTTTTTTCCTGCGAAACGGTAAAGATCGGCGCGGAGATCGGCGAAGAACTCCGAATGCCGGCACCTCCAAGCGCTTTCCTGGCTATGGCCGGCGCCCACATCATAATCAACCCTTCGGCAAGCAGCGAACTGGCCGGCAAACATGCCCGGCGGAAACAAGCAGCGATCCGGCAATCGGCCTGCTGCATCGCCGGATATATACATGCAGCCTGCGGATACGGAGAATCTACCACCGATATGGTTTTTGCCGGCGGATCGCTTATCGCCGAGAACGGGAAGATACTTGCGGAAGCCGACCGCTTTTCGATGGAAGGAACGCTGACGGTCAGCGAGATCGACATTGACAGTCTGAAGCACGACCGGCGTTTGAATACCTGCTTCACGGAAGGTTTAGCGGATTTCAATGACAAACGCGCCATTCCCATCCCTTTCGTATTGGCGAAACCGCATAAAGGCTTCGAACTTACCCGGCGGATCGATCCGTATCCGTTCATACCCGCCGACAATCTTCTCGATGAAAGATGCGAAGAGATTATCGGTATCCAAGTGGCGGGACTGGCAAAGCGGCTGGAGCATACCCGTTCGAAAACAGCGGTCATAGGCATCTCCGGGGGATTGGATTCCACCCTCTCCCTGCTCGTTACGGCCATGACTTTCGATGCGTTAAACATTTCCCGCAAGCAGATCACGGGAGTAACCATGCCCGGCTTCGGAACTACCGGACGAACATACGGGAACGCTACCGCCCTGATGGAATCCCTTGGAATAACGTCGCGGGAAATATCCATAAAGGAAGCGACCCTGCTGCATTTCAAGGATATAGGACACAACCCGGATAACCACGACGTGACTTATGAAAACGCGCAGGCGCGGGAACGTACACAGCTGCTGATGGATATAGCCAATCAGGAAAGTGGGATAGTTATCGGAACAGGTGATCTTTCGGAGCTGGCTTTGGGATGGACTACCTACAACGGCGATCATATTTCCATGTACGGAGTGAATGCCGGCATCCCTAAAACCCTGGTGAAATGCCTG
>JAITVG010000243.1 GCA_031285925.1 Tannerellaceae bacterium
GCTGAATTTTCATAACCGCAGGCGAGCAAAGCGTTGCCTGCGGTAGTGCAAGGGAGGACACTGCTGCCCGAAGTGGCAGAACAAAATAGGATAAAAGTTCTGCCTTTCAGGCAGCGACCTGGTGTTTAGTGGCTACCGCAGGCAACGCTTCGCTCGCCTGCGGTTATGAATATTCAGCCCTTCGGGCTTCTCGTTAATTATTTAGTATGAATAATTCAAGCTAATTGTTTTTGGGAAAATCATCTAATCGCCTTTGGAAAGACATCTAAATGATTTTTAAAATCATCTAATCGCCTTTGGGAAAGCAATTAGATGTTTTTGGGGCATGGCCTAAATGTGTATTTTTATGGTTGTTTTTATCTGTTTTGCCCTGTTAAAATTTTCAATTACCTTTGTGTATGATTTCCTGTATTTAATCTTTAAAATCATGATGAAATATTTATTTCCGATCAGTTTTTCGATCCTCTTCTTCCTGTACGGTTGTGCAGGAAAATCCGAAACAAGCGGTTATTCGCTTCAAAACCCTGTCCCCGTCAGCTTTGGAGATCCTTTTATCCTGAAAGCTTCCGACGGTAAGTTCTACATGTACGGTACTTCGGAGCCTAACGGCTTTCGGGTTTATTCCTCTGATAACCTGAAAGACTGGAAAGACGAAGGGCTTGTTTATACCGGAGCAACGGAAGATTCCTGGACGGTGGACTGCTTCTGGGCGCCCGAAGTGTACGAAAGAAACGGCAAGTATTATATATGGTATAGCGCAAACTGGAAGAACAACCCGGCGTACGAAGAGGAAATGTTCCGTATCGGTGTAGCCGTAGCCGACAAGCCGACCGGGCCTTTTAAGGAAATGAACGGCGCCCCGCTGTTCGATCCCGGTTATCCTATCATTGATGCAAACCTTTATTTCGACGATGAGAACGGGAAAGTTTACCTTTATTATTCCCGTTGTTGCTACAAACATCCGGTAGAAAGCGAAATAGCCGATTGGGCAAAAGCGAAGGGCTGGTTCGATGAAATTGAAGAAAGCTGGATTTACGGTGTCGAGATTAAACCGGATTTTACGGGCGTGATCGGTGAACCGGTACTGTTGCTTCGTCCTCCTTTCAAAATGGACGACCGGCAGGCGGAATGGGAAAGCCGTTCGGTTACGTCAAAGGAAGTGAACCGTCGCTGGACGGAAGGTTCTTTCTTGATCAAAGAAAGGGATACATATTATATGTTGTATTCGGCCAACTACTTCGGAGGTGCAAACTATGCCGTCGGGTATGCTACGGGGAAAAGCCCGCTGGGGCCGTTCCAAAAGGCGGAGAATAATCCTGTGCTGGAAAAGAACGTAGAAAAGGGGGGCGACGTTACGGGAACGGGGCATTGCATGGTGCTGCGCCTGGAAGACGGACAAATGCTCAACGTGTATCATGCACGCACGACTAAAACCGGAGACAACAGGGTGGTTTTTATCGACCCGATGGAAATCACGCCGGAAGGAAAGCTTGTCGTTCACGGCCCGACTACACGGCCGCAGACTGTTTTTTGAAGCAACCGGAAAACATCAATTGTTCCGTGCCGGTAAATAATTACTGACTTTGATGGTCTGTAAACCAAACGCCGGTATGGATGTTTTGAAAGAACAGTTACCGCTCTCTTTTTCATGCACAGGCAATGTGTCAATTATCCTGCCGTCCAATTCGATCCGGTTTATCTTTGCCGGATGGCCTTTGAGCGTTATCTCCTTTTGACTGTTGTCGCTTTGGGCGTTGAACAATCGGATGTACAAATCTTTTCCTTCAAAATACATCGATGACAGTTCGTAGGCCTCGTCCTCTATGGACAGAAAAGATACAGCCGGCAAAGCCTCCCGGTCTGTTATGAAGGCAATTAACGGTTCGTTGCGCCGTTCGCTTTGTGTCCATAACCGACTCTGCTTCCAATTGCCCTGATGAGGTAACAGAGCGTATGAAATATCCGTAGGTCGATCAATGATGTAATCTTTTCCCCAAAGCCCCTTACCGGCATATTGTACCGTCATTGACAGCGGAAAATCCTCCCCATGTGCATAACTTGTGGTATGATCCGTAAATAACGCCATACCGTATGAATCGTCTTTCGCCGCCAAATCTACCCAATGCAGAATGATATTATGTTTGATACTGTCCCAGCGATTAAAGAACGTATTCTCCAAACCACTTTTACATACATCAAACGGAGCATCTTTATAAATCTGCGGATCATCTACTTGCGTCGGGAAATGAAGCAGCAATTTATACCGGTCGTCATAGAACGCCTTTCGGGGATCGTCAGCCTTAAATGCGATACCGGGTTCACCGATCCGTACATCCCCGTTCCACAGTAATTTTACCGACATATCAATCAATGGTTCACCTTGTTTCAATCGGATAGTCTGGATGAAATCATGCGAACCGATCTTTCCGTGAATAGCAATCGTAGATGCCAAAGGCCCTTGTTCTATAATTTCAATTCGCGCCGAGTGCGTTGTGCCGGATAGAAACGCATTCTCCTGTATAAAAAAACCGCGTAACTCATTGAAGCCACGTTCGTAGGTAGCATCGGCAAATTCTTTATTCTGTAATGCCTTTGCTTGCAAACTTTCGATGATCCCCCCTCGTTGAGGATTCAAGGTTAATACATACAGATCACTTTCTACTTGATAATTACCATTTGGAAGTACACGAATAACCATGTCGCTATCCATTCTCTTCCTTGTTTTTCGGAAAGAGTAAACAGCGAAACCGGCCGGTGGAACTTGTGCGCGAAACAATAACTTTTTAATCCCATGCTCAGTTATCCATTGCGTGGCATGTTCCGAACCTTTTTCATCGATCGCCACCCATTGATCTTCCTGCCACGACGAAGGCGTTTCAACGCTAACCAATTCATCTCGAACGATCGCCAACGTATTGTATACACGAACTGTCGAACCCTGTGCTTCTCCGGACAATACCCGCAGAGCATGATCTATAACGAGGCTACTGTTTTCGTTGGTCACGTCCGTCCAGTCTGCTACATTGCCTGCCCAACTTTTACCACCCTGCAAACGATTATACGGCACAATCCAACAATCATGATGTTGCGAGAGAAGCAACGTGCGCCAAGCTTCGTGAAGTAACGAATCAGGCCATTCGCAACCCCGGAACATCTGTGCATACGAAGCCATTTTCTCTGCCTGTATGACACTGTTTTCCGCTCCCCGTATGTCGGTTGCCAACTGTTGCATCACTTGTGTACCCCACATCAATGCACATCGCACATCTTCTTGTGTAAAATACCAATCGTCCGGTGTAGATCCCGTCGAGCTATATTGGATATAGTTACGCCATGTCTTATAGGCCGTAGGATGATAATGTCGCGTTGTATCCTGTCCCAACCACGGCCCTTTATCCCAACCATGGCTCCATGCGGCATCCTGAAGACACATACCAACCGGATGATTGATGCCGGCAACCAAGCATTGCTTGATATAATCATCACTGTTATACCATGCGATGGATTGCCAGGTAGAACCCGGTTGCAGCGCTTCACACGCATAGCGCGGAACGGTAAGCAATTTACTTCCGTCCGGGCTAACCCAATTGACTAACTCCCCACCGTATGCAGCCACGTAGCCTCCCCACATTGTATTGGGATTTTTAGTAGACGCATAAGAATAACCCAATGATTTCAGAATGCTTGGCAAGCAACTCGTGAAACAAGGCTCTTCGGCAGAATAAGTCGTAAAGACAGCTTCGGGAAAATGTTGTCTGACCATTTGCATCCCGTATGTAAACTGACGGATTGCGCTTTCTCCCGATGTACCCCAGAAGTAACTTTGCGCATAGGTCGGATTCACATATTCGATACGTCCTGTTTCGGCAGATTGATCTTTAAATAATTGTTTGAAAGCGGCATAACCTTCGGGATCACGCTGTTTCACTACATCCCACGATTCCGGCTCAATCTCTATATTTATGTTCCAATCGGGATACTGTTGCAACTTTCGAACCATAAAAGACGTTTGTCCTTCCGGATAATGCCCGTAAATGCCTCCATGATAACCGTCAATGAAATAAGCCTGTTGGGCATCAACGATTTCGCTGATGAGCAACAAGCATACGACTCCAATAAAGGTAAGATATGTCTTTTTCATATCAATCGTTTTTCGTATTAAAACTTAATTAATTCCATCTTCAAAGCTTTCGGTTTGTTAGACGTATAAATACGATCTACGATGTCCTCTTGCTCTTTGATACAATCTTCGCGTATCCCCTGATTCATGAAACGTAACCAATAATCCGTATTCATACGTACAAACGGATTCGTCTTGCGTTGCTCCCTCAATGTATCAACGGCAGCCTGATTACTTGCCCA
>JAITVG010000083.1 GCA_031285925.1 Tannerellaceae bacterium
TCCCCGCGCCGTGCGCACTCTATCGCCGCACAGGGAGGTATCAACGCGGCGAAGAACTATCAGAACGATGGCGACTCGGTTTACCGCCTGTTCTACGACACGATCAAAGGAGGCGACTACCGTGCCCGCGAAGCCAACGTGCACCGTTTGGCCGAAGTTTCCAATGCGATCATCGACCAGTGTGTGGCGCAGGGCGTTCCTTTCGCCCGCGAATACGGCGGCCTTTTGGACAACCGTTCTTTCGGCGGCGCGCAGGTATCGCGCACGTTCTATGCCCGCGGGCAGACCGGGCAACAGTTGTTGCTGGGCGCTTATTCCGCATTGAGCCGTCAGATCGGTTTGAATAAAGTGAAAATGTATACCCGCCATGAAATGGTCGATGTGGTTAAAATAGACGGTCGCGCCCGCGGTATCATTGCCCGCAATCTGGTTACCGGCAAACTGGAACGTTTCGCCGCCCATGCCGTAGTTGTGGCAACCGGAGGATACGTAAATACGTTCTTCCTTTCCACCAACGCGATGGCGTCCAACGGATCGGCCGCCTGGCAGTGTTACAGGAAAGGGGCTTACTTTGCCAATCCCTGTATGGTGCAGATCCACCCGACCTGTATCCCCGTGCACGGTGAATTTCAATCCAAACTGACCCTGATGTCCGAGTCGTTACGCAACGACGGGCGTATCTGGGTGCCGAAAAAGAAAGAAGATGCGGAAGCCATCCGTGCAGGAAAGCTGAAACCGACACAATTGAAAGAAGAAGAGCGAGATTACTATCTGGAACGCCGTTATCCGGCATTCGGCAATTTGGTTCCGCGCGACGTAGCTTCCCGCGCAGCGAAAGAACGTTGCGACGCAGGTTTCGGAGTAGGTGCCGGACAGGCGGTTTATCTGGATTTCTCCGAAGCGATTAGCCGTCTGGGACGTAACGTGGTTGAAGCACGCTACGGCAATCTCTTCCAGATGTATGAAAAGATCGTGGACGATAACCCCTACGAAACACCGATGATGATCTATCCTGCCCTCCATTATTCCATGGGCGGCCTTTGGGTTGATTATGAACTGATGACGAGTATACCGGGGCTATTCGCGATAGGCGAAGCAAACTTCTCCGACCACGGAGCGAACCGCCTGGGTGCTTCCGCTTTGATGCAGGGACTGGCCGACGGATACTTCGTGTTGCCTTATACTATTCAGAACTATTTGGCCGACCAGATTCAGGTGCCCCGTTTCAGTACCGACCTGCCGGAGTTTGCCGAAGCGGAAAAAGAACTCAAAGCGCGCATCGACAAATTGATGGGTGTTAAGGGGAAACGTTCGGTAGACAGTCTGCATAAAGAACTCGGACATATCATGTGGGACTTCGTAGGCATGGCGCGCAACGCGGAAGGCTTGAAAGACGCTATCGAAAAGATGAAGAAGCTGAAAAAGGAATTTTGGACGAATGTACGTATTCCGGGACAGGCGAACGACCTGAACGTGGAACTGGAAAAGGCGCTCCGTTTGGCAGACTTCCTTGAAATCGGCGAACTGATGGCGCACGACGCTTACGACCGTGCCGAATCGTGTGGCGGCCACTTCCGCGAAGAGTATCAGACGGAAGAAGGAGAAGCACTCCGCCGCGACGATCTGTTCTCTTATGTATCCTGCTGGGAATACAGGGGTGAAGATAAAGACCCTGTGATGTATAAGGAAGCGCTTGATTACGAATTTATAGTACGTCAGCAGAGAAATTACAAAAATTAATAACAAAGGCCTCCTAAATCCCCCGAAAGGGGACTTCTCCTCTCTTTCGGGGAGGTCGGGTGGGGCTTATAAATATTACAATCATGGATAAAAATATAAATGTTACGCTGAAGGTTTGGCGTCAGAGAGGCCCGAAAGAAAAAGGAGCTTTTGAAACCTATCAGTTAAAAGAAATCTCCCAGGGTACTTCTTTCCTTGAAATGCTCGACATACTGAATGAACAGTTGGTGAATGAAGGCAAGGAACCGGTGGTGTTCGATCATGACTGCCGCGAAGGTATTTGCGGAATGTGTTCCCTGTATATCGACGGGCATCCGCACGGGCCGGATACGGAGATTACGACCTGCCAGCTCCACATGCGCAAGTTCAACGACGGCGCGACTATCACTGTCGAGCCTTGGCGTTCTGCCGGTTTCCCCGTGATCCGCGACCTGATGGTAGACCGTTACGCTTACGATAAAATCATTCAGGCCGGCGGTTTCGTTTCGGTAAATACCGGCGGTATACCCGACGCAAACGCTATTCCGATCTCTAAAAAGGATGCCGACCTGGCTATGGACGCGGCCTCCTGTATCGGTTGCGGCGCCTGTGCCGCCGCCTGTAAGAACGGATCGGCCATGCTGTTCGTTTCGGCCAAGGTAAGCCAGTTAGCCCTTTTGCCTCAAGGCAGAATAGAAGCTGCCCGCCGTGCGAAAGCAATGGTGGCGAAGATGGATGAGCTGGGCTTCGGTAACTGTACGAATACCCGCGCTTGCGAAGCTGAGTGTCCGAAAGCAATCTCTATCAGTAACATCGCCCGCCTAAACCGCGAGTTTATCAAGGCAAAACTGAAAGACTGAGAATGTCTGTTCAAACCTCATAACAGAAATAATACCCGATAAAAGGCTTACGGTTTCCGTGAGCCTTTTTTTAATTACCTTTGCTTTCATTATGGCAGGCCTTTACATACATGTTCCTTTTTGCGCCCGACGGTGCCTGTATTGCGATTTCTTTTCAAATACGGATATGTCGTACAGGAAGTCGTACACGGATGTGCTTTCGGCAGAGATGGAATTGCGGAGAGAGTACCTGAATGGCGAACCGGTGGAAACGGTTTATTTCGGCGGAGGGACGCCTTCCCTGCTTAACGCGGAGGAGTTGGAGCGGATCTTTGACGCGATCAATACTTGTTTTGATCTTTCGCTTTGCCGGGAAGTAACGCTGGAAGCCAATCCGGATGATATTTCTTCCGCCTATCTCCGCGCTTTGCGTTCGTTGCCTTTCAACCGTATCAGCATGGGAATACAGAGTTTCGACCGGGAAGACCTTCTTTTTCTGAATCGTCGGCACGGCAGGGAGCAGGCTTTTCGCGCAGTGAATTTGTGCAAAGAGCAGGAATACGGGAATCTTTCCATCGACCTGATCTACGGTTTGCCGGGACAGACAACAAGCAAATGGAAAAAGAATCTGGAGGAAGCGCTCCGGTTGGATATTCCGCACATTTCGGCTTACCATCTTATTTACGAAGAAGAAACGGCGCTCTACCGGCTGTTGGAAGAAAATGCCGTAAAGCCGTTGGAAGAAGAAGAAAGCCTCACGCTCTTTTCCCTGCTTATCGATACCCTGGCCGAAGCCGGCTACCTGCATTATGAGATTTCCAATTTCGCCCGCCCGGGATATGTTTCGCAACATAACAGCGCTTACTGGTCGGGAAAAAAATACCTTGGCTTAGGCCCTTCGGCACATTCGTACAACGGACACAGCCGGGATTGGAACATATCTTCCCTTTCACGATATATTCAGGCGATCCGCAACGGAACGCCCGATATGGAACATGAGTCTTTAACCGTATCCATGAAATACAACGATTATATTATCACCCGCTTGCGCACATCCGAAGGGATCGATCTCCGCCAAATCGGTTTACTCTTCGGGGCGGACTACCAAACGTATTGCCGGAAGGAATCACTTCCTTTTCTAAATGATGGATTGCTGGCAGCGGACGGAGAATGCTTTTACCTGACGCGCAGGGGAATCTTCCTTTCGGATACCGTCATGCGGGCGCTGATCAAGCTGCCATCTTGAACAAAATATGCCATTTAAATAACAAACCGGGAGCTGTCGAGTACATTTTGTGCACATTTTTACTATTTTTGAGAAAGAATATGATTGTAACATAAAAGTAATATCTATATTTGTTGCGGATAAAGTAGCAACGTAGTGCCATATTTATACATAATATCAGGATGCAACGGAGCAGGTAAAACGACAGCTTCCTTTACAATTCTACCTGAAATGCTGAAATGTAAAGAGTTTGTCAATTCCGACGAAATAGCCAGGGGGCTTTCCCCCTTTAATTCGGACAGTATCGCGGTTGCCGTTGAAGCCAGCCGGATTATGTATAAAAGAATCAAAGAGTTAATTGCCGCAGGGGCAACCTTTGCTATGGAAACGACGTTGGCCACCCGGTCGGTTGTAAATCTGATACGGGAGGCACAGAGGGAAGGTTATTATGTTACACTGTTGTATTTCTGGCTCAACACGCCGGATTTGGCAGTGGAACGTGTGAAAATGAGAGTGGAAGCCGGTGGACACGGTATCCCGGAAAATACAATACGGCGACGTTATAAAGCCGGTATTCATAATCTGTTCAAATTATACCTCCCCATTAGTGATTACTGGATGATAACCGATAATTCAATGACTCCGATGAAGATTGTAGCCAAAGGGTTCCGGGACGAGAAGAGTGAAGTTTTTAATCCTATTATTTATAATAAACTTGTGAATTATGAGTGAACAAGAGGTTAAAGAATTTGAAGAGAAAATAGTAATGGGAGCGAATATCGCCTTTCAAAGGTTAGTGAACGAAAAAAAGAAAGAAGACGGGGAATTGGCGTTCTCCAAAAACGGACGTATATTCAGAATTAAGGCGGCGGAACTGGAAAACTTCGCCTATTGATTCTTTCCCGATCTAATTGCTATTTTTGATTGATTTATTTTATGTCTGTTTATCTTACGGGCGTAGGTTTGTGTACGCTTGCTACATCTATGATAAATCTGAAAAACAAATAATGTACAGTGGAAATACTAACACTATATAAATATGGAAGAGCGTATTAAGGATCTTTTAAACTCAAAAAATCCGGTGATTAAAATTGTTATATATTTTGCCGCCATATACTTTATCTATCAGTTAGGGAAAGCGGTAGGAGAATTTATTTATTACATATCCCGGTAAATACAGGTAATTTAGCCCCTTGAACCGATGCTTTTTTCCCCGGCCGTTTAGATGTTTTTTTGAGGTTTGTTGTTACCTTTGTTCGCGTTATAAAAACAACTTAAAATACAGAAAATATGCACAACTGGTTTGAATGTAAGGTATCTTACGAGAAGATGATGGAGAACGGAATGCAGAAAAAAGTGACGGAACCTTATCTGGTCGATGCGCTGTCGTTCACCGAGGCCGAAGCACGCATTATCGAAGAGATACGCCCCTTTATCACCGGAGAATTTGTAGTGGCAGACATCAAGCGCGCCCGCCTTTCGGAACTGTTCTTCAACGAATCGGGCGATCGCTTCTACCGGATCAAGGTACAGTTCATCACGCTGGATGAAAAAAGCGGCGCAGAAAAGAAAACATCGGCACAGATGCTCGCCCAGGCCTGCACGCTGAAAGAAGCGATACAGGTACTCGAAGAAGGCATGAAAGGGACGATGGCGGATTATGTAATTGCCTCCGTTGCGGAAACTTCCATCATGGACGTGTTCCCTTTCAACGCAGAGAAGGTTCCCGCAGTTAAATCGGAAGAAGAACTCATCGCCGAAGAAAAAGCATGATGGGCATCCGGGAAAATATCAGCAGACTTAAAGCGTCGCTCCCAAAAGGAGTGGCGCTTGTTGCTGTATCCAAGTTTCATCCGTCGGCCGCAATCATGGAAGCATACGAAGCCGGACAAAGAATTTTCGGAGAAAGCCGGGTGCAGGAACTGAAAGCCAAGCAGCAGCAACTGCCCGCCGATGTGGAATGGCACTTTATCGGCACGCTGCAAAGAAACAAGGTGAAAGACATTGCTCCCTATATCCATACCATCCATAGCGTCGATTCCTTGAAACTTCTCCAAGAGATAGAGAAGCAGGCCGCCGCGCATCGCCGGGTGATAAACGTCCTTCTCGAAATACACATCGCACGGGAAGACACCAAACAGGGATTGACACCCGCCGGATGCAGGGAACTTCTTGCCGACATCCGCCCGGAAGACTATCCCCACATACAGTTTTCCGGCCTGATGTGTATGGCCACGGATACGGACGATACGGCGCTGATCCGCCGGGAATTTCAGGCGCTCCGCCGACTTTTCGACGAACTGAAATCCACCTTCTTCCCAAACAACGCTTCCTTTAAGGAACTTTCCATGGGGATGAGCCACGACTGGTTAATCGCGGTTGAAGAAGGCAGCACGATGATCCGCATCGGAACCGGGATATTCGGCGTGCGTGAATACTGAGAACTGAGAACTGAAAATTGAAAACTTTATATACCTTTGCTCATCAACAAAATCGAAACGAATTATGACAAACATTCAAACACAATACGCAGGTTTAAAACTTCGTAATCCAATCATCGCAGGCAGTTCGGGACTTACCGGCAAGCCGGAAAAAAACAGGGAATTTGAAAAGACCGGTGCAGCGGCTATCGTGCTGAAATCTCTTTTTGAAGAGCAGATAGAGATGCAGGGACAGGTGCTTCTTCGGGAAACGGATTATCCCGAAGCGGCCGATTATCTGTATCAGTATGTCAAAGCCAATCAGGTGAATAACTACCTCGATCTGATCAAGGCAACGAAAGACTGCTGTTCCATTCCCGTGATCGCCAGCATCAATTGCTACAAAGCCGACGCCTGGATTGAATTTTCTCGCCAGATAGAAATAGCGGGAGCCGATGCGCTTGAGCTGAACCTGTTCCGACTGGAAACAAGTTTGACGGAACCGGACGGGTACGAACGGAGTATGAATATATATGCGGATATTATCCGGAAAGTAAAAGAAACCGTACATATTCCGGTGATAGCCAAGATAGGCAAGTATTTTAATAATATCCCGGCCATGGCGAATACGCTTAAAGCGAACGGCGCCGATGCGATTGTGCTGTTCAACCGCTTTTATCAACCGGACATAGATATTAACTCCCGGCAAATCGTGTCGGGCAATGTGTTCAGCAATCATTCGGATATCAGCGACACGCTGCGCTGGACGGCTATCGTATCCGGTATGATCCCCGGCATAAATATCGCAGCGTCTACGGGAATACAGGAATGGGAAGATGTCGTGAAATGCCTGTTGGCCGGAGCTTCCGCCGTACAAATATGCAGCGCCCTGTATACGCATGGCGCGGAAATCATTACACAACTGCTGAGCGGGCTGGAGGAATGGATGCAACACGCGAACTTCCAATCGATCCCGCAATTCAAGGGGACGTTGAACTACGCCAACATTAAAGACCCGGCGATATACGAACGGGCGCAATTCATGAAATACCTCTCCGGCAGGGATTGAAATAATTATCCGATTTTACTTGGAATTTAAACAGAAAACAAAGAACTTATTTGGAATACTTCTATTATTCCTGTGTACAATCAGTCTGGCAAGCTGCCAAAAAGAAGAATGGGATATTGAAAAAATCGAAACAAAGGAAAGTACCGTTCTGGAAGGAATGGTTATTACATCGGATGGCATGCCGCTTGCCAATGTGGAAGTAAAGGTAGATTATAGCGAAGATAAGTGGTTAGCATATAACAAGACCCGGCATAAGGCTGAAACGAAAACGGATAAAAACGGAAAATACCGATTGTTCTTTTATAAATCCTCCTGTATCAGTGCCCACCGAAGAAGTGGATACAAAAATCGATTTTAGTATGTCTTTCGAACGTAGCGAAACTTATACCGAGAATTTATATATTCCTCAGAAAAGGTACATCCGGGTTACGCTTAAAGGATTTATTCCCCGGCAGGGAGATTATTTCGAGGTAGAAAGTGGTTTCCCTTACGGTTGGTCGACAAACCGCTATGTATTTCCAAATACGAACTATCACTATGGTAAAGTGGGAGATCATCTGTTTACTTTGTATGATGCAAAAGAACGAACATATCAGGTTCCTTGCGCCTTGAATGAAAATAACACTATAACGCTAATCCGAAAAAAGAATGGAACTTTCACAACGGAAGAACATCAACTGTTTGTCACCAAAGATACTCCGGAAAGTCTGACATTTGAATATTGAAAGTTATGTAGATTACAGGAATGATTTAGTCTGTATACTTAAATAAATGCATCCACCCTGATTTATTGATACAAGCATCAAATTGTCAAAAAATACTGTTGCATCGTTGATGCAAGTATCAAATTGTCAAAAAACACTGTTGCATCGTTGATGCAAGCATCAAATTGTCAAAAAACACTGTTGCATCGCTGATGCAAGTATCAAATTGTCAAAGAATATCGTTGCATCACTGATGCAAGTATCAAATTGTAAAAAAAGATCGTTGCATCGTTGATGCAAGCATCAAATTGTCATACGATTACTTATCTCGAACTCACGTTACAAAAAAGTATCAACCTGCGGACGTATCCCTTTCGGCTGACGGGTAAAGACGCTTTTGTATTCCGTACAGTCATTAAAGAAACCTCCATTTTTCAGAAAAAATGCATCTCCTTCCACTCCGCCGGCATAATCCATTCTGACTCCGGCGCGAGCTGTCGCATCATTCGTAAATACGCCTTCCGTCAACTCGATCCAATCGCCTTTTTCCGTACGCACCCACTGGTTTTTAAAGTAAACCTTACGTTCAAGATAACCCTGGCCGGGAATAAAATTTTCCAGAAAAGAATGAGCGCGCTTATACCATGTATTGGTTTGAGGACGTAAAAATCCGGCAATCAGCTTCCAGCTACCGTCTTCCGGGGCATAGAACCAGGCGTAATATTCCGTATTCCCTTTTCCATCCGGATGAACACGGGTGATCACTTTATAAGTTTCGCCGGCCTTCCAGGGATAAATCAGATAACTTTGCCCACCGGAGCCTTCATTTCCAAATTCTCCGATATGCACTCCTTCTCCCTGCGCCAATAGTTTAATGCGCTGGTTTTCCGGTATTTCATCCGGATTATCCGTAGAGAAAGGACTCCATACCGAAAAAAGTACACGACGCTCCTTTTCGCTATTCACCTGAATACCGCAATAGCCTTCCCCAAAACCGTTCGTCATAAAATAACTTCCGGTCTTGTCTTCTCCTTCCGGCACGGTGATTTCATTATAAAAATATTCCACATTCCCTTCCGGCAAGGCATAACTCATGTGAACAGAAGGGCCGCGCAATCCCCAATAGGTTTCAAAATCACGGACGAAATGCAATGGTTCCGCCGCCGCTTCGCCTGCAATCAAATATTCGGTTATAAAAGGGAATTCGGAAGTTTCTTTCTTCAACCCTTTCGCATCTACGCGAATATATCCGGATTCCGTAACTGTTACAGTCCCGACATGAAATACCGGTTCTTCCGTTTTTCCGATCTTCACGGTAAAGCTTTTACCCAAAAGGCTAACTTCCACAGTGGAAGAAGTTTCTACCGGCTTTGTTTTTAAAAACAATTGCAGCTTGCCCGGATTACTCACTTTAAACCAGGTGGACAGGAGAGCATCCGGTTGTGTCCAGGAGTTAATCTCGCCCCGGTTGGAGATTTTCGCTCCTTCCATTCCTTCCGTCACATAAGTATTGCCGGCTACGGGCACGGAAATACCGTCTTCCGGTAATTGCATCCTGTTTTCCCTGCAACTGCCAAGCAGCAGAATTAATAGAATAAGGGATAAGTTTTTCGTCATTTTTTATTGGGTTTATACAGGTTTAAAAAGCGCTGGAAAGTTTATTGAAATCTACTATGTATCATGATTTTCCAAGATTTATATAACTATCCTTTTCTCAATTCTTAAATCATAACCTGTTTCACTCAGAAACTTGTCCATTCTTGATTGATAACTCGATCTAAGTATCCCATATTTATTATTCGATATATATGCTTTTTTAACGTCATACTGTTTAGCTTCCTTTGTTTTTTCAAAATGGCTAATAGTAATACGAAGTTGTTCATCTTTGTCCGTTTTCCAGTTCTTATGAGTTGCTGTAGTTAATTCTACAAAAATAATTGTAGAATCATGTGTTAAAAGTCCATCGCTACATCTGTCTGCTGTTTTTCCATCAGATTTTAATAGTTTAATACAGTGATCTAAAGCGACAAATTTCACTTCCAATTGAGCGTTATTTACCACAGTTGCAATCCATTTACTTCCATTCGTTTCATCAAGATATGCAGGTTTGTGCGGAGGTGGCTCGTCATCACAAAGACCAAAAGTTCTTTTTGCGGATATATATTGATATTTCGAATCAAAAAAACTCATGTTTTTAGATTTGCTTTTTTGTCTTTTTTGCTTTTCTCGTCTTTCTTTTTTTAACTCATTTTTCCTTTTCTTTGTACTCATAGCTGTTTTTGAATTTCTAACAATTTAGCAAACAGATCATTGCTTTCATCCAATTTTTCATTCAATGTGTTTGCATCAAAAGGTAATCCATTATAAGTTTTGAGTGGATAAATAGTACCATTTTTTTCATCCAATTCATAAATTGACAAACCATCTGAATTTATAGTCGAATTTAGTGAAACAATACTCCCCAATTCTGATTTCAGGTCATCTGTTTGTATTTTCGATTTTAAAAGCCCAGCTTTAACAGATAAAGTCAAATAACTAATCAAATAAGGGCTATGGGTTGTTAAAATCAATCTGTTTTCAACACTCATGTTATTGAATTCCAATAAAGATTGTAGCATCTCCCACTGCGAAGAAGGAAAAAGGTTTTGCTCGGGTTCTTCAACTATATTCACAAAGGAAGATTTATTAAATTTTGAGGATAATGCAGAAAGAGCCACAGTACGCTGTTCATCGGTCAGGTTTTTATTATCCCATATATCCTTTACCCCCTTTTCAAAACGAAGTTTTTCTTTACTGCTCATAGTTTCTTTACTTTCGCTCACTTTTACTGATTTGGCCAAAAAATTGGAAACTAAATATAGTGGAACGAACGATTGAAAACCACTTGCGGCCTCTGTTATTTCGATTTTATAGTCCCTTCCTTGCAAATAAAGATTATCATATTGACGATTATATTCAATATCAATATTATTAATTGGTAAAGAGATGTCTTTCAAGCTATTTTTTGCTTTTTCATATTCAGTATTGAAATCCCGCAAGGCACCTGACAAACGTAACTCTCCGGCATCTTTAATATATGTTAGCAAATTTCTTTCGGAAGGTACATACATAATTTGAGGTAACGAGTAAATTCCATTCGGAGTTTCTGTGATTAACATCGTACCCTTTTCGTATTTTATGTGATATGCATCGCCTTGATATTCAATTATGGAGTTTGGTTTAAGATATGTGTCATCTTTCTTAGTATCTGCAAACCCAAGCCTGTGATAAGATAAAAATTGACTTTTGAAACGATTTATATCTTTCCTTTCAAGCCATTTTTTGTCATAATCACCACGGATTAAAGCTTTTTCAATCCAAGTAAAGGTAGAAATAAGCTTGGCTATCGTACTTTTTCCAGACCCTTGATTGCCAACAAAGACTGTAACTTTATTTATATCAAGCCATTCATCATTTCCTTGACAACCATCTTTGATAGGTCCAAAATTTTTAATCCTTATTTTACTCATATTATTAAATTATTAAGAGGTGAATTTACAAGTATTATCATTTTATAACACCAAACCCCGTATAGCCAACAAGCGCCGCAGGTATGCGGATGCCTTCGGGCGTTTGATTGTTTTCAAGCAGTGCGGCGACGATACGGGGCAGTGCCAGGGCGCTACCGTTCAGTGTATGGCAAAGCTGTGTCTTTTTGTTTTCGTCCCGGTAACGGCATTTCAAACGATTGGCTTGATAATCTTCAAAATTGGAAACGGAACTGACTTCCAGCCAACGCTGTTGTGCAACCGAATAGACTTCAAAGTCGAAGGTCAAAGCGGAAGTAAAGCTCATATCGCCGCCGCAAAGACGAAGAATACGCCAGGGAAGCTCCAGTTTTTCAAGCAGTGACTGTACATAGTCTACCATTTCCGTAAGGGACTCATAAGAATGTTCCGGTTTATCGATCCGCACGATCTCCACCTTGTCGAATTGATGCAAGCGGTTCAGTCCGCGAACATCCTTGCCGTAAGAACCGGCTTCGCGGCGGAAACAGGCGGAATAGGCCGTGTTCTTTACCGGCAGATCCGATTCGTTCAGGATCACGTCGCGGTAAATATTAGTCACCGGTATTTCAGCCGTAGGAATCAAATACAAATTATCTTCCGAAACAAAATACATCTGCCCTTCCTTGTCCGGCAAGTTCCCTGTTCCATATCCGGAATCCGCGTTTACAACATAAGGCGGCTGTATTTCCAGATAGCCTGCTTCACGGGCATTATCCAGAAAGAAGTTGATCAAAGCCCGCTGAAGGCGGCATCCCAATCCTTTATATACAGGAAAACCGGCTCCCGTAATTTTTACTCCAAGTTCAAAGTCTATCAGATCATATTTTTTTGCCAACTCCCAATGAGGCAACGCATCCGCCCCCAATTCGGGAACAACGCCGCCGGTTTTCTCAATCACGTTATCTTCGGCAGCCTTGCCTTCCGGCACGGAGTCGTGCGGAAGATTGGGAATCTGGAGCAGCAGGTTTTGCATTTCCTTTTCTGCCGACGACTTTGTTTCATCCAGCGCCCTGTTCGTTTCTTTCATCGCGGCTACCCGGTTGCGGGCAGCTTCCGCTTCTTCCTTGCGGCCTTCCTTCATCAGTTGGCCGATAGACTTTGAAAGCCGGTTAAG
>JAITVG010000098.1 GCA_031285925.1 Tannerellaceae bacterium
AAATAACACCTGCTAAACCGTTAATTAGCAGCGGTATTGCATTGCGATTGTAAAATTAGTGTATTATTATTATACCAACCAAATAATAAAAGCGAAAAAGGGGAAAAAAGTTTTCAACATGTATGCGGATGCTACTGATACAGACAATATGCGCTCGCTAATTTGATCAGTGTGAATAAGCTAAAAGGAATTTAATACTCTCCTTCCTTCCGCAACCATTTCTCCGGCATTTTCCGGCGTCAGGTTCTCATGAACGAAAAGGGAAACGGCTTTGTTCAGCCTGTCCAGCTTGCCTTTCTGATTTTTTGCCTGAAATTCTTCGCGCAGGATGCGGATCTTTTCGGCGTCCTGTATGCCTTCGACGATGCGTTCCCAGCGGATACTGCTGCGCGGGCCGGGATAAATCTGATAGCAGTCGCCGGCAGCCCAGGTGCGGAAGCGGCTGTCGCGGAGTGGGTCGGCCGTCCAACTGTTCCATGCCCAGCGGAGAAAGCCGTCGTAGTTGCCGGCCATCGTGTGCCAGAAAGTCCAGGTGCCTTCGGCCGGCGGCGAGAAAGTGAAGATGTTGGGAAGCGCCTCCGCGCAGCAGGTGTACACGTTGCTCAGCTTGCCGGCTTTGGCGCGCTCTTCCCTCACTGCCGGCGGGAATTGGTTGCCGTAGGCGATGCACAGGTCGTAGAGGTCGGCCTGAATTTCCTCGTGGTAGTTTCCGGCAAGCCCGATCTTGAAACCGGGATCTGCTTCCTTGATTATCCTAATCGCCTGCTTCATATCTTCCAGTCGGCGCTCGTCCATGGCGATGGTCGTGATGTCGAACCAGCCTTTTGTCTTCAGGTGGCGGGCAAAATCCGTGAGGAAACTGCCCCAGTAGTTGCGATACAGGTCATCGCCGGGCTTGGCATCCATGTAGAGCACGCGGCCGGTGGCCTGATCGAAATAGTCGAAGTTCAGCGCCCAGGGAATCATCGTGTAGCAACTGATTTGGCGGGTGATACCCACTTCGTTCATCATAAATTCGATCCATTTGTCGAACACCGTATAGTCGTAAGCCCAGGTACCGTCGATCTTCTTCATCTTGCCGATCATGCTGTCGAAGTGATCCTCCGTCTGCCCCGCCCAGGGCTTGTGCATGATACTTGCCGTGATCACTTTCTGCCCGGCGTCGGCCAGCATTTTCATCACGGGCAACATGACGTCGAAATGCTCCCGGCTCCAAAGCGGTACCTTGTAATAACGGGCAACCGCGTAGGGATTTTGCCAGAAGTCCACGTGAAGTTTCCACTCCTTCGGATCGGGAATCGTATGGTTCAGCACATCAATTTCCAGTTGAAGCTGCATCGCTTGGAAGTTAGACCCGGAGATGGTCAGTGCGCCTTTGTATTTTCCGACTTTCGCATCCTGCGGAATCCGGATATTTACCCAAACGGGTTGTGTAGTCATGGCCTTGATGTCGCACACCTTGATTATGTCAAGCACGTCGGCCACCGCGGTAGAGTCCCATTCGGCCTTGTTCGCACGGTGCCCGCAACCGGTAGTGCCGTCCTTGCTCAATTCGTCGGTCATGACGTAGCGCACAAAGCTTGCCTTGGCCGCGGAAGAGGGAATAACACCTGATCCGCTTTTCAGATCACCGACCGTAAGCGTTGCACCCGAAAGATCCGTAGATGTCCATACCACAGCCTGCACGTTTACACGCTCTCCCTTCCAGGCCTTGATTTGCCGACGGGTTGTTTTCGTCACTTTGGGAATATCGAACTTCGGATATCGAACATCCGTACTGCCCCAGACGGCCTGCGTAGCCGTGGGTTGCCGCTTCCAAACATCCTCGCCGTCGTGCGGCTTCGTATCGGTCAATTCCATGTAATTATCCCAAAGATACCTTGAGTTCTGCCCAAAGGCAATGAAGCCGAAAGCCGAAAGGGCGCAAAGAATAATGAAGATCTTTTTCATATTATATCCATGTCTATGTAATTAGTTTCGACAAAGATAAAGAAACAACCTGATTTTTGCGAATTATATTACAATACAAGCCAAGACAAACACATTTATTAACCCGTTGGCGGAATTAAGGTTGTGGCGACCCTGTGTGTTCGCCCGAAAACGGTATAGGTAATCCTGCCGCACTTGCTTTTTCCCCGTTATGATATGGCTTAAATGCGCTAATCCTGTTGCATATATATATAGAAAAGGCTACTTTTGCACCCGATTTTAAGCAATTTCTAATTTCAACAAAATAATAAGACTATTTTATGGCAACAACTGCTGATTTTCGTAACGGAATGTGTATAGACCTCGACGGTTCCTACTACTTTATTGTGGAATTTCTTCATGTGAAACCCGGAAAAGGCCCGGCTTTCGTGCGAACCAAGTTGAAGAACGTGACGACAGGCCGTGTGCTCGACAAAACATGGAACTCGGGAGTAAAGGTGGAAGAAGTGCGTGTGGAACGCCGTCCTTACCAGTTCCTTTACCAGGATGATATGGGATACAACTTTATGCACCCGGAAACGTTCGAACAGATAACCATTCCCGGAGATGCGATCGACGGAGTTCAATTCCTGAAAGAAGGCGATATGGTGGAAGCTATGGTACACGCGGCGAGCGAAACCGTACTTACTTGCGAACTCCCCGCCCATGTCGTACTGGAAATTACTTACACGGAACCCGGAGTAAAAGGCGACACAGCAACAAACACGCTGAAGCCGGCCACCGTTGAAACCGGCGCCGAAGTTCGCGTTCCCCTGTTCATCAACACAGGCGAAAGGATCGAAATCGACACGCGCGACGGTTCTTATGTAGGACGTGCGAAGAACTGATATTCAATTTAAAGAGATTAAACACAGAGGCACGGAGGCACAGAGTTTTTTTGTATCCTCCGTGTCTTTGTGTTTAATATTAACCTGCTATGAATAAACTTTCCATCAAAAGTTGGGCGGAAGAAGACCGCCCGCGAGAGAAAATGCTTCGCAAAGGAGTACCTGCATTAAGCGACGCGGAACTGCTTGCCATCATACTCGGCTCCGGCAATATCAACGAATCGGCGGTTGAACTCTCCCAACGCATACTTCACTCGGTAGACAATAATCTGAACACACTGGGGAAACTGTCCATCAAGGAATTAATTTCCGGCTTTAAAGGAGTCGGCGAGGCTAAGGCCGTATCCGTTGTTGCTGCCCTCGAACTGGGGAAAAGAAGAAATTCGGCCGACATCTCTCAACGCACCGGTATCCGAAGCAGCAAAGACGCTTTCCTGCTGATGCACCCCGTTTTGTGCGACCTGCCGCACGAGGAATTGTGGATAGCGCTGATGAACCGTGCGGGCAAAGTGATTGAAAAAACAAAGATCAGCCGGGGAGGAACTGCGGAAACATCGGCCGACATCCGCCTGATACTGAAAGCCGCGATAAACGGATTAGCTTCGGGAATCATTCTTTTCCATAACCATCCGTCAGGAAATCTTACCCCAAGCGTCCAGGATGATTTACTGACCAAACGACTGCGGGAATCGGCCAAGATGATGGACATATCCCTGCTGGATCACATCATAATTGCGGACAACAGCTATTACAGTTACGCCGACGAAGACCGGTTGAGCCTCTAAGCCGTCGGCAGTTTGGATGTA
>JAITVG010000121.1 GCA_031285925.1 Tannerellaceae bacterium
ATGCCAACTACAAAGCCAAACCGGTACGGGAGAACATCGTGTATGACGATTTCGCGAAACTGGATATTCGTGTCGGAACCATAATTGAATGCACCAAAGTGGCTAAAGCGGATAAACTGCTGCAATTGCGGATCGATGACGGACTGGAAAAGCGTACGATCGTTTCCGGCATCGCACAGCATTACAAACCCGAAGAACTGCTCGGCAAACAAGTCTGTTTCATCGCTAATCTGGCTTCCCGCACACTGAAAGGGATCGTTTCCGAAGGCATGATCCTTTCCGCCGAGAATGTAGACGGCGCTTTGGCGGTGATTATGCCGGAAAAAGAGGTGAAACCGGGAAGCGAGGTGAAATGACGATAACTTAAACTTGTAATTTCATGAAACTTAAAAAACTTCATATTGATTCGTATAAAGTCCTTCAGGATTTTGATATAGACTTCTGTATGAATGGTGTACCTGCTGATATTATTGTGATCGCGGGAGTGAACGGTACCGGAAAGACAACGTTGTTGATGCGTATAATAGAATCAATAGCATTATATGATAATACAAATGATTCCGGAAGAGAGTTGGATATAGATGGATTACCAAAAGGTCAAGAAGGTATGGCTATGATAAAGTTTTTTTCCGAAGGCTTAGACAGCTTAAAGACTTTATCCTCTTACATCCTCCGTTACGTTGACAAGCTTGTTTTTGAAGAAGGGAAAACGAGTACGGAAGCCTATATCGACGTTCAGCAAAAGATCGATATTATACTCAAAGGCTTCCAACTTGATACCCGTTTCTTCGGTATCGACAGAGACAGAAACCTGATCTTCACCAATACACAGGGACAGAAGTTTGGAATTAAAGGATTATCCTCCGGTGAAAAACAACTGTTAGCTAAAGTCTTCTCACTGTTTGTGGATGAGATGAAAGGCAAGGTTGTCCTAATGGACGAACCGGAAGAATCTTTACATCCTTCCTGGCAATCGAACCTTATCCCTGTTCTTCGCCATTGTGCCGAACAGAATGATTGCCAGTTCATACTTGCTACTCATTCTCCACAGATCATTTCCTCCGTATATAAAGAAGAACTGCGTTTGCTTGTCCGTGCGGAAGATGGAAAGATCGAAGCGGTCACTTGCAATGAAGGCCCTTATGGATGGACGGTGGAGAAAGTGTTGCTGGAAATTCAGCAAGTACAGAACCTGCGCACTCCTGAAATTGAACAGCAGCTTGAAGAACTTAGCCGAATGATCCGGAAAGACGAAACGGAAACCGAACCGTTCAAGCGCCTTTGGAATAAGATGGAGGGAACATTGGGGTATTCAGACAGGGATCTGATCCTGATGCGTATGGAGATGCACAGAAAAAGGAAAAAACATGAAGCGAAATCCTGATCCTCCTTCTTTTTATACGAATTATATAAGAAGACAAAAACCTCAACAATGGGATGATATCGCTCCTGTCAGAAAGGATTTAAGAAATCATCTCTGGTCGGAGCAGGGAGGGATATGTGCTTATACGGAAATTCGCTTACCGGGTTCTGACCATAATTGTCATATCGATCATTATAAAACAAGGCATCTCTTTCCTGAACTTATCTTTGACTACCACAATTTATTGGTTTCCTGTAACTCGGAGAATTATGGCGCCAAATATAAAGACAAGCGGATAAAGTCGAAGAAAGAGTATGAATACCTTGTCAATCCGGTCGACGAATCATTTGCAGATCATATAGAATACGCTATGTCGGGCGAGTTAGTTGCGATAAACGGATCAGCGAAAGGAGAATATACTATAACAACATTCAATCTAAATGGAAAATCATTGATAGAAAGAAGAAGAATAGTTATCGACTGTTTACGCCAAATGATTGATTACTCGGAAGACGATGCTGTTAAAGATATTGGAGAATTTGAATCAATGGTTCATCAACTTTATCACGAAAGGGAATCATTACTCCATGGAGAAAATAATACTGACAGATAGCCGTTTAGAAGCTATGCGCACATTGAAAGAAATACAGATGAACGACCTCCGCGGGCAATATCTCCGGTTGCAACCGGAGATCGACCGGGCGATGCAGGAAGTTCTTACGTCGACGGCCTTTATCAGGGGGCCGCAGGTGAAGGCGTTCGCGGATGAACTGTCGCACTACCTTTCGATACCTTACGTCATCCCTTGCGGAAACGGGACGGACGCTTTGCAAATGGCACTGACGGGATTGGGGCTTCAACCGGGGGATGAGGTGATCGTTCCCGCCTTTACGTATGCGGCCGCTGTTGAAGTGGTGGCCTTGTCGGGGATGGTGCCGGTCATTGTGGATGTAGACCCGCAAACATACAATATAGATCCGGAGCTGATCGAAGCGGCCGTTTCTCCGCGGACAAAAGCGATCATAGCAGTGCACCTTTTCGGACAGTGCTGCGACATGGAAACCATATCGGCTATGGCTTCCCGCCACCGTTTATACGTGATAGAAGACAATGCGCAATCCGTGGGCGCAACCTGTTCCTTTTCCGACGGAACCGTTAGGCACGGCGGAACCATAGGGCACGTCGGCGCTACTTCTTTTTTCCCATCCAAGCCTTTGGCCTGCTATGGAGACGGAGGGGCTATGATGACAAGCGACCCTGAACTGGCGGAACTTTTACAAAAGATCGCCAACCACGGGCAGAAGCAAAAATATCACCATGAAGTGATCGGATGCAATTCAAGGCTGGACACATTGCAAGCGGCTATTTTGCGGGTAAAACTTAAATATATGGACGCGTTTACGCTGGCTCGCCGGCAGGCAGCGCATTATTATAATGAAAGACTAAACGATCATCCCTTTATTCAGGCTCCCTGTAAAGCGCCTTATTCCACGCATGTGTATCATCAATATACGATACGGGTGAGGGATGGGAAACGGGATGGCTTGCAATGTTTTTTACGCGAACGGGGAATCCCTTCCATGATCTATTATCCGCTACCCATGCAGGAGCAGGAAGCATTCAGGCCTTTATGCCGCGTTCCGTTTCCGGCTACGGTAGCGGCTGATCTTTGCAGGGAAGTATTATCCCTTCCCATGCACACGGAGATGACGGCGGAAGAACAAGGCTATATTATGGACACAATATGGAGTTATGAATAGAAAGATTCGTTTTGCCGTAGTCGGTTGCGGACACATCGGAAAACGCCACGCGGAGATGATCGCCCGTGATCCCGGAGCCACGCTGGCCGCACTGTGCGACATTCGCCCACGGGAAGAATCAGGTATCGAAGCCTGGGATGTTCCCTTTTTCTCTTCACTGGACGACCTGTTGAGTGCGGATTTATCTTTTGACGTGCTCAATATCTGTACGCCTAACGGTTTACATGCCGCAATGGCCGTGCAGGGAATAGAATCGGGGCATCATGTGGTGATTGAAAAACCGATGGCGCTGACGACGGCCGATGCGGAAAAGATTGTCTTCACTTCGCTCAAATACCATAAGCAGGTGTTTTGTGTGATGCAAAACCGTTATTCGCCCCCTTCCGTATGGCTGAAAGAGATGGTGGAATCGGGACGTTTGGGTAAGATATATATGGTTCAGCTTAATTGTTACTGGAACCGGGACGAACGCTACTACAAGCCCGGCGGCTGGCATGGAGATGCAACGCTCGACGGAGGGACTCTGTTCACCCAGTTCTCCCATTTCATAGATATTATGTACTGGCTCTTTGGGGATATTACGAACATCCGGGCACGTTTCGCGGATTTCAACCATGCGGGGCTGACGGACTTTGAAGACTCAGGCGTGATCAATTTCGATTTCACAGGCGGAGGCATCGGATCGCTGACTTATTCCACCGCCGTATGGGACAGGAATATGGAAAGCAGTTTGCTTATCGTTGCCGAAAACGGAAGCGTAAAGGTTGGCGG
>JAITVG010000225.1 GCA_031285925.1 Tannerellaceae bacterium
AGACGTCATATAGAGCGCCGGATAAAGCCCGGCAAGCAATCCGGTAAGCAGCGCGATCACTCCCGTTCCGGCAAGGATCAGCGGATGCGCCGCGAGGGAAAGGTCGGCTTCGATCATGGAGGCCACCGGCGTAAGGGGCAGCAGGTAAATCATACCAAGAGCAATCAGGAAAGCCACAAAGCTCGTCAGTATTGCTTCCGCCAGCAGCGCGCGGCGGATCACTCCCTCGTCGCCGCCCAGTACCTTTTGCGTATTGATGCTCTTGATGCGCATCGGGGTGAGGGCGGTACTGAAATTGGTGAAATTGATACCGGCAATGACTATGATTACGATCGCGATGGCAAACAACACCAGCAGTGTCTGGCGGCTGGCCTTCGGTGTGCGGTCGTAGGTCACGTCCGTTGTGTAGTGTACTTCGGGAAGTGAAGTCAGGCGGAGGTTGAACGTGGTGCTTTCCCAACCGAAATCATCACCCAGCGATGACATGACCGACGGGTCGGTGATCCGTTTAAAGTTGTCGAACAGGCCTTTCGCGTTCTCCGGGCTGTCCACTCGTATGAAAAAAACGTAATTCCAGTTTCCCCAATTCTGTATGTTCTCCTTGTCGCTCAGCTTTTGATAGATCACATTCTCTATCGCCGAGTTGCGCGGCAAATCCCGGTAGACACCCCCAACGGTGACTGTCCAGTCCTCCATTCCTTTCAGCAACCTGTCCACAGCCGGCTCATCGCCAAACAGCCTGCGCGCCATCGACTGCGGAATCAGCACCTTTTCCGGTTCATTCAGCGCATCGGCCGATCCTTCCACCATATCGAATGAAAATATCCGGGGGAAATCGGGATAGACCGAGCTCGTCTTTTCCTCGAAATTATGCTGTACGCCATCTTTCTCGACAGAGAAGAACATGTTTCCGCCCCACGGATTGACCAGCGAACCTGCCACGATATGGGGCGACGACTCAATAAACAGGTTGGCCAGTGGGCGGTTGATAATCCCCTGATACTTGTTTCCAAATCCCACTTCTACGCGGTATATGGCGTCGGCATCGGGATAGGAACGGTCGAAATTCCGGTCGTAATCCAACTGGATCATAATCACAATGAAAGCCGCAAAGGCTACCGAAAGCCCAAGCACATTCAGCGTAGTCGCCATCTTAAAGCGGCGCAACACACTGAGGAGGTTTCTAAATATTGTCTTCATAATTTTCACCTCTCCGTTGCTCTCAAATAAACTCGCTTACGGATGCCACCACACTGCCGTCGAAGAGGCTAATCACGCGGTGCGCGAAAGTGGCGTCGTGCTTGGAGTGAGTCACCATCACGATCGTAGTCCCTTCCTTGTTGAGCCCCATGAGCAGGTCCATTACTTCCCGTCCGTTCTTTGAATCCAGATTACCGGTCGGCTCATCGGCGAGGATCATCTTCGGCTTTGACACCACGGCACGGGCAATGGCTACGCGCTGCTGCTGCCCACCGGACAGTTGCTGCGGGAAATGCCCGGCGCGGTGGCCGATGTTCATTCGCCTCAGAATGTCGTCCACCATCTGTTTGCGTTCGGAAGACTTGATATTGAGGTAAGTGAGCGGAAGCTCCACGTTCTCGAACACATTCAGTTCGTCGATCAGATTGAAGCTTTGAAACACGAAACCGATGTTTCCCTTGCGCACCTGTGTACGTTCCTTCTCCTTCAGGTGTCCCACTTCGTGTTCACCCAGATAATAATCGCCCGAAGTAGGATTGTCGAGCAGCCCGAGGATGTTGAGCAGCGTAGACTTTCCGCAGCCCGACGGCCCCATAACAGCAACGAACTCACCGTCTTTCACTTCCAAAGACACATTGTTTAACGCGATAGTTTCCACCTCTTCCGTGCGGAATGTTTTGCTTAACTTTTCAATTTTAATCATGGCTTTATTTTTTAAATGATTTGTATTGTTTGATTTCTTAAATTCAAATTGCGTGCTAAATAGACTTATAAGACCCGGCATTATTCCGAATGCAAGTGTTTGACCGGGTTTTCATTTGCCGTGCGCCAAGCGCAGATTATCACGCACGACAGGATACCTGTCAGCACCATCGCCGCACACGAAGCGAAAAGGAAAAAGTTCAGTGAAATCTTCATCGCAAACTGTTGCAGCCAGCCGGAGCCGACGATGCCGGAAAAGGCAAGCCCCACGCACAACGCCGGCAGAGCGGCCAATACGATGCCTTTGGCTATGGTATAAAGCACATGGACGATCCCTGCCCCGACAATCTTACGGATAGCGATCTCTTTCCTGCGGCGGCCGATCTCGTCCTGCGTAAAACCGATCAGCCCCAATGCGGTAATAAACAGCAGAAAGAGCGAAGCCGCCAGAATGGAGTCGCGATAAAAGAGCGCCTCCCGGTACTTTTCGGCAATCAGATAATTATAGTCGATAAAGAACGCATCCGGTTTATTGAGCATATCCTGCATCATTCTATTGATCTGCGTGAGCACAGCATCGTCTTTGCGGTGAAGTTTGATCATGACCCTTTCCCAGCCGAACAGCCAATTCTCCTCTCCGATATCCAGAGGAAAAAGATTTACGGCAGGATAGAGATCGGCAAAGACTTTGTTATTGAGGTTGGAGATTTTGAAATCTTCGATCACTCCGATTACCTGCACCGGCCTGTCTTTTCCGCTTAATCCCGAAATAAAACTTTTCCCTACGGGCGAATCCGTCCACCCCATTTGTTTGACAAAAGATTCGTTCACCAAAGTCCTTGTGTAGCCCCGGCTATTGCTGCCTGCGTTTTCTCCGCTGAGAAGTTTAATCCCCATCGTAGAAAGGTAGTCGCTGTCGATGCCCATTCCCAGGCAATGTATGCGGTGGTCTTCATCTTCCATATCCGTCGCGCCCAAGCCTTCCAGATAGTTGACCGGAAGAGCGGAGGCGATAGATACGGACGCTACTTCGGGCATTCTCTCCAGTTCGCTTTTCAACGCGGCTACCTGCGTGCGGGATACTCCCCGGATGTTTTCCGAATAGTAAAGGTTCTTTGTGTTATAGCCGAGATCGACATGCAAAAGCAGGTCGTATTGCTTTACGATAATCACCAGCAGGGCAACCATAAACGTCGCCCCGGTGAACTGAACAAACAGCAGCACGCGCTTCCACTGCTTTTTATTTACCGAATAGGCGTGGAAAAGAGTTGTTACCGGAATAGCCGAAAAGATCATTGCAGGAATAATTCCCGCCAGCAGAAGCAATAGAATCAGTATAGCCCCTGTAACCCACAGGTTGTGGGCGGAGAATAGCGCATACAGCGGCGTTTGGATAATCCCCTCGATCGGCGCACGGAAGGCGAAGATCAGCAGCAGGGCAAAAAACAGTGCGATCAGCAGGATTCCTGCTGTTTCAAAAAAGAAGTTGCGGAATATATTCGTATTGGAAGCGCCGTTGCATTTATGTACTCCGACTGTTTTAGCCTGTTGCGCCAAAGAGGAAATTGAGATCAGGACGTAATTCATGGCGGCAACAAAAAGAAGCGAGAATGCCAGGATGCTCAGGATGATCGTCATATTCTTCACCTCGCTCGTCCCGCTGTGCAGCTCGCTCACCGGATAAAGATAATACTCATGTACGTTTCCCTTGGCTTCTTCTGCCTCGATGTCGATAAACTTAGGCAATACCTCTTTGACGCGGGCTTCAAACTGTGCGGGCGTTATGCCTGAGGCTAATTTAATATAACCGGTGAAAGGATCGGGATTGCGCCAACCCATTTCGCCAAACTCGTCGGTGATAAAAACGCTGTATGTCAAATGACTGTTGTTCACATCTTTAAATACACCGGCTACCGGCATCGCTTCCCGGTTGCGGTTGATCATCTGTCCGACAGGATTTTTATTTCCGAAGAAACGTTTGGCTGTGGATTGGGAAATGAAAACCTGGCCGGGAACGCTCAACGATGAAAAGTCGCCTTCCAGAAGCGTCACACCGAACAGATCGAAGAAATATTCGTCGCCCATTATTATTTCTTCTTTAAATATACGGTCTTCGTATTGAAGATATTCTCCACCCCGGATGAAAATGGTGGCGCCCTGTTCGATTTCCGGAAGTTCGGCTTTCAGGTCACGAACCACTGCGGCATACAGCCGGGGATTCTGCTCGAACTTCTTGCCGTCGCTCGACGTCTTCCGTCCCAGACGGTATATTCTCTCCGCATCGGGATAGGAAGTATCATACCCCATTTCAAAAGCCACTTTGGAAAAAAGTACGACAGCCGCCGTCAACCCCAAGGTTAGCGAGATAATCTTAATCAAGGTATTCGCTTTCATGTTAATTATGTTGCGAATAATAAAATGGAACTGATTCATATTGCCGGTATTTTGTTTTTTCAATTTCACAGACAAAACGCGTGCCACGATTGCAACTATAAGAAATACAATGTGTTACATTTTTACCCCTTCGCGACAGTGTCAAAAAATTGGACACCACTGTCCAATTTTTTGACACTTTCCGGCACCAAAAGGATTACGGCATAAAGGCTCATAAAAAAGACATCCGACTCTTGTAAGAATCGGATGTTTCAGTGGAGCATATCGGACTCGAACCGATCACCTTTAGACTGCCAGTCTAACGCTCTAGCCGGATGAGCTAATGCCCCGATGTTTCTTAGTCCTTCGACAAACACAGCGCAAAGATAATACGTTTCCCGTATATATCCGCATAGGATTCAGCCAAAATATATTTTTTGCTGACAAATTTATCTAAAGTCTACATACCTGCCTGGTAACCATGGATCTTGATAGGCTAATAAAGCAAATACTTCTTTCTTATCTCCTTGTAGGCATTAAGTTCGGGTTGCCAAGTGGCGCGTATTTCGTCTTCCGCCATCTCCTTGATCACTTGGAGGCGCAGTTCTTTCGTTCCGGCCAGCAGGTCGAACCACCGGGGGCGGGTGAAGAAGAATGCTTTGTCCTGCCCGGCCTTTTCGTAAAGTTCCAGCAAAAATCGCAGGGAGAATCCGCCCTCAAAGGGGAGTTCGCGGAGGTCGATGCCGTAACAAAGCTTGTCCTTGTGCTGCGGGTTCGTATCGAAGCCGGCAAGGGATACAGGCCTGAAATCAAAACGACCATACTTTTCATCGGGAGCGCCCAATACCTGAAACGGGAAATAGGTGCCCCGGCCTACGCTGATATTCGTTCCCTCAAACAGACAGAGGGAAGGATAAAGGCGGATCGACTGGTCGTTGGGAAGGTTGGGCGACGGTTTTACGGGCAACCAGTACGGATCGCCGTGGCACCAGTTCTCCATCGTCACCACTTCCAGCCGGCAAGTATCCGGTTTGCTTTTCAACCATTTCTCGCCGTTGATCATGCGGGCAAGCTCGCCGACAGTCAGTCCGTGGAGCAGTGGGATGGGGTGCATCCCGACAAACGACGTAAACCCTTCGCGCAACACAGGCCCATCGACGAAATCATTCGGATTCGGACGATCCAGAACAACAAACAGCTTACCGTTCTCCGCGCAGGCCTCCATCACGTAGTGCATCGTACTGATATAGGTAAAAAAGCGCGTGCCCACATCCTGTATGTCGAAAACCACTACGTCCAGATCCGCCATTTGCGCAGCCGTCGGCTTCCTGCTTTTCCCGTAGATGGACACGATCGGTATCCCGGTTCGCCGGTCGCGGCTGTCTTCCACTTTGACTCCGGCATCTTCCGTGCCGCGAAAACCATGTTCGGGCGCGAATACCTTTATCACATTTATATTTTCAGCCCGCAGGGCATCCAGCAAATGGATATGCCCGGCGCCTACAACGGATGTTTGATTAACCACCAACCCTACCTTGCGCCCTTCCAGCAGCGGGAGTAACACATCCATACGCTCGGCGCCCAGTCGCAACGTTCCCTGCCCGTAAAGCCAGACAGGAGCCAAAGCACAGATCAGCAGCCAAAAGGCTTTCGTACCTTTCATTCGTTTCATATCAATACGCATTCAATAATATACCACCGGCGGCAAATGTACGAAAACATCCAAATGCTTTTCCAAAAGCATATAGAAAACTATTTTTATCCCCCCGTTGAACCATGTATAGTGGATTTTATGATATATGGATTTTCTATAGGTAGTATGAGCGCGTACTACCTATACTACGGCGCCGTTGTATAGGTACTACGAGCGCGTACTATATATAGAAACACTTTTTAACAATACGTAATATGTTGGGAGTGTGGGCGTTGGGTTGGAGAGATGATAATTGTCTGAATCAGGATTAAAGGATTAGAAAATTGGGAGGATTGAGAGGAATTTTTATCCGTGTGTGCGTATATATTTATTTCGCCAATATTTTGCATATCTTTGCCAATACGAATTTGTTTAAACTCTATATAAATATTCTACCATGAGAAAAATCCCCCTTGCACTTGCTGTGCTTTGCAGCATTACGCTTTCCGCTCAAAACGATATCCGCCTGTTGATCCGCGCCGACGATATCGGCTCTTTCCGGTCGGCCAATCTGGCTTGCGTGGATTCCTACACGAAAGGGATTGTGCGTTCAACCGAAGTTATGGTCTGTTGCCCGTGGTTTCCCGAAGCTGCCCGCATGTTGAACGAAAATCCGGGGCTGGACGCAGGAGTGCATCTGATGATCACTTCCGAATGGGTCGGCTGCAAATGGGCGCCGCTGACCAAAGCGCCGAGTATTGCCGACGAGAACGGTTACTTTTATCCGTTTATATGGCCTGTTCAGGGAAAACCCGGTATTGCTATCCGCGAACACGACTGGAAGTTGGAGGAAATCGAAGCCGAGTTTCGCGCACAAATAGAACTTGCCAAAAAACATATTCCGCACGTGTCGCACCTGTCGGCACACATGGGTTGTACCAACTGGGATCCCAAAGTGAAAGCAATGGCTAAACGTCTGGCAAAGGAATACGGCCTTCCTCTGGAGGTTCCCGAATATGTGAAACCGTTCCCGAAATTCGGAGAAAAAGGCATGAGCAACGAGCAACTCATCGATGCTTTCGCCAAAACGATCGAAACGCTTGAACCGGGCACTTATCGTTACGTGGAACATCCTTCCTACAACACTCCCGAAATGAAAGGCGTAAGCCTCAATTATCCGGAGAACGGGAAAGTGGCCGGGGAACGGCAACTCGTCACCGACATGCTTACCTCCGGGAAAGTAAAAAAGGCGGTAGAAAAGAATAAGGTGAAACTGATCGATCATAAAGACTTGCAATGAAAACAATCATAGCATCAGCCCTCGCCCTGTTTTTATGTGCCGGTTTGGCGGCGCAATCCCGGATCGATACGCGAACACGCGCTTATGTGTCGCCCAAACGCATCGTATGGAAATACGACGGGGAAGACGGATCGTTGGTGAAAAACGCGGATGTATTACTGAAAGAAGGTATCGGCCAGGCCGGAACGGCTATACCTGAGGTGTGCACCATGCGGAGCACTTCTAATCAGACACCGGCCATTTTGCTCGATTACGGGAAAGAACTTCAGGGTGGCATCCAACTTGTAAACAGCCAACTCTCCACCAAAGGTATAAAGGTACGCATCCGTTTCGGCGAATCGGCCTCGGAAGCAATGGCCGACATCGGCGAAAAAGGTGCTACGAACGATCATGCCATGCGCGACTTTATCGTTACCCTACCGATGATGGGGGTTATCGAAGTAGGCAACTCGGGATTCCGCTTCGTGCGTATCGACCTTATCGACCACAACAGTGTTCTGGCATTGCAGGAAGCAAGTGCAATCTTTACTTATCACGACATCCCCCGCATCGGTTCATTCAAATCGAACGACGAACGGCTAAACCAAATTTGGGATACAGGGGCTTACACCGTGCATCTCAACATGCAGGAATACCTTTGGGACGGAATCAAGCGCGACCGCCTCGTATGGCAGGGCGACCTGTATCCGGAAGTAATGACCGTAAGCGCTGTATTCGGATACCATGAGGTTGTTCCGAACAGCTTGGACTATGGAGTAAAAACAGACCCGCTGCCCAAGTGGATGAACGGGTTCAGCGCCTATTCGCTGTGGTGGCTGATGAACCAGCGCGACTGGTACTACAATCACGGCGACCTTGATTACCTGAAAAAGAACCGCGATTACATCCTCGAACTGATTGATCAGGTAATCTCCAAAATCGACGGGAACGGAGTAGAAAAGCTCGACGGAGCACGCTTCCTCGACTGGCCTACCAGCGAAAACGCCGAAGTGGTGCACGCCGGCTTGCAGGCTCTTATGGTTATGACCATGAACGGATGCATTGATATTTGTAATGCCCTCAATGAAAAAGCGGCTGCCGAAAAATGTAGAAATGCCGTTCAACTGCTTCGCAAACACATACCCGATGCGCTCAACAATAAACAGGCAGCATCGCTTCTCTCCCTGGCGGGAATGAGGGATGCCGGAGAGATGAATACGATTGTCGCCCGCAACGGTGCTGAAGGTTTCTCCACTTTTTACGGATACTTCATGCTTCAGGCAATGGCAAAGGCCGGAGATTACCAAGGTGCTATCGACTGCATCCGCAACTATTGGGGTGGGATGCTCGATTTGGGTGCTACCTCCTTCTGGGAAGATTTCGATATGGAGTGGCTGAAAAATGCCGGGCGAATCGACGAACTGGTGCCCGAAGGAAAGGTGGATGTGCACGGTGATTATGGAAAATACTGCTACCTGGGCTTCCGCCACAGCCTGTGTCACGGATGGGCATCAGGCCCCACGGCATGGTTGAGCCGGCATGTTCTGGGAGTCGAGGTGGTAGAACCCGGATGCAAAACCGTGCGAATCATTCCGAACCTTGGCGATCTGCAATGGGTGGAAGGTACGTTTCCGACTCCGAAAGGCGCCATCAGGATACGCCATGAAAAGCAGGCCGACGGAAGGATCGTATCCAAAATCGACGCCCCACGAGGCATAAAAGTGATCAAACGGTAAGCAATTCTGTATGAAGCAATTCTGTATGAAGAATATATCAAGACGTCAAATGCTGTTCGGATTGGGGACGGCAATGTTGAGCGCCGGCTCACTGAAAAGTATTGCCCGCACGGTTGCCGACCGCGCAGTTTCCGCATCCCGGCCTTTACCGGACGGAAAGCCCTACCGCCTGTCTATCAACACGGCAACCATCAGTCATTACAAATTACCGGTCGAAGAACAAATCAGCCTCTGCGCAAAAGCCGGATACGACGGCATCGAGCTTTGGATGAGGGATATCGAAGCCTACATGGAGAAAGGCGGGAAATTGCCCGACCTGCGCAAACGCCTCGATGACAGCGGCCTGGTTTATGAAAACACCATCGGCTTTGCCGAATGGATGGCCGGCGAGAAAGGCATGGAGCAAATGCGCCGGGAAATGGAAATCACCGCCCAATTAGGCGCACGATGTATCGCTGCAACCGCATCCGGAATGAAGAGCATCGACCGCAACCGGCTTGATGAATATGCCGGAATGTATGCCCGTATACTGGAAACAGGTGTTTGCACAGGCGTTCGCCCCATACTCGAAATATGGGGAGCCGGAGTGCTCAACCAACTGTCGGACGCCCTGCATATCGCGGCGGGAAGTAAACATCCGAATGCCGCCCTCCTGCTTGATTTTTATCATCTCTACCGGGGCGGAAATTCATACGACAGCCTTCGGTTGGTAAACGGTTCGGCGATGCCCCTCTTCCACCTAAACGATTTTCCCGCCGCCCCTCCGCGCGAGCAACTGGCCGACAGCGACCGCGTATACCCCGGCGACGGGATATGCCCGTTCGAGAAAGCATTGCCTCTCCTGAAAGCAAGCGGGTTTAGCGGAGCATTCTCGCTCGAACTGTTTAACGAAACCTATTGGAAGAATCCCAATCCGATGACGGTTCTGAAAGCAGGATACGAGAAAAGCAGAAACATTATCGAACGTTATTTTAAATGAGAAAGAAAGTTTTTTATACATTTACCAACTAATTATTTATAACCATTTATTTTATGAAACATCTACTTATCACAGCTGTATGCTGTCTGTTACTGATGTCCGGATGCAACTCGTCGTCATCCGATCAAACCGCTTCGCAAACGACATGCGAAGCAGGGAAAGATTCAATGAAATACGCCATGAACCTCTACCGCAAAGTGTTGCCGGAGCATCTGGAAGCGTATAAGGCATCGTTTGAAAAGTGCAAGGTTGAAACATTAAAGGAACCCGGTTGCTTGGCATACGGCATGTATCAGTCGTATACCGACAGCACCGAGTTTCTCATTTTTGAAGTCTGGGCAAATAAAGGTGCGCACAATGAACACGGCAAAACCGCTCACCTGAAACAGCACATCCAGGAAATAAAGGGAATGGGTGATTCGTCGTTCAAACCCAACAATGTGATGGTTTACATTTGTCCGAACGTAAACTGATCCGCAGCAGACCGGTAGCTTTTAAGCGATTAAACACAGAGAAAGGGATCCTCGTTAGGGTCTCTTTTTTTTGCACAAGCCTCAAAACAGAACTTCATCCGCAGGAGTTTTTCCAGTCCCCGGCATCTTTTTTCCGGTTCATCCGACAAATGCGTATTTTGTCACCTTCGCGCTCTTGGCATTTGTTTTGCAGGTTCAATGGAAAAAGAATAAACAATAAAAACATAAAATACATGAATTTAAGCAATTTCACAATCAAGTCGCAGGAAGCCGTGCAGCAGGCCGTTCAATTGGCCTCTTCCCGCAATCAGCAGGTGATCGAACCGGAGCATCTGTTGAAAGCCGTCATTATGACAGGCGAAAGTGTAGCGAATTTCCTTTTCCAAAAGCTGGGAGCAAGCACGCAAAATCTTAATCTTGCTTTGGATCTCCGGATTGAATCTTATCCCAAAGTATCGGGCGGCGAGCCTTATCTTTCGCGTGAAGCAAACGCGGTTTTGCAGAAAGCCATTGATCATTCCGGCAAGATGGGTGACCAGTATGTATCTCTGGAACATATTATCCTGGCGTTATTGACCGAAAAAAGCACAGCGTCACAGATATTGAAAGACGCCGGCGTTACGGAAAAAGAACTTCGCCTGGCTATCGAGGAATTAAGAAAGGGGAACAGAGTGAACAGCCGGTCGGCGGAAGACACGTATGACGCGTTAGGCAAATATGCCGTCAATCTGAACGAGCGGGCACGAAGCGGCAAGCTCGACCCGGTGATCGGGCGCGATGACGAGATCCGCCGCGTACTGCAAATACTTAGTCGGCGAACAAAGAACAACCCGATACTAATCGGCGAACCGGGTGTAGGTAAAACAGCCATTGCAGAAGGGCTGGCACACCGCATTATACGGGGTGACGTGCCTGAAAATCTGAAATCCAAACAGATATTTTCCTTAGATATGGGCGCCCTGATTGCCGGTGCAAAATATAAGGGAGAATTTGAAGAACGCCTGAAATCGGTAGTCAATGAAGTAGTTCAATCGGACGGAGAGATCATCCTGTTCATTGACGAAATCCACACTTTGGTCGGCGCCGGTAAGGGCGAAGGTGCGATGGATGCGGCGAATATTCTGAAACCGGCGCTAGCCCGCGGCGAATTGCGTTCGATCGGTGCGACTACGCTGGACGAATATCAGAAGTATTTTGAGAAGGACAAGGCGCTCGAACGGCGTTTCCAGACAGTAATGGTACAAGAACCCGACGAGGCCGATACGGTGTCTATCCTCCGGGGATTGAAGGAAAAGTATGAAAACCATCACAAGGTCAGGATCAAGGACGATGCGATCATAGCCGCCGTTCAACTCTCTTCGCGCTACATCACCGACCGCTTCCTGCCCGACAAGGCTATCGACCTGATGGACGAGGCGGCGGCACGGCTTCGCATTCAGGTAGACTCCGTGCCGGAGTCCCTCGACGAAGTATCCCGCAGGATCAAACAGTTGGAGATAGAACGGGAAGCGATCAAGCGCGAAAACGACATCTCTAAACTGGATTTCCTCAACCGTGAGATCGCCAACCTGAAGGAAGAAGAGAAGAAGCAGAAGACGCAATGGCAAAACGAAAAGGAGCTGGTCAATAGAATACAGCAAAACAAGATCGACATCGAGCAGATGAAATTTGAAGCCGACAAGGCAGAACGCGAAGGCGACTATGGCAAAGTGGCCGAGCTACGCTATGGAAAGATTAAAGCCAAGGAAGAAGAAATACGGGAAGTGCAGGCCAAGCTGCACGAAATGCAGGGCAACGAGGCAATGATCAAGGAGGAAGTAGACAGTGACGACATTGCCGACGTGATTTCCCGCCGGACAGGTATACCGGTGAACAAGATGCTGCAAAGCGAAAAGGACAAGCTGCTCAACCTCGAAGCCGAGCTGCATACCCGCGTCGTCGGGCAGGAAGACGGGATACGCGCCATCTCCGATGCCGTCCGCCGCAGTCGTGCCGGCTTGCAGGATCCGAAGCGGCCGATCGGATCGTTCATCTTTCTGGGAACAACCGGCACGGGAAAGACGGAACTTGCGAAGGCTTTGGCCGAATATCTCTTCGACGATGAAAACATGATGACGCGCATCGACATGAGCGAATACCAGGAGAAGTTCAGCGCAACCCGCCTCATCGGAGCGCCTCCCGGATACGTCGGATACGAAGAAGGCGGACAATTGACGGAAGCGATCCGGCGGAAGCCCTACTCGGTTGTGCTCTTCGACGAAATAGAGAAGGCGCATCCCGACGTGTTTAACATATTGCTTCAAGTGCTCGACGACGGGCGCCTGACCGACAATAAAGGCCGCGTGGTAAACTTCAAGAACACCATTATTATAATGACAAGCAACATGGGTTCCTCGCTGATCCGCGAAAACTTTGAAAGGATGACACCCGCCAACAGGGAGCAGTTCACGGAAGACACAAAGGTTCAGGTGCTGGAACTGCTCAAAAAGACAGTCCGCCCGGAGTTTCTGAACCGTATCGACGAAATCGTGATGTTCTCGCCGCTGAATGAAGACGAGATTCGCCGGATTGTCACCCTGCAACTTACCGGTGTGGAGAAGATGTTGGTCGAAAACGGTTTACGGATCGAGTTTACGGATGCCGCCATCGACTTTATTTCGTCGGAAGGCTTCGATCCGCAGTTCGGCGCCCGTCCGGTGAAGCGTGTAATCCAAAAGTATGTGTTGAACGAACTGTCCAAAACCCTTCTGGCAGGAAAAGTGAACCGTGACAAGCCGATCCGCATCGACTGCAACGGGGATGAACTCGTATTTGTGAATTAGACTCTGACTACTGTCGTCCGCGTCGTCTGCGTTCTTTCTGCATTCTTTTTCATACCTTTGCGGCTTCTGAATGTATAATATAAATCTGTTAGTATATATCTTATGGAAATTGCAAGCAAGTACAACCCCGCAGAGGTGGAAGGAAAATGGTATCGGTATTGGTTGGATAACGGGTTCTTTCACTCGGAACCCGACGGTCGGGAACCTTACACGGTCGTGATCCCGCCGCCGAATGTTACCGGAGTGTTGCACATGGGACACATGCTTAACAATACGATACAGGACATCCTCGTGCGCCGCGCCCGGATGATGGGGAAGAATGCCTGCTGGGTGCCGGGCACCGACCATGCGTCGATTGCGACCGAGGCGAAAGTGGT
>JAITVG010000054.1 GCA_031285925.1 Tannerellaceae bacterium
CTGCCGCTTCGTAGTATTCGCCTATCCGCTGTTTTTCTTCGGCATCACTGAGTTTTGCCGTTTTACAGGAAGACAGGAGCAACAGGGCTAAAAGGAAGAGTATATATTTTACGTCGCGCGTTTTCATTTATTCTTTAAATGTCGTGCAAATATAACGAAAGACACAGCCGGTTATTGTGTCTTTTATCTCAACCATTGAATCGGATAGCCCAACGTTCGTTTTAATTCCTCCATTTCCGCACTGTGCCACATTTCATGTTTGAAACACCACGACAAGGATTCGTATTTCGTATCGGCTACCGGATGTTTGAAGGGAACAGGCTCCAGTGGCCAGTTCAAAATATCGTCATCCAATTTGGCCAGTCCATCGATGCAAATCTCATGTACGGTATCAAATTGCTGTTTCAACACATCCGTTGGAATTATGTCTTTTTCCACCGACCGGTGCGACGTTCCCATGCCGTTGAACAGCTTGACATACTCGATGACCGGTATCAATTCCAAAACCTTTTCACTTCTTCCCGCTACACAGGTAATGGCATGGAAGTTCTGACTGATCATAAGGTGTCCGATTTGCCATGCGAAATTTGAATCGGTATTTTCGGGAATTACATACCACAAATCCTGTGGGAGTTCGGAAATCAGCCGGTTCACGAAATTTCTCGACTCGATGATCTGGTCTCTCAAAAATTCAATCTTGCTCATATTATTTATTTCAGTTTGTTAATTCAACAATGGAGTATCAGTCGGCAAAGGTAGAATTTATCAAAGCAACAGCGAACTGTCGCCATAGCTCAGGAAACGGAAATCATGCGCAAGGGCGTAGTCGTAGACCGGTTTCCAGTTTCCTTTGGCAAATGCGGAGATCAGGAGCAGCAAGGTGCTCCGGGGCTGATGAAAGTTTGTAATAATACCCCGCACCACCTTAAATTCATAGCCCGGAGCGATCATAATGCGGGTGGCAGTCAGCAGGCTTCCGTCTCCGCGGCGGTCTAAATAATCCAGAATGTTCTGGAGCGCATCCTTCACCGGCAAGCGGTTATTTTCCGGTTCGTAAGGCATCCACTGGCCGGTGATCAGTTCTTCGGGCGAAGCGTCGGGCGAAAACGATAATCGGACACCTGTATAATAAAGGCTTTCCAGCGTGCGGACGGAAGTGGTGCCGACGGCAATGATATTTTCCGCTTTGGACTGAATATGCCGGATGACGGAACGGGGAACGGATATATATTCCGTGTGCATTTCGTGCCCTTCGATCGTTTCGCTCTTGACCGGCTTAAACGTTCCCGCCCCGACATGCAGGGTAAGCTCTTCCGTATCGAAACCTTTTTGCCGGAGGCTTTCCAGTACTTCGTCCGTGAAATGCAGCCCGGCGGTCGGGGCGGCTACCGAGCCTTTTATTTTGGAGTAGACCGTCTGGTAGGTTTGCAGGTCGCTCTTTTCCGTTTCCCTGTGGAGATAGGGCGGAATGGGCAACATGCCGGCCGCTTCCATCAGGTCGGCAAAGGTAAATCCCGCAGGGTTCCAGGTAAATTCAATCCGGTGGGCATCTCCGTGGCTCTCCATCCTTTCGGCCGAAAGAGTAACAGTTTCGCCGTCGATTGTTACTTCCGTGGAGAGTTTCCCCTCTTTCCATTTCTTCAGATTGCCGATCAGGCAAATCCAGCTGCACCGTTCCCTTTGTTCGAATATCTGCGCGTAATCCACGGGGCACGCGGGTTCGAGGCAAAACACTTCTATCCGCGCTCCGGTTTCCTTCCGGAAAAGCAGGCGCGCCCGGATTACGCGCGTATTATTAAATACGATCAAGGCTCCCTTCGGAAGATAATCTGCAATGTGCTTGAATACGGTTTCTTCGATTTTCCCGCCTTTATACAGCAAAAGCTTCGACTCGTCGCGTTTGTCCAGCGGGAACTTGGCGATCCGTTCATCGGGAAGAAAATAGTTGTAGTCCTGAATCTGTATATTTCGAATATCTGTGATCATAAATACGGGGTCTAATTGTTTTTTCGGACGGTATCCAATCCGCTGCAAAGGTAGAATAACTGATTGATAATTGATCAATATGAACTGTAATCAGGCAACAGGGAATTTGAATACGGTATAGTAATCAGCACATTCCCCATTGCATATTCTCAATTATTTTCATCGCATTGAGAAAAAATTCCCATAGGCATGGAACAAAATTTCCATAGGCATGGAACAAAATTCCCATCACGATGAAAAAAAATTCCCATGCCGATGGGAAAAAATTCTCACAGGCATGGGAAAAACGTTTCACAGACATGGAAAGATAACCGGATTACTTCCAGTCATACTTTTCCACGTAAACGTCAAACTCCGGAACGGCTTTTATGCCGTGTTTCCTGAAGATGGCCGCGATTTGGTTTTGCTCCGCGGGATGTAGCGTGCGTTCTCTGCTGCAAACGCGATAGTACATGCTGCGCCCCATCAGCGCATATATGTCTTTTTTGATGGCAGTGGCAACCTTATGGGGAATATGATCCAGCAGATGATCCATGCCGGTGGCAAAACGCAGGGTGGCGTATGTTTTGAAAAACGTGCAATTGTCTTCATTCCCGGCAATATGGTGAGGATTGACTGTTTCATACACCGGCAGCAGCTCTTTGGGCATGGCGAGCGCAGCCTGATAGCGCAGGCATTTGGCTCGATGCGGACATTTGCCGTGATGACAGTATAAATAACGTTTGGGAATTTCGCCGGAGTCTATCTTTCTCATGAGTTTCGTATGTTGATTAATGATGAAAAGGCTGCAAATGTAGCCGATTTTTGAGGGACTGGCAAATGAGGGTGGAATAAATTGGATATATTTGCGGGGCGATGACGTATCGCAAAAACACCTCTGTTTACACTGTCAGCATCCATGCCACCGATCTCGTATATGAATTTGAAAGCTCCCGAAGGAGAAAAGGATATTTTGCTGCACACCTGCTGCGCTCCCTGTTCTTCCGCCATCATCGAGTGTATGATGGCCAATGGCCTGCGGCCGCTTGTTTTCTACTTTAATCCGAATATCTATCCGCTGGAAGAATATGAAATCCGTAAAGCCGAATGTACGCGCCATGCCCGTTCTCTGGGTTTGACGATTGTAGATGGAGATTACAGCCATGCGGAATGGCTGAATGAAATGCGGGGAATGGAAGATGAACCGGAGCGGGGAAGGCGCTGCCTGAAATGTTTTAAACTCCGTTTGTGCGCCTCTGCCCGGTATGCGATGGAGAATGGATATAAGGTCTTTACCACCACGCTGGCCTCTTCCCGCTGGAAAAGCCCGGAGCAGATCAACGAGGCCGGACGTTATGCCGCTTCCTGCTATCCGGGTACGGTCTTCTGGGAGCAAAACTGGCGGAAAGGCGGATTGAGCGAACGTCGGCGGCAGCTACTGGAAGAGCACCGGTTTTATAACCAGCGGTATTGCGGATGCGAGTTTAGTATGCGGTCGTTATCTTTACATGTAAAAGAGATATAATTATGGAACGAAGATTTGCTTCAAACAGCTTGCTGTTTTTCTTGGCCAGACCGGTGCTTGGTTTGCTGTTCCTTTTCGTTTGTGAAAACACATTGGCGGCCGGAGAAGCGTTGCTGAACTCGGAATACAGCTACCGGCGCTACACCATTTCCGACGGCTTGCCCGATCAGATCATCACATCCGTGTCGCAGGACAGTAAGGGGTTTATCTGGGCAGGTACCATCCGGGGCGGATTTACCCGCTTTGACGGACAGCGTTTCAAAAATTTCGATTCGCACGGCCTTTCTATTGTAGAATTTACCGAACATGAGCAGCAGGTTGTCGCTCTCGGCCTTCTTTCGTCATTCTGTGTTTCTGGAAGCGATTCGGTAAGGCCGGTCAAAATGGTATCTTCCTCTTCCGACATCTACTGCTGGTATAATTCCAAAACCTTGCCGAAAGGATACGGCGTTTATTCGATCGACAATAAAAAGGCGCTTTACGCCCTGACGGATACCGGGCTGGTGGTGGAGTGGGAGCATGAGCTGCTCAATCAAATGCGGGATGGCAGCGCCCTCTACTGGGACAAACCCAACAGGCGGTTTATGATCCCTGCCGGAAACCGGGGAGTGTATGTGGTGCATGAGAACGGAACGGTGGAGAATCACTTTGATGCAGGCGTAATCACAAATTTCATTCCGTACAGGAACAGCCTTTGGGCAGCAGGTTATAACGGCTTGTATGAATACAGGGACGGCCGTTTGGAGCTGATGTTTGAATATCCCTTCTTCGATGGAGAGTCTGCGGATGTCCAGCTTTTGGAAGATTCGGAGCACAACCTGCTGATCAGGACTATTTCCTGCCTGTACAGATACCGCAACGGGAAGCTGGAAACCATCACCGACAAACTCGTTTCGTCAAGGGATATGCTGGTGGATAATGATGGCAATATCTGGATCGCGGCGGCAAACGGTTTGTTCAATTACTACAAACTGAATTTTCAAAACCATACGATACTACCGGAAGGAAGCATTTCTCAATCCATCGTGGTCGACGGGCAAAACAACGTATGGTTGCCCACGTTCGACGGACGGCTTTTGCGCATGGAAAACGGGAAAGCGTCCATCGCGAAACATCCTCCATCTCCTGCCGGGTATTCTTTCTTCGAGAGAGGTTCCGTCATGAAGGATAACCGGATATACTTTTCCGGCGGAGCAGGCATACTGCAATATGATTGCGACAGGAACAGCTTCCGGTGGATGCCTGGCTTTCCTCCGAGTTTGGTTCAATACATCTCCGTGTTGCCTGATGGCGGTTTAGTGGCGGGGAATACCACGGCTGCAATGATATATCACCCGGAAGAAGGAATAAAACGCATCTATGAAGCGGCCGAATTAAAGCAGCAAATATTGACATCCTGTGTTGATAAACAGGGAAACATCCTGCTTGGAGGCACTGGTGGAATTACGATGATCGACGGCGACAGCATCCGTTTCCTCAATGATGAAATATTGAAAATGTGCGTGTACATCACTTGCGACGGCAACGGTAAATTGTGGATGATATGCCGCAACAGGCTGGTGTCGATGGAAAATGATACACCTGAAGTGGCGTATACCTTCGGAAAAGACTTGTGCAATCTGTACATTACGCGCAGCGGTATGTTGATCGTCACTACGAATGACGAACTGTTCATTGCACCCGGCGGGAAACAACTTGATTTTGTACGCTATGACCGAAACAACGGCTATTTAAACGCATTCGCCATTACGGGAACCCATATTGCGGAAGATGCGGAAGGCGCTGTTTTCATCTCGACAATCGAGAAAACCATCAGTTTCCATCCCGGAAATCTGCTGGACAAATTGAAGCCTCCCGGATTTTACTTGCAGGATATCGCTGCTTCCGTAGACAATGTTCACTGGAATACGTTCGATGCGGATAACCTTCGATTGGATTACCGGCATAAAAACATACGCTTCGCCTACGTCGGGCTGAACTATTCCGCCGCCGAAAACGTCCGCTATCATTACCGCCTCGCAGGGTTTCAGGACGAATGGAGCGAACCGTCCCCGATGCGCGAGGTTACCTTCAACAACCTGCCGCCGGGCGATTACACATTCGAGATTTACGCCGATGCCGGTACCGATGAATCGCGCAGCGAAATGCACTCGTTTGCGTTCTCCATCACGCCGGCTTTCTGGCAAACCACCTGGTTTCCGGCAATGTGTGTCATCGCCCTTGTTCTTGCGAGTGCCGGAGTCGCGCTCTACGTCCAGCGCCGGAAGAACCGCGCCCTGCTGGAGAAGCTCCGCGCCGAGAAGGAACTCAACGAACTCCGCATCAGCAGTATCCGCCTGAAAGCCATCCCGCACTTCAACGCCAACGTGCTCTCGGCCATCGAATACTACATCGCCAACCGCACCAAAGAGGAGGCGATGCGCATACTTGGCATCTATTCCGACTTCACCTGCAAAACGCTGAGCGAGGTAGACAAGGCCTCCCGTCCGCTGGCCGACGAACTGGCTTACGTGAAGATGTACCTCGACCTGGAAAAGATACGCTTCATGGAAAAGTTCGACTTCCGCATCGAGGTGGAAAAAGGGGTAGACGAAACCGTGCATCTGCCCAACATGATTCTCCATACGTATTGCGAGAACGCCGTCAAGCACGGCCTGATGCCGCTCAAGTCGGGCGGATTGCTCGCCATCCGCGTTTCGCAGCGCGGGCGGACGGTGTGCGTCAGCGTGGAAGACAATGGCGCGGGACGCGACTATGCCCGGCAAAACAAGCACCTGCACAGTTCCAAACAGGGGCTTTCCATCCTCAACCGCCAGATCGAAATCTACAACCGCTTCAACCGCGAGAAGATCACTTCGCAGGTCGATGATCTGTTCAATAACGGCAAACCGTCCGGCACCTGCTTTTCGGTGGAAGTGCCGCTGGAATACACGTATGTTTAATTGAAAGTTGAAAATTGAAAGTTGAAAATTGAAAAAATATGAATAGATACTCTCAAGGATATGCTGATTTTCTTAGCTTTGCGTCATTTCCCATTACTAAAAATGCTTGTATATGAAAGAGAATATTGTTAAAGAAAAATCGTATGCTTTTGCTTTGAGGATAATTAAGGTCTACAAATATCTGACGATGGAACAACGGGAGTTTATATTGTCGAAGCAAGTTTTGCGCAGTGGAACTTCTATTGGGGCAATGGTGAAAGAAGCTGAACATGCACAATCACGGGCAGATTTCGTAAACAAAATGAATATTGCATTAAAAGAAGCGAATGAAACCGAATACTGGCTCATGCTATTGAAAGACAGTGAATATATTGATGAGAAGAGTTTTAACTCCATTTACAAAGACGGAAGCGAACTCATTAAACTTTTGGCCAGCATTGTAAAATCATCAAAAGAAAAACAATAATTTTCAACTTTCAACTTTCAATTTTCAATTCGCCATGATCCGTACCATCATTGTAGAAGACGAATTTTCGCCTCGCCGGATGCTGAGAGAGAAGCTAACGCAGCAGTTTGCCGATATGGAAATCGTTGCCGAGTGCGAGAATGCCGAGGATGCACTGATCGAAATCCTGCGACTGCGCCCCGGCCTGCTGTTCCTCGACATACAGATGCCCGGCAGGAATGGCCTTTGGCTTGCCGATGAGCTGATGCGTATGGCCGGCGACACCTTCACGCCTCCCGACGTTATTTTCACTACGGGTTACACCTATCCCGAATACCTGCTGAAAGCTTTCGAACTGGCCGCTATCGACTATCTGGTGAAACCGCTCAGTATGGAAAGTCTCGAAAAAGCCGTAGCCCGATACCGCGAACGCGCCGGAACCGCCACCGGGCTTCAAAACCTGACAGATGCTATCGGCGAAGACCGGCTAATCCGCTTCAAAAGCTACAACGGATTGTTCTTGCTCCGCCCCGACGATATTGTTTATGTCGAAGCCGACCGCGACTATGCCCGCATGTTCTTTACCAATGGAGCAAAGGAAGAAATATTTGAACGGCTGGGCGAAATCGAAAAGAAACTACCCGCCGAAACCTTTTTGCGCACCGGCAAAAGCGTAGTCATCAACCGCCGCTACATTCGCAAGATCACCGACAGCACACTCCACCTCGCCACTCCCGCGGCAAACTACAAGGTGGAAATATCCAAAGACGCCATACGGCAACTGAAAAGCCAATTGTAAATCAATCTTTCAGGTAGCCGACAATCAAAATGATCCCGCGAACGGTTGCTGAGCGCAGCCGAAGCATCCCTTCATTTCACGTCCAATAACCACCACTTTGTGGATGCAGGATACCACTTTGTGGATAGCCCTGTTTTCTTTGCTGATAGCGAAAGTTTTTATTTCTACTTTTCGGTACAAAAAATCAATACATGTTTAACCTATTAAATAAGTATCTTTATGAAACAGTTAGTTTTACACAACGCAACACGCTCTTTTCTTCAAGAGAGCAAACAGACGGTAATCGCCTTGCTGTCTACGGTTATGATCCTTACTTTGCTGCCGGCCAAACTCGCGGCAGGCACGAACGCTCCGGAGGGCTATCCTTTTCTGCTGGGCACGGCAAAAGGCGCTGACAACAAACCTGTCCCGCTGATGCGCTATACCCTTGGGACGAACCTCGGCGCGGTGGCGCTCGACGGTGCGGTGCATAATCTCCCTCTGGCGAAAACCTTCACGCAGTTTGAAACGAAGCCCGACAGCGACCATCCCGACGGCGTGGCGTATATCTGGGTGTACGACGACGCGCAAAACGTCTATTTCGTCTGCGACTGGACGAGCGACAACACGCTTGACGACGGCGAGGACTATTTCACCGTTCACGTGGACGACGGAGCGGGCGTGAAATCCTACACGCAACACACCGACCCCGTGGGCGGAGACTATGGCGTTTCCGTGTTTGGCACGACCGCTACGACCGACTACGAACACATGTGGTACGCCATTGCCGTGCCCAAGGCAGACTTGAGCGGCAACGCTCTGAAAGTCGGCTTTGAACTCTACGGCACAGCGTCTGTTAATATGTCATTGGAGTGGGCTGGGACACCTCCCGCAACCGTCGATGCAGGCAGCACAGTGACTTTCAACGCGCGTTACAGCGGGGAGTCATCCACAGAAGATCTGATCGCATTTCTGGTAAAATGTGAAGATGAAGACGCCTTAGCCGCACTTAGCTCTTACGGGTACTTTGAAGGCGGCACATTCTATACAAATTCATGGGAAAATGTCGCTATTACCGGCGTAGAAATTCTTGATCACAATATGTTTACTGTCGAACCCAACGAGGAGGTAGAAGGTGATGTTGCTTTTGTTCAATCCTTAGATGCAGGAACGTATATCCTGGCGGTTGTAGCGTTTCATTATTATGACGAATCTCTGTATGGTTATGCGTGGAATGCAAGTCCGATTATAACGGCTACCGTCACCGTAGAGTCGTCGCCTGTCCCCGCCCCGGTAACGGATATTACCGGTGTACCGGAGAGCATGACGGCGGGCGAACCGCTGGAATATGAATACAGTAATATAAAGGTAGTGCCTGCAAATGCGACAAACAAAAGTATGACATGGGAAATTACCGATGTCGGAACTACAGGTGCAACCGTGGAAACAGGAACGAAAATAGAAATTATAAGCGTTGACGGAGTTCCCACCCCTGTGTCGAAACAAATCATGACGCTCCATGCTCCAAACGCCGGGGAGTTTGTACTGACCGCCACCATCGCGAACGGCGCGGCGGTGGGAGTTCCCTACACGAAGGACTTCACCATTACGGTAAACGGGGCAAGCGGCCAGGAATATGGCGTGGTTCCCGGCACATTCACCGGTGGCAGCGTTGTTCCGGATAAAACCGCATACGCGGAAAACGAAACCGTTACGCTCACCATCACTGCGGAAGCGGGCTATGTACTGGAGCAAATCTCAGCCTTTAAAACCGACGACGAGGCAACCACGGTAACTCTTTCCGGCACGGGCGACACGCGCACGTTCACAATGCCGGCCTATAACGTAACGGTAGACGCAAGTTTCACAACGCAGCAGTTATCGGATGAAGCGGCCATAGAAGCAGCCATCGAGGATATCGTCGAAGGAAGAAATTATTACATCTTCAATCAGGAAACGGCAAACGATGCGGAAAGTATCAGGCTTTGCCTGGCCAATACGCTTAACGCATTGCTCGGAGAGTCGCACGACATCCGGCTTCGCTCGTCCGCGTCCATCATCGGCGACATCACGCTGAACGCCATCGATCGGGCTGTGGCCGGAACGGAAAACAATCCTTCGGGCACGGACGGCTCGTTTACGTTCACCGTTCTCCTTACCAAAGGCGAAATGAGTATCAGGACAGAAGAAATCCCTGGTGTGATCATCGCAACGCCTTTCACCGCTGAAGAATACGTATTTTATATTCAAACCGAGGCAGGCACCGGCGGTACGATCGACCCGTTGGGAAAGGTGCCCGTATACAGAGGCGCTGCGGAGGCGTTCTACTTTATGCCCGACGAAGGCTACATTGTAGACAAAGTGGTAGTTGATGGCAAGGAAGTGATGGAAGATAATCTCAGGAAAGACGAGCGGGGTGTATTGTTTTATCTATTCAAGGGAGTAGTCGCACATCACACGATCAGCGTCACCTTCCGCCTCGATCCGGCGACAGGCAACGCCGAAGTGAAAGAAGCCGCTTTCCGCGTGTGGACGGCTGACGGACAGCTATTCATGAGTGGCCTGACGCCCGGCGAATCATGGAGCGTGTACAACATGGTCGGAGTCAAAGTCGCTCAGGGAACAGCTACCGGCAGCGAAGCCACCGTCGCCCTCTCGGCGCATGGATTTTATATCGTCAAGGTCGGCAGGAATATGGTTAAGGTGATGGTTTCAGCCTAACACGTGCAGTCTCCCCAAAAGGCAATGCCGGGAAAGCCCGCATGCTCCTGTGGAAAAGCCCGCCGCCTTTTGGTAAAAAGCCCGCCTGCTTTTTTAAAAAGCAGGCGGGCTTTTCAGTTAGGGCTTTCCGGGTATTTCAGAAGACTTGCCAAGCGGTTAATTTACCGCCAGCGTTACGATTGATCGGGCGGGTAAAGTTACTTTCAATACACCTTTCTCGATCCGGGCATCCTTGAACGCAGACGGTTTTACCTTTTCCGGCGCTTCGAAGGTATTGTGGTCGTTGATGGAGGAAGAAGTAAGAATCGTTCCCGTTACATTCCGGATCGAAGTGTTTTGCAAGTCGATCGCAACCGTTTGTTTTTCTTCCAGATCGACATTCGATAACGAAACATGTATCTTTCCCTGTGCGTTGCGGGAAGCGGTAGCGCTGATCATCGGAACTTCGCGGTCGCCGCGCACCTTGGCCTTGTCGCATATCAAATCCAGGGGAAGGAATGTAGCATCCTGATGAACGTTGTACATCTCAAACACATGGTAAGTCGGGGTCAGCACCATTTTATCGCCGTCGGTAAGGATCATGGCCTGAAGAACATTGGCCAGCTGGGCGATATTCGCCATTTTCAAACGGTCGGTATATTTATGGAACACGTCGAAAGTCAATGAGGCGACAAAAGCGTCGCGCATTGTATTCTGCTGATAAAGATGCCCGCGGATCGTACCCGGTTCTTCATCCCACCAGGTTCCCCATTCGTCGAGTATAAGGCCGATCCGTTTCTGCGGATCGTATTTATCCATTATCAGGCAGTGTTTTTGGATGACCGGTTCTATTTCAAGACATTTTCCCATCGTCCAGTAGTAGTCTTCCGGTGTAAATTCCGTAGCCGATCCTTTGCTTCCGCTCCAGCCGGTAACCGTGTAATAGTGCAGGGAGATACCGTTCATCCGGTTTCCTATCTGCTGCATCAGTACTTCCGTCCAGTCGTAATTATAATCGCTTGCTCCGCTGGCCACCTTATACAGGCGTTTCCCGTCATACGTGCGGCAATACGTTGCGTAACGCCGGTAGAGGTCTGAGTAAAATTCCGGGCGCATATTGCCGCCACATCCCCAGCTTTCGTTGCCGACGCCCCAGTATTTAACGTTCCATGCCTTGTCACGTCCGTTCTTTCTGCGCAGGCGCGCCATAGGACTGTCGCCTTCGGAGTTTACGTATTCCACCCATTTTGCCATCTCTTCCACGGTTCCGCTACCGACATTGGCGCTGATATAAGGCTCCGTTCCGATGATTTCACAGAGATTCAGAAACTCATGTGTGCCGAAACTGTTGTCTTCTATCGTTCCTCCCCAGTTGGTATTGACCATTTTCGGGCGGTTTTCGTACGGGCCGATCCCATCCATCCAGTGATATTCGTCGGCAAAACATCCGCCCGGCCAACGCAGGTTAGGGATATGCAAACGTTTCAACGCTTCTACCACATCGTTGCGGTAGCCGTTCGTATTGGGGATTGCAGAATTATGCCCCACCCAAAGGCCTCCGTAAATACAGGTTCCGAGATGTTCGGCAAACTGTCCGTAGATATGCTTGCTGATTTGTTGATTTCCCTGGTCGGGATAAATGCGGATCGTCGCTTCTCTTTGAGCCGTCGCCGGCAAAACCAGCGCTAAAAAGACTCCTGCTAAAAGTTTTTTCATGAGATTAAATTTTATGTTGTTATATATTAGTTGGATTTGTGTCAAAAATACATTTTTATTTTTATAATAGATGCCGAATTATTTAATTTATTTAATTTTACCTTTGCCGCCACATTAATCAATCGGATGAACAGGACAGCAACACATCGTACTTTTATTCGTTTCCGCCGCTGGTCGCGGAAAGGATATGCCATGTTTTGCAGTTTGGGGCGTTGCGTAACGATCGGAGCTTTGAAAAAGGGAGTTGCCGACGCTTCCCTAAAGAAACAGAAAGCCCCCGCAGGGAAAATGTTTTTACTTCCGGCCGATGATTTTGAAAAAGAAACGGACGAAAGGGAAGAAGATACATCCGGCGTTCTTTTTCAATCGCACGGCTTACCTGTTCAATCGCTGACGACGGCCGACATATATATATATGGTATAGAAATTAAAACATTACATAAGAAAACTGCCTTTGCCGGATAGATACACGTGTATCTATCCGGCTTTTTATTTTCGGGCAAATAAAACGACAGAATATGATTTTCAGCATTAAAGAGCGAATATCGGAAGGAGGGAATATAACTCCCGAAGAAGCATACCGGATTGCCGCCTCTTCTTCAAAGGAAGAGTTGTACCGGGCTGCGCACGAGATTACAGGGCGAATGGCTTCGATGGAATTTGATATGTGCTCCATTATCAATGCCAAATCCGGGCGTTGCACGGAAAACTGCAAGTGGTGTGCCCAATCCATGCACTATCAAACGAAAGCGGAAGTGTATGATTTAGTAGACCGGGAAGAATGCCTGCGGCAAGCCCGTTACAACGAACAGCAAGGGGTAAACCGCTTTTCTCTGGTAACAAGCGGACGTAAACCCGGCCACCGTGATATGGAAAAGCTATGCGGCAACATTCGCTATATCCGGGAAAACTCTTCCATCCGGCTTTGTGCTTCTCTGGGATTATTAAATAAAACGGAACTGCTGGAACTGCAAGAGGCCGGAGTCAGCCGTTATCACTGTAATCTGGAAACCGCTCCTTCTTTTTTTCCGCTCCTTTGCTCCACCCACACGATAGAGGAAAAAATAGAAACGATACGGGCTGCCCGCGAAATCGGAATGCAAGTGTGCAGCGGAGGGATTATCGGTATGGGCGAAACAATGGAACAGCGTATCGAATTTGCCTTTGCGCTGAAAGAACTGGATGTGCAATCTATTCCCATTAACCTGTTGCAACCTATTCCCGGAACTCCCCTGGCGAACACTATCCCTTTAACGGAAGAGGAAGTGCTGACCACAATCGCTCTGTTCCGGTTGATCAATCCAACGGCTTTCCTTCGCTTTGCGGGCGGAAGATCGCAACTCTCGAAAGAAGCGATGGAGAAAGCGTTGTACATCGGCATCAATTCGGCGATCGTCGGCGACCTGCTCACTACGCTCGGTTCTAAAATATCGGAAGACAAACAACTGATCGCTAAATATTACCCTGCTGATACCTTCGACAGGGAACATCTCTGGCATCCTTATTCATCCACTGCCAATCCGCTGCCGGCTTATAAAGTAAAACGGGCGAAAGGATGCACGATCGAATTGGAAGACGGAACGCAATTGATCGAAGGAATGTCGTCTTGGTGGTGCGCCGTGCACGGATATAATCATCCGGTACTGAATAGCGCTGTCCGGCGGCAACTCGATAAAATGTCGCACGTGATGTTCGGCGGGCTGACCCACGATCCCGCCATACGGTTGGGAAAGTTATTGCTACAACTGGCACCTCCTTCCATGCAAAAGGTCTTTTACGCCGACTCCGGTTCCGTAGCCGTGGAAGTAGCTTTGAAAATGGCCGTACAGTATTGGTATGCCGGGGGATTCGACAGGAAAAACAACTTCGTGACGATACGCTCCGGCTATCATGGCGACACATGGAATGCCATGTCCGTATGCGATCCCGTAACAGGTATGCACAGTCTTTTCGGGAAAGCCCTTCCTGTGCGTCATTTTGTTCCGGCGCCCTCTACCGGATTCTACGATTCTTGGAAAGAAGAAGATATTCTTCCCTTAAAGGAAACAATAAAAAGATATAAAGATGAACTTGCCGCCGTCATACTCGAACCAATCGTTCAGGGTGCGGGAGGGATGCGGTTTTATCATCCGGAATACTTGCGCCGGGCGGCTGCGCTGTGCCGGGAACATGATTTATTATTGATCTTCGATGAAATCGCAACCGGATTCGGACGCACCGGAAAGCTGTTCGCCTGGGAACATGCCGGAGTGGAACCCGATATTATGTGTATCGGCAAAGCGCTTACCGGCGGTTACATGACGCTCTCCGCCGTCTTGACAAACGATACGGTTGCCGCTGCTATTTCCGGCGGAGAGCCGGGTGTCTTTATGCATGGCCCTACGTTTATGGGTAATCCCCTTGCCTGCGCGGTTGCCTGCGCCTCGGTCGAACTGTTGCTTTCTTCCGGTTGGGAAGAGAATGTACGGCGCATAGAGCGGCAACTGAAAGAGGAACTTTCGCCCGCCGCGGAATTGCCCCTGGTCGAGGATGTACGTGTTCTTGGGGCGATCGGAGTGATCGAGATGAAGAAGCCTGTCGATATGGCTACGGTTCAACGCCGTTTTGTAGAAGAAGGAGTGTGGGTGCGCCCGTTCGGAAGACTGGTTTATATCATGCCCCCTTTCGTTATTTCCTCCGGGCAGTTAAGCAAACTTACCCGCGCATTAGTCAAAATCGTCAGCGAATTGAAACCATGATACAACAGGCAACAGATTCTTTCCGAAAGGAATTGCAATTGCTCGAAGCACAGAGTAACTTGCGGCAACTACCCGATGTAGAACACTGCGGAAAAGACATTATCTGTCATGGAAAGCGGATGCTGAACCTTTCCTCCAACGATTATTTAGGATTGGCAACAGATACGCCTCTGCGTAAAGCATTTCTTGAAACGCTTACACCGGAACGTTTCCTGCCTTCCTCTTCCTCATCCCGCCTGCTCACCGGCAACTTCTCCGCGTATACGGAACTGGAAGACTGCCTTTGTCGGCTGTTCGGCGCCGAAAGTGCACTGGTGTTTAGCAGCGGTTACCATACGAATACGGGAATACTCCCCGCCGTGTGCAACGCGAAGACATTGATCCTGGCCGATAAATTAGTCCACGCCAGCCTGATCGACGGGATCCGCTTATCCTCCGCACAGCACATCCGCTACAAGCACAATAATTATGAACATCTGGAATCTCTTCTCCGTAAGCATCGGCACGACTACGAAAGGATTATTATCGTAACGGAAAGCATCTTCAGCATGGACGGCGACGAAGCGGATCTTCGCCGGTTGGCCGGATTAAAGAAAGAATACCCACAGGTTCTTTTGTATGTCGATGAAGCCCATGCCATCGGGGTAAGAGGCGATAAGGGATTGGGGTGCGCGGAAGAACAGGGCTGCGTGGAAGATATCGATTTCCTGATCGGCACATTCGGCAAGGCGCTCGCCTCGGTCGGCGGATATATTATATGTAAAAAGGAGATTCGGGATTACCTGATCAATAAAATGCGTACACTGATCTTTACCACCGCCTTGCCTCCCATCAACCTGATGTGGTCGAGTTTCGTAATGGAACGGCTCGAAGGGATGCGGGAAAGGAGAAACCATTTGGAGAATATCCGCTCGTTCCTGAAAGAAAAGCTAATGGAAAAAGGATACGAATGTACTTCTGCGAGCCATATCATTCCCGTCGTTACCGGAGATAGCCGGGCAGCGATCCTCAAAGCGGAGGAAATGCAGCGGAAAGGTTTCTACGCGCTCCCCGTGCGCCCGCCCACAGTGCCGGAAGGTTCTTCCCGTATCCGCCTTTCACTGACGGCTTCCCTGTCAAAAGAAGAAGTAGAACAGTTTGCCGACATAGTATGACAATAAAGAAATTCAAAGGAAACAAAACCGGCGGCGCACTGCTCATTTTCTTCGCCGGATGGGGAATGGACGAACGTCCTTTTACGGAATACCTGCCGGACGACAGGGATTGCCTGATCTGTTACGATTATCGGTCGCTCGACTTCGACTGTTCGCTTACCGAAGGCTACTCAACGATACAGGCCGTTGCCTGGTCAATGGGTGTGTGGGCGGCGTCCGTTGTACTGAAAGATAATCCTTTCCCTCTTACGGGATGCGTTGCCATTAACGGAACGGCCTGTCCGGTGGATGACGAAAAAGGTATTGCCGCGCGAATATTCCGAGGAACGCTCGACGGACTGAACGAACAGAATTTACTGAAATTCAGGCGCAGAATGTGTGGTTCGCAGGATGCTTTGGAACGTTTTCTTGCCAAATCCCCCGAACGCACAATGGAGGATTTACGGGAAGAACTGCGGTGTATCGGAGAAATGTCGCAGGAAATGGAACAGCCGTCTATCCGCTGGGATAAAGTCTATATCGGCAGGCACGACAAAATCTTTCTTTCGGCCAATCAGCAAAAAGCATGGGAAGGAACGGACGTGTGCCTGATCGACGCAGAACATTATCCGGAAAACTATTGGAAAGAATTGTTTCGCTCGGGAAAGATTACGGATAAGCAACATGGATAAAGGATTGATTACGCGGCGCTTCTCAAGGGCGGCCGCAAGTTACGAGAAGGAAGCGGCCGTGCAGCGCAGGATTGCGGCGACGATGACGGAGTTACTGATAGCGCATGTTCCGGTTGCAGAGGTGGAACGACTGCTGGAAATCGGTTGCGGCACCGGTATTTTCTCCCGCATGTTGCACCGGACGTTCTCGCCGTCGCAAATGTACCTGAACGATCTTTGTCCGGAAATGGCAAACAGCCTGACGGATTTGACTGACGGCAACGTGCGGTTTCTGCCGGGCGATGCGGAGAAATACGCTTTCCACGGGAAATACAATCTGATCGCATCCTGTTCCACCCTGCAATGGTTTAAAGACCTCAAGGTTTTCTTTGCAAAGATTCATGCCTTGTTGCCGGATGACGGTGTTTTTGCTTTCAGTACTTTCGGAAAAGATAATCTGAAAGAAATCAAAACAATTACCGGGCAGGGACTATCCTACCTTTCCCTGCAGGAATTGAGGAGCCTGCTGTATGAAAATTATGAGATCGTTCATGCTTCGGAAGAACATGTAAGAAAAACATTCCGTACGCCGATGGAAGTGCTTTATCACCTGAAACGGACGGGAGTTACGGGTATCTCGCAACCGCAACCATGGACACGCGAACGCCTGCAACGTTTTTACGGAGAATACAACCGGATGTTCGCCGTCGGCGGATTACTTCCCCTGACCTATCACCCCATATATATCATTGCCAAACGGCGCATGTAAAAGAAACGAAGATGAAACGGAATGTCTATTTTGTTACGGGCATCGACACGAATGCCGGAAAGAGTTACGCCACCGGTTACATCGCCCGCCTGTGGAACAGCGAAGGCCGACGCACCATCACGCAGAAGCTGATCCAAACCGGTAATGCCGGTTACTCGGAAGATATTACCCTCCACCGCCGGATCATGGGAATCGATTATACCGAAGAAGACAGGGCAGGCTACACCATGCCCGAAATATTTTCTTATCCCGCCTCGCCTCATCTGGCTTCCCGACTGGATAACCGCCCGGTTGATTTTAGGAAAATAGAAGAAGCCACCGGGATACTTTCCGACCGCTACGACCGCGTTCTGCTGGAAGGCGCCGGAGGCCTCATGGTTCCCCTTGCGGAAGATTACCTGACGATCGACTATATCCGCGAAAAGGATTACCCGGTTATCTTCGTCACCTCCGGCAAACTTGGAAGTATCAACCACACGCTGCTTAGCCTCGAAGCCATCCGCAACAGGGGAATACGGTTGGAGATGGTCGTTTATAACAGGTATCCGGAAACGGACGACCAAATCATCGGTCGCGACACGGAAAGATATATCCGCCGCTATCTGAACAGGCATTTCCCCGATGCAGGTTTTATGGAAATGCCCCGGTTCGCCCTTTCCCGGTAAGCGAACGCGCTACCAACGAGAGAACAGGCTCTTTCCTTTTGCCTCCTTCGTTTCTCTTTCCAGATTCAGAAGGCGTTTTTTTATTTCCACGCCGCCGGCATATCCCATCAGCGAACCATTTTGGCCAATCACACGGTGACAGGGAATAAATATCGATATCGGATTCAATCCATTGCAACGTCCCACAGCCCGGTTTGCTTTGGGATTTCCCAGAATACTTGCCTGTTCTTTGTAAGTTATCGTTTCACCATAAGGAATAGTTTGCAACAGCTTCCAACACTTCAGCTGAAACGGTGTGCCTTCCGGTTCCATAGGAAGGTAGAATTTCGTTCGTTCCCCGGCCAGATATTCATTCAATTGACTTGCCGCTTCCTGCAAGAGCGGCGTTTCCGCCACAACATATTCGCTCGGCACCACGGTACACCCAAAAAAGACATTCGTAATCATTCCACAATCTTCCGCAATGCCGATCCTGCCCAAAACAGTATCGTATAAAAATGCTTTTTTCTCCATAATCCGGATTCTTTTGTATTTTATTTTCCGCAAATATAGGAAATGAAAATAATACCGAAAACTCTTGTGCTTTTAGAAATTACCCCTATATTTGCACCGTCTTAAAGAAAAGTCTTTAGCGAAGACAACATGGTGAGCATAGTTCAGTCGGTTAGAACATCAGATTGTGGTTCTGAGGGTCGTGGGTTCGAGTCCCATTGTTCACCCCCTTGATTCAAAACAAAAAGCTATTCCTTTCGGGGAGTAGCTTTTTTTTTTGTAATATTTACTTCCCTGCTTTGCCGATCATTTATTATCTATTCATTACTTTTGATGCCAAAATCAGAAAGATATGAAAATCATTAACTTGGGAACTTCCAATTCCATCCTGAGCCGCTTTATTTCCGAGCTACGCGATGTGAACATACAGAAAGACAGTCTTCGTTTTCGCCGGAACATAGAGCGCGCCGGTGAGATTATGGCCTACGAAATAAGTAAAACATTCACTTATGAAGTAAAGGATATTCAATCGCCGCTGGGAATTGCCCCGACGCCTCTTTACACCGACCGGGTTGTGCTGGCAACAATCCTGCGTGCCGGAATCCCATTCCACCATGGTTTCCTCAATTATATGGATAATGCCGAAAACGCCTTCGTGTCGGCTTACCGGAAATACAAAGACCGTTTGAATTTCGACATTCATATCGAATATATCGCCTCGCCGCTGCTGACGGGGAAAACACTGATCATCTCCGATCCCATGCTTGCAACCGGCAGTTCGATGGAATTGGCTTATCAGGCGCTCCTGAGCAAAGGCACTCCGAAAGAAATCCACATGGCCTCCGTCATTGCAAGCAGGCAAGCGCTGTCTTATTTGCAGGAGAAATACCCCGATCTCGACGCCACGATATGGATCGCCACATTAGACGACGATCTGGACGAACACGCCTACATCGTTCCCGGGCTGGGCGACGCCGGCGACCTGTCGTATGGCGAAAAGGACTGACACGCGAGTGGGAGGTGATGGTGATCAGTATGAATAGTGCAGGTTAAAATCGGATAAAAAAGCAAGTGCAGCAGGTTTAAGGAAGAAATAACCCTAACACACAAATGCACAGCGTATTTTTGGGGACTCCCGGGATTTCAATTCGACTTTTCCCTGACTGTTTCTGCCCCCTGTACCCTCTGTCTCCGGCCAACACTTTGGGCACTTTGCCCGTCAGCCGCTTAACCTGATCAAGTGCCCTGTCTATCGTATGACCGTCATATTCATTCCGGAATGAAAGCGCTCCGAGTATTACTCCGCGCATGGATGCGATGATCGAAACCTTGTTGCCGAACTCATGCTTTTTGTGTTCCTTGCCCTTACTGAGGCATAACGAGATCGTGCGAGAACAGTTTTTGCATCAATTCGTTCTTTTGAACAGTATAAACTGTAGAATTGCGGATATTGCAGATACGGTAGAATTGCAGATACCTATACCCTGCATGGCGTTTTTCACTCTAAAGTTTGCGTTTTTTTAGTCAAAAAAAAGGATTTCTCTCCCTTACATCATGTTCGCTTACGGAAAACAAAAACGCCGGGACGACTACTGCGAGCGGGCTATCCACCTGCTGGAAACAATCCCTCCGGAGAAGAACAGCATTGTCCGGGCGTTCGAAAGCGCAGGCCTGCCTGCACAAAACGCCGGCGACACGCAAGCCCTTATCCAGCTGAAGCGGGAATATTGCGAAAGCAAGAAATGCCTTTATTGCCG
>JAITVG010000091.1 GCA_031285925.1 Tannerellaceae bacterium
TCATAGTCTGCATCCGCATACATGCCGCCAAACCTGTCCAATATCAGATAACGGAAAGTATCCCATCGTTGTACATTATATTTAGCTTGAATATTCATACTCTTTTTTCAGCGAGCGCAGCGAGTGGCCGTCAGGCCTGTCTTTTGCCGTCCAGCTTTAGCTGACGGTTAATTATTTCCGGCTTCAAGGCCGGTTCCCCTGCGGGTTTTAACCCCCTTATGATGCCTGTAAAGGGGTTGAAACCCACAGCGGTTGAGGCTTCGCCCCCATCTTTAAAACCGTCAATTGAAATTGACGGCAAAAGACAGGCCTGCGGCCACTCGCTGCGCTCGCTAATTAGTATGAATAATGCAGGTTAGATCGGCTTGAAAACAGAAAATATTATTAACTTTGCAGAAATTTTTGTACACAGTGGGGAGGCACATAAACTATATATATGAAACATTATATTTTATTATTTATAACTACAATCATTCCATTTTTTAACACAAAAGCGCAGGTTGTTAAAATAAATAATGGGCTATCCATCTCTAAGATGAAAAACGATAAATTGAGCCTGTTTGAAAAAACCATTGATACCTACTCTCTTTTCTTTGGGATTGATTATCTCAGTGGAAAATATTACGAAATGTCATCTGAGGTCGGCTACATAGCTAAGGGAGGGAAAGAACAAGGTGTTTATATCAACGATAACCCCAACTACAATACATGGAATATTATCGCAAAAAAAAGCTACATAAATATTAATACTACTTTCAGATTGAAATTTCCTTTTAACAATTCATACATATATGCCGGGGCGGGGCCAAAAATAGATTTTATCACCGGCAACAATGAATTTAAAAATATTTATCTGTCCGGGTATAAACTTTCAAATACGATATTCGGATTAAAGACTGAAATAGGGATAAATCAAATTTTAAACAGGAATTTTCTTGCGGGAATCAGCACATGCTATTGGATTGATTTTAACAGATTCGCATACTCCGACTATACAAGATTAGGCAATAGAACAATATCCATATTTATAACAATCGGGTATATTTTGAATTAGGTGTCAAGCCGTCCGTGCAGTGCTCGACGTGGATATGGGCTACCGATTATACACATTTTTCAATGAAGCGAGCGCAGCGAGTGGCCGTAAGGCCTGTCTTTTGCCGTTGGTTGAAAACCAACGGTTGGCAAAACAGAGGCGAAGCCTCTTCCGCTGTGGGTTTTAACCCCGGCAAAAGCATCATGGCAGCAATGCCCAAAGGGCATAATCTTCATAACCGCGGGCGAGCGAAGCGTTGCCTGCGGTGGTTACCAAACACCGATTCGCTGCCTAAAAGGCAGAACTTTTATTCTATTTTGTTCTGCCCGCTTCGGGGCAGAGATTTTGTACTTCGTACTACCGCAGGCAACGCTTCGCTCGCCCGCGGTTATGAAAATCCGGCTTTCCAAGCCCTCATACTGGGGTTGAAACCCACAGAGGAAGAGGCTTTCGCCTCCATCTTTAAAACCGTTGGTTGAAAACCAACGGCAAAAGACAGGCCTGCGGCCACGAGCTACGCTCGCTTTGCTTACGCTTAAAATATCCTAAATATTTCGCCCCAAAAAACAACGCCACAAAGTAAACAAAAAAGAACTACCTTTGTCGTCAAAAATGTTAATATGTTATGATTAGCAAGATTATCGGAGAAGAGAAAATCCAGAAAACACATAAATATATTGAAAAGGGAGATAGCTTTGTGATCGTTTCACATGTGTCGCCCGACGGCGATTCGTTGGGTTCTTCGCTGGCATTGTATCATTTCCTGACGAAATACGGGAAAGATAATGTATCGGTTATCGTTCCCAATCTTTATCCTTCCTTTTTCAACTGGATGCCGGGACGGAAAGAAATCATTGTTCACGAGAAATATCCCGAATTTGCCGAACAACTGATACGGGATGCGGATGTAATCTTTTGCCTGGATTTTAACGAACCGAAACGACTGGAAGGTATGGCTTCTGCCGTACTGGCGGCGGAAGGCAGGAAAGTGAGGATCGATCATCACCTCGATCCTGCCGACTTTTGCCGGGTTGTCATATCGCACCCCGAAATATCCTCTACAAGTGAAATGATCTTCCGCCTGATCTGCCGGATGGGTTTGTTTAATCTGATCGACAAAAATACAGCCGAATGTATCTACACCGGCATGATGACCGACACCGGCGCCTTTACCTACAATTCAAACAAACCGGAAATCTATACGATTGTCGGCGAACTGATCAAAAAAGGCATAGAGAAGGATTTGATATACCGGAAAGTGAATCACGCGTATTCGGAATCGCGCCTGCGGCTGATGGGATATGTGCTGAATGAGAAAATGAAGATTTATCCGGAACTGCATACCGCGTTGATCACCCTGTCGAAGGAAGAATTAAAACGGTTCGATTACCGTCCGGGCGATACGGAAGGCCTTGTGAATATGCCATTAAGTATCTCCGGGATCGTCTTTTCCGTGTTCCTGCGGGAAGACGGAGATTGCATAAAGGTTTCGCTGAGATCGATCGGCAACTTTCCGGTCAATGAATTTTCCGGGAAATACTTTAACGGGGGCGGACATCTGAATGCTTCGGGAGGAGAATATTATGGCCTGCTGGAAGACGCCGTTGCCCTGTTTGAAAAAGGATTAGCCGAATTTAATCCGGATAATAACGAAGAAACAGTTAATCATAAACGGGATTTGACATAGAATGTATACATTTGCAGGTATATATAATAAAATAAAAACTTTTGAAGATGAAAAGGTGTTTTAATGTTTTGTTGATTTTGTTTGCCGGGATGTTGATTTTGTCTTGCGGAGAAGACGGGAAATCGTATACCGAAATGTTGAAGGATCAGGAGAAGGCTACTGACCGGCTAATCAATAGTGAGGAATTGGTAATTCTTAAAAATATGCCGTCCGACTATAATTTTGAGGCGAATGAATATGTGAAACTGAACGACGACAAATACAGGGACATATATATACATATTGTAGATACGGGCAACGGCACGCGCGCAATCCTTGGGAAATCACATATTCTTTGTCGCTTCACGGCTAACCGGTTTATGACCGACACGACGTTGTATCAAAGTCGGTTCTCCAATTACGGCCCGCACAGTAATGGAACTTCGCCGATTGAATTTATCTACGGCTCCACCTCTGTCATTCCCCTACCCTCCACAACCGATTACCAATCCATATTGGAAGGATTCATGAGCGAAGGAATGCAGGCCGGTCTGGAATATGTCGGACATAACGGAAGAGTACGACTTATTGTTCCTTTCAGAAAAGGATCGAGTTATGATCAGGAGAACGGATATGCCGTACATTTCGAGGAATTAAGATACCAAATTGCCGATTAATAATCATGACATTAATTAAATCGATTTCAGGCATCCGGGGAACGATCGGCGGAACGGCCGACGAAGGCCTTAACCCTCTGGCTATTGTGAAGTTTACGGCTGCCTACGCCACTTTCATCCGCAGGAACTCAAATGCAAAAACAAACAGGATCGTTGTAGGACGTGACGCACGCATCTCCGGCCTAATGGTCAAACAAATCGTATTGGGCACACTGACGGGGATGGGCTTCGATGTAGTAGATATAGACCTTACCACTACTCCGACTACCGAGCTGGCAGTGGTTTGGGAAAAAGCCTGCGGCGGAATTATCCTTACCGCCAGCCATAACCCTAAGCAATGGAACGCATTGAAGCTCTTGAATGAAAACGGAGAATTTCTGAATGCTGCCGAAGGCGCTGAAGTTCTGGCCTTGGCCGAATCGGAAGATTTCATTTTCGCAGACATTGACCGTTTAGGAAAAGTAACCCGGAATACATCATATAACAGCAAACACATACAAAGCGTACCGGATTTGGATCTGGTCGATACGGAAGCTATCCGGGCGGCGCGCTTCCGGGTGGCGGTCGATGCGGTAAACTCGGTGGGCGGTATCGTGATTCCCGCCTTGCTGCGCGCCCTGGGCGTGGAAGACATTATCGAATTGCATTGCGAACCTCACGGCAATTTCTCACATAACCCGGAACCCTTGCCCGAAAACCTTACGGAAATATCCGAACTGATGAAGCGGGAGAATGCAGATGTCGGTTTTGTCGTCGATCCGGATGTCGATCGTTTGGCTATTGTCTGCGAAAACGGAGAAATGTTCGGCGAGGAATACACATTGGTCGCTGTTGCCGACTATGTATTGAGCCATACTCCCGGAAATACGGTAAGCAATTTAAGTTCGAGCCGTGCCCTGCGCGACGTCACCGAGTCTTATGGCGGACAATATAATGCCGCCGCCGTGGGCGAAGTAAACGTGGTGGCGAAAATGAAAGAAAC
>JAITVG010000116.1 GCA_031285925.1 Tannerellaceae bacterium
CCACCTCTTCCCATTCCGAACAGAGAAGTTAAGCCTCACCGCGCCGATGGTACTGCCCGCAAGGTGGGAGAGTAGGTTGCTGCCGGTTTTTAAAAGAAGAGTTTATTTCATTTGAGATAGACTCTTTTTTTTGTGTTTGAGTAAAATATGAAAGAAGATATATATATATTCGCCCTCTGAAAGAGATTATTAACTTTATAAATACCTGTAATTACATCTGATATGAAAGCGTGGATACTACCGCTGTGTATAGGATTTGTTTTATCCCTGAGAAGTATGGCACAAGAAGTTCCTATTATTGTATTATTTCAAGATGGTGCTCCGGGAGAGACTGCTGCATTGGTTGAAAAAGCAGATAGCGATGGTGGTCGCACAGGAGGAGAATCCGTTCTTCGTATAACCAATGTAAGTGAGCCTACTATTACGATCTATCCGGCTCCGGAGGAATTGTCGAACGGGAGTGCGATGTTAGTTTGTCCCGGAGGCGGATATAATATTTTAGCGTATGATTTGGAAGGCGATGAAATTTGTGAATGGCTGAATGAGATAGGAATTACAGCTGTTCTTTTGAAATACCGTGTGCCTCGGCGGGAAGGATTGGAGAAACATACCGCTCCCTTGCAAGACGCTCAACGGGCAATGAGTTATATACGCGCTCATGCCGAAGAATATAATATCAATCCAAACAGTATTGGAGTAATGGGATTCTCTGCGGGGGCACATTTGTCTGCCATGTTGAGTAATACGTTCAATACGAGGACTTATCCGAGTGTAGATGAAGTAGATAAGGCAAGTTGCCGTCCTGACTTCTGTCTTCTGGTTTATCCTGCTTATCTGAACGGAGAAAACTTTCAGCTTGCTCCGGAATTGAAAGTGACTCCCAATACTCCTCCTACCATGCTTATCCAGACAGAGGACGATAAATCATATATCAACAGTAGCCTTTTCTATTATTACGCGCTTAAGGAAGCAGGAGTTCCTGCAACTATGCATTTGTTTAGTTCGGGTGGCCATGGATATGGTTTGCGCGACACCGGTTCGCCGGTAAATTCATGGCCGGTTCGCGTTGAAGACTGGTTTGTAGAACTTGGGATTTTAGAAGAATAATATCAGGAATGTGAAGGAGTACAAGACAAGTAACCGTCGCTTAGATTAAAATCTTCATCTTCATCTGCTAAAAAACGAATAACAGTAAATACTTTTTCTTGAGTAAAAGGCAGCATGTGTATGATCTCCTTTACCGGCTTTGGTCCATCAGCAAGTGCTTTGGTCAATAGGTCACGAATACTGTTATATTCGTAGTTGGTCAGTTCCTGATCTTTTTTTGCCAGGCATACATTACATATACCGCAATTACTCGTTTCCTTTTCTCCGAAATAATTCAACAACATCCGGCTACGGCAATAGTTGTCTTCGTTCATGTATTCCAATACTTTGGAAATACGGTTCTCGAAGCGTACCCTGCGTTCTTCATACGCAGAACGTAGTATGCGCACGTGTTTGATTTCCTCGCGTGTTTGAGTGTAGATAATTAAAGGTATTTTCTTTTGCGGAATATAATTGACGATGCGATACTTGGATAATCCGCTCAATATATCGTATACTTGTTGTGATGTGATCTGCAGCCGGGTCGCGATCAATTTTTCATCAATGTAGACATAGTCGGCGAAAACCCCGGTGTACGTGCGAAGAATCACCTGTATAACCTCATCCGTCAATTTATCCCGGTGGACATATTTATAAAGTTCGTCCCGTGTTGCAACAAATAAAAGGCGGGAAGCATTCTCTATCTCTTCCGTATATTCAATATAACCGGATAGCTCCAGAATCTTGAGAGCATGATGCGCCTGTAACCGGGAAAAATGAAAAACTTCACAAAACTCCGCCAGAGAAAAGTCGTGAACCGTATCCAGTCCATATCCGACAGCTATTTGATGATAATTACCAAGCGCATCATATACCCTGTAAACAAAATCTTTATCGGGAAACTCATCGGCGAGCCTTTTCTTCAGTTTGGCACTGTCGATTCCGGAAGAAAGCGCAATGGCATACGCTTTTTGTTCATCGCGTCCCGCCCGTCCGGCCTCCTGAAAGTATTCTTCCAGCGATCCCGGCATGTCAATGTGAACCACAATACGCACATCCGGCTTGTCTATTCCCATCCCAAACGCATTGGTCGATACGATAATCCGACATTCATCGTTTTTCCACCGGTTCTGACGGATTGTTTTTTCCTCACGATTTAGTCCCGCATGATAAAAGTCAGCTGAAAATCCGGCATTTTGTAATGCAAGCGCAATCTCGCGTGTCCGTTTTCTGTTGCGCACGTAAACGATCGCGCTACCGGATACTCTCTGAAGAATGTATATCAACCGGTCGATTTTATTGTCTGTGCGCCGGACGGAATAGGAAAGATTGGGGCGGAGGAAACTTTTCTTCAGCACATTTTTCTGTCTGAAATTCAGTTTCTCCTGAATCTCGTCGATCACATTCGGTATTGCGGTAGCCGTCAGGGCAAGTACGGGAAGATCCGCCGGCAATCGCTCTCTCACCTCGGCGATCTTCAGATAGGAAGGGCGGAAATCATATCCCCACTGAGAGATGCAATGACTTTCATCAACCACCAGCAAGTTGATTTGCATAGCTTCCAGTTTAGCCAGAAATATCTCGCTGCTCAAACGTTCGGGCGAAACATAAAGGAACTTGTAGTTTCCGAAAATACAATTTTCTAGTTGGGTAATAATCTCTTGGCGCGACATTCCGGAGTATACCGCCGTCGCCTTAATTCCCAGCCGTCGCAGATTATCAACCTGGTCTTTCATCAATGCGATAAGTGGAGTAACAACTAAGCATGTACCCTCCATCGCCATCGCCGGCACCTGAAAGGTGATCGATTTCCCCCCCCCTGTCGGCATAAGTCCCAAAGTATCTTTTCCCGCGCAAACAGAATGAATGATTTCTTCCTGTAAAGGGCGAAACGCGGAATACCCCCAGTAAGTATGAAGTATTTGATGGTATATATCCACTTTATTCTATATCGCCGGTCTTGATGTCTTTAACCATCAATTGAATACTTGTATTACCGTTAAATATGTTTTCTTCAACCGTATAACAGATATGGAACGGTTTCATCGTTTTGATATGATCGTTGAACGCATGTTTCCCAAAGGCTATCGCCTGAACAGGCGCGCCGGTTGTGTCGTCGATCAGTTCCAGCTTGATATGTTCCAGCTCTTTTCCTACCAATTTACTCGTGCCGTAATCCTTGACATTCAACGAATAAAATACCGGCTTCTGATTGTCGGGGCCGAAAGGATTCATCCTTTTAAGATCATTCATCAATTTCGGAGTAATATCATTCAGGTTCAGTTCAATGTCTATGTCGATCTGAGGTGTCATTTGTTCCGGAATAATGTTTTCGGCGGCCAGTTCCAGAAAACGCCGTGTAAATTCTTCCAGATTTTCTTCCCGAAGCGACAAACCGGCGGCATACGTGTGTCCGCCGAAGTTTTCAAGCAGATCGCGGCAACTTTCAATCGCCTTGTAAATGTCGAATCCCGGAATGGAGCGTGCCGAACCGGTGACCAGGCCGGAAGATCTGGTCAGAACCACAGCCGGCCGGTAATACTTTTCGGTCAGTCGGGAAGCGACGATACCGATCACCCCCTTGTGCCAGTCGGGATTGTAAACAACAATCGCCTTGCGATCTTCGATATCCGTAAATTCATCGATCACGGCATTAGCCTCATCGGTGATCTTCTTATCCAGTTCTCGCCTTTCGTCGTTGTATTTGTTTATGCTTTCACTTTTCTCGCGGGCGTCGTCCCGGTCTTTGGCGAGCAAAAGGTCTACGGCTTCCTTCCCGTTTTCCATCCGTCCGGAAGCATTGATGCGCGGTCCAATCTTAAACACTATATCGCTGATCGTGATCTCTTTTCCTTTCAGTCCGCAAACGTCGATAATACCTTTAAGCCCCATGCTCGGATGGCTGTTCAACTGTTTCAATCCGAAGTAAGCAAGTATCCTGTTCTCGCCGGAGATCGGCACAATATCCGAAGCAATGCTTACGGCCGTCAAATCGAGTAATTTTTCCAGATCGGCCGAAGGGAAACTGTTGCTTTGCGCGAAAGCTTGCATAAATTTGAAACCTACTCCGCAACCGGAAAGATGCTCGTAAGGATAAGTGGAATCCGCGCGTTTGGCGTCGAGCACGGCTACTGCGTCCGGAAGCCGGTCGTCGGGCATATGATGGTCGCAGATAATAAAATCGATTCCCATCTCTTTGGCATATTTCACCTTTTCTATGGCCTTGATGCCGCAGTCCAGCGTAATGACGAGGGTAGCTCCGATCTCTTTCGCGTAGTTTATTCCCTTGAAAGAAACACCATAGCCCTCGTCGTAGCGGTCGGGAATGTAGTAATCGAGAGCCGAGGTGTAAGTTCGCAGATACTTGTAGACTAAGGCAACCGCAGTAGTTCCGTCTACGTCGTAATCTCCGTAAATAAGAATTTTCTCTTTATTCCCCAAAGCCTTGTTGAGCCTTTTGACAGCTTTTTCCATATCCGCCATAAGGAACGGATCGTGCAGATCATTGAGGTCGGGTTTGAAGAATTTCTTTGCTTCTTCCGAAGAAGTTATTCCCCGCTGTACAAGCAAGAGCGCTGCAATCGGACTGATATTCAGACGGCTAACCAACTCATTTCTTTTATGTAACAATTCTTGTGCAGGGGTTTGTAATTTCCATTTGTTAGTCATTATATATTGTTTTTTCTTTTTTTCTCTCGCTGATCAATCCCAATACCTTTCATCCAAGCCGTGTTGTTCGAGGCTTCTTGGTCTGTTAGGGTGGATTTGAATCGGTAAAGGTAAGAATAATAGTTGTAAAATCCCTTCCCGGAAATCATCTAATTGCCTTTCCAAGACCATTTATGGAGAAAATGTACGACAATTAGTGAAAACTCCATGATGTTTTAGTGATTTGTATAGGTTGTTTTTATCCTTTCACAGCTGTGAGAAGAAAGTTTCACAACTGTGAAGAGAAAGTTTCACAGCTGTGAAGTTTTCGTTTCACAGCTGTGAAAGGATTAAAGTAACCTATACAAGCAACTAAAAGAAGATGTACAAATCACTAAAAGAAGATGTGTGAGCCACTAATTGGCATAACATGAATGTTTTTTTAACTCGCCCGGCATTCTTTCATGATCAGTAGAATCAAACGAATCAAACGAATCACAGTTCAGACGATAGAGTAAGCGTTAAAAAAGCAAGTATTTTCTGTTAAAATCACTTTTGTCATATACAAATCGAAAGGAAAGTGCATCTATACAAATAGAATACAGTATTTTTGAGAAATAAACAAGTTTAAATACGTAGTCATGAAAAAATTAATCTATCTTTTCGCAAGCCTCGCGCTGATGGCGGTGGCGTGCAATGACAATTCAGATTCGGGGGAAGAGAACGATTTTGGAGACATTCCTTTTACCGAATACCCTTTGGAAGGAACTCCCGGTGAAGAATATTCAGCCAGTTGGGTTAATCTCGATTATGACGAGAAAAACTATGAAAGTAAAATCCTTGTTATCAACAGCAGCGAGGAGTTAAAAAAGTATGTCGAAGGCGATTATCCTCCCGTCGATTTTTCTAAAAAGACTTTACTGTTGGCTATCGGTACTGCACCTAATAAACTTTCGAATAAAATTATTCAAAGTTTACAGCAACTTTCTGCAGGCAAATATAAATGGAGTATCGAAATAAAATTGGGAACAGCAGATATTATGCAAGATTGGACAGTTGCAATTCTCACCGATAAATTGAGTGCCGAAAGCAAAGTTGAACTGAATGTAACATACATTTATTAAAAGCCATGAAAACAAGAATATTTAAACTCATCGCATTTTCTTTGATATTATCAGGATGCTTTTCTTCCTGCGTAAAAGAAGATACGATAAAAGATGAAGAGATCAATGTTATTACCCGTGCCGCAGATTTCGCTGTAACGGATTATTATTGGTATAAAGGAGAAAAGATCTTTCTCCAAAAAATGGATGAAAAATCCCATGTGATGTTCTACTCTGCAGATGAGGAAAGATTCAAAGGAGAGTTAACGCGAACAGGCATAAAACTTCAATATGAAGAGGAATGGAAAGAGTTTTATTCATATTCTTGCGACCTGACAGGTTTCGGTGTAAAGAAATTCACTGATTACAAAACTGCTACTATTGAAGGCCGTTACGAAAAAGCAACCGAAACATTATCATCGGTTCTTTATTGGGCACCCTATTACAAAACAGAAGATGGAGGTGAAATAGGAATAACCAATCTGTTTCTTGTTCTTTTGAAACCCAAGACAGACTTGGCAAAATTAGAAGAATTGGCAAAGGAAAATTCAGTTGAAATGTTAGGTGCAGATAAAGATATTCCGGGATGGTATTATTTAGCTTGCACCAACGGTTCCAAAGGGAACTCTCTCGAAATGGCGAACCTGTTTTATGAAACCGGTTTGTTTGAGGAATCTAATGCTGACTTCATCATAAAAGCCGAGTTTGATTGTATCAATGAACCTTGGTTTACCAATGGTTATCTGTGGAATCTGAATAATATATCATATCCGGATATCGATGTTGATTATTGCAACGCAAGAGCGATTGTATCGCAGGCTTCGTCCAGTATTACGGTTGCAATTATTGATGAAGGAGTACAAACAAATCATTCCGATCTTTACAATTTGTTGCCCGGATGGGATGCACATACTGGTAACAGTCCTAATTATGTAGATGGATCTCATGGAACTATGGTTGCCGGATTTATCGGAGCGATCCCAAATAATGGTGTTGGCGTTGCGGGTATCGCCTATGGTGCAAAAATCTTACCTATCAGTCTTAGGTTAGAAGCAAACGGAATAATATCTTCAGGTATTCGATACCGGGAAGCGTTCAATCACGCAGTTAATAATGGAGCGAGGGTAATCAGTTGTTCTTGGTGGTATCCTTATGGAAATGATTCCAATCTTGAAGCAGGAATAATTAATGCTCTCAATCAAAATCGTGTTGTGGTTTTTTCTTCGGGTAATCAATATAATTCATCTGTAAACTATCCAAAAGCAATTGATCCGAGACTTCTTGTTGTCGGAGCGATTTCCCCAAATGGCAATAGAGCATCCTTTAGTAATTACGGGGCAGTATTGGATGTTGTTGCCCCCGGTGAAAATTTGAGGTCAACAACCATCAGCAATACTCATGTTACCGGTATAAATGGCACCTCTTTGGCTGCCCCCCAAGTTGCAGGGATCGCAGCATTGATCTTGTCAGCTAATCCGAGTCTTACACAAGAGCAGGTTTCCGACATTATTGAGAGTACGACGCAAAAGGTAGGTAGTTACAGCTATGCAACCACTTCCGGCCGCTTCAACGGAACATGGAATAACCAGATGGGTTACGGTTTGGTCGATGCTTTTGGGGCAGTCAATAAGGCGTATCTTAATAATGCATCCTTGAATGGAAATACAACCCTCTTTCAGCACATAAGTACGTCATACAGCATTTCAAATATCCCACCCGGAGTGACTTTTAATGACTGGGTAATAACTCCTTCTACTTACACAGCCTCCGGAACAACGAGCACTAACCTGAATATTACTTTCAATAATCCTGGCCTATACACCATAACGGCACGGTTTCGCATGTCAAACAACACGATTGCCGAGATATTCCCAAAGAGTGTCTACGTGCTTGATACCACTCCTGTTATTGGCGCCAATGTAACATCTTGGAATGAAGGTGCTCCGATAAAATTTTGGGTGGTGAACTCCATTCCGGGAGGTAGTTATCAATGGAAAGTTAACGGAGTGCAGGTTACAAACAACTCATCAAGTGAACTTAATACTGTTGTGACATACGGAAGGGATGATAGAATGGTTATTGATTGCAGGGTTTCTGTCAATGGAGTATGGTCGAATTGGAGTTCCCCATTTATGTTATAAATAGATTTCTATAATATACATCCGACCCAATAGAAAGCTGCACAGGCAGTTAGCCTGCCTGTACGGCTTTTTTTGGTTCGCCCGGCATTCATTCATGATCAGTAGAATCAAAACAATCAAACAAATCACAGTTCAGACAATGTAACTACTCAGTACCCTTCCTATAGTATTCCCTACATGGTACAGATTTATCTTCCTTACTGTTTGGCAACAGCAAGTAGCACATTGAATTTGGAGTTTCCGTTTTTCTTTGCAGTC
>JAITVG010000157.1 GCA_031285925.1 Tannerellaceae bacterium
GATGTTTTGCCGTGATTCAAAGGCAAGAACCCTATCAGGAAGTTTATGCAGTAGTAAACTAAAAAAAATAGGAATTTATTTGGAATTTAACATAGAAATCGGTTTCAACCAACGGTTTAAAGATGGAGGCGAAGCCTCTTCCTCTGTGGGTTTCAACCCCCGCAAAAGCATCATATATGCTTCCCTTCAAATACTTTCATCAACATCTCATATTCTTCTTCAAAACCGTATTTTCTGTGATGCTCTTCCTGATTTCGAATATACCGGCGAATCGTTTCTATCTCCCTTAATAGACTTGATCGCCGCAAATATATGCAATCGCAAATACAATCGATTGGATTTCATTCGGATTATGGCTTATAAAGGGGTTGAAACCCGCAGAGGAAGAGGCTTTCGCCTCCATCTTTAAAACCGTCGGTTGAAACCAACGGCAAAAAACAGGCCTGACGGCCACTCGCTACGCTCGCTTCCTAACTACTTGACTACTAAGCAGGGGTGATGACTACTAATGAGCGAAGCGAATGATAACTACTTTGACTACTTGATTGCTTTTTTTAACACCACAAATATTAAAAATCCATAAATCGCTTGGCGCTCCGCTCACTGTTCCCCCAACGTTTTTGGAGAAAAACAGTCTTTTTTCATGTCTTTTTTGGGCAAAAAAGGCGTTTTTCGGCCTTTTTTCCGGAGCAAAAAATGGGATTTTTGGCGAAAAAAGTGTGAGAATATGTAAAAAGAATGAACATATTTTCACATAAAATCGGGAAAACAGCCGAAAATTCTCCGAAAAAACGGTGTTTCCTGTTTCTGCCATATCTATGTTAAAAAGTGTTTCTATATATAGTACGGACAAATACTACGGCAAGAAAATGAAAATACTACCCATAATACGGCAAAATACTACCGCAAGAAAATAAAAACTACCGTACTTTTTTAAAACAGCTATACAGACCACCATTTTAACGTTCGTTTAACATTTTTCTTTCTAAAATGTGGAAAATTTCGAACCTGAATTTATCCATTAAACCTCTGTATGTCATGGTATTATAGCCTATTTAGAATACTCTACGGTCGTTTATTTGAATTTTTTTTCCTCGCGGATGCAAATATTGGCTTTATTTTGGGGTCAAAAAACAGGAGTAACGAGAAGGCAATGAGGATGCTTTATTTCCTAAAAAATGTTATCATGTTTTCCTGTCTGCTTCTTTCCCCAAACTACCTGAATTTTTACCCCCTTGCGATATTTTTTAAAAAATCCTGCTTTTCCACCAGGGATACCCGCCCGTGAACTGCCATATATATAAAGGGCTTCAAACAGACGCCCTGTAAACCACGAATTATGGACAAAGAGATACTATATCGTTTTTTTGAAGGAACTACTTCTGCCGCTGAAGAGGAGGCCATCAGACAGTGGATGGAAACTTCTCCCGAGAACACGGCTTCCTTTTTCAGGGAAAGCCGCTTTCATGATTCTTTAGTCTTGCTCGAACAGGATGGGCGGAAAGATAACAAAGTGCATAAGACAAACCGTTTCCGCCGAATCGTTATTGAATATTCCCGAATAGCAGCCGCCGTACTTTTAACGCTCGCCCTTACTTATTGGCTGACGATGGAGCGGGAAGATGCTTCGTCCATGTATACCCTCACCGTTCCGGCAGGCCAGCGCGCCAACATATCTTTGCCGGACGGGACGAATCTGTGGCTGAATGCACGGACTACCTTGCGCTATGCCTCTTCGTTCAACCGGAAGGAACGCCGGGTGTTTCTCGATGGCGAGGCCTATTTCGACGTTTCTCCCAATGCGAAGAAGAGGTTCATCGTAGACACGGAGATGGGAGAAGTGGAAGTTACCGGCACCGGTTTCAACGTGGAGGCGTATACCGGCAGCGGAATGTTTGAAACATCCCTGCTGAAAGGCCGCGTGGACGTTAAGATAAAGGACATCCCTGATCAAACCACCCGCCTGATGCCTGATCAGAAAGCGCTGTGGAAGGACGGGAAGATGACGGTTGAAGCCATTACGGATTACAGCAAATTCAGTTGGCGCGACGGATTGATCAGTTTCCGGGAGATGTCGTTCGCCGACCTTATGAAGGAGATTGAGAAATGTTACGGCATGAAGATCGTCCTCAACAACAAACAGGCGGCGGAGCACATCCTCTCCGGCAAGTTCAGGCATACCGACGGGATCGACTACATACTGCGCGTGTTGCAGCGCGACGTACGGTTCAGCTACTCAAGGGATGACGAAAATAACAGCTATCAGATAGAATAAACCGGATGTTTAATATCTAAAACAGAAAAGCCTATTAAACATACATTATGAACGAGCAAAAAAAAGAAACCGGCAAGCGATTGCAGCGCCTGCCGGCAAGTAAATCAACACAATCAACCAATCGTATTAATTTAGTAATCTACAAAGATATGAATATTAAATCTTTGTCGTGGGGTATTTTACAGGAAATACTACGACTAAAAAGTTATCTCAGAATGATGCGAATAGTAACATGCCTGCTCTTTGTCAGTGTATTTTGCCTTCATGCAGAATATACAAGGTCGCAAAATGCAAGGGTTAGCCTGAATCACAAGCAAATTTTGCTGGAAGCGGTATTGAACGACATCGAAGCACAAACAGACTACCTGTTCATCTACAACAAGTATGTAGACGTAAACCGGAAGGTATCTATCCGGGTGAAAGAAAAACCGGTATCCGAAGTATTGAGCCGGTTATTTGCGAAGACGAATGTGGAATACGTGCTGGAAGGCACGCATATCGTACTGTCGCAAAAAGAGCCGGAAGCAACCGGCGCTCCGCAGCAGGAACGTCCGGTTACGGGAAAGATTACCGACTCGCTGGGCGAACCGGTGATCGGTGCCAGCGTGGTGGTGAAAGGAAGCACCAATATGGGTACCATCACCAATGTGGACGGTATGTTTACACTGAACAACCTGGCCGAAGGTACTACGCTGGTAATCTCTTACCTCGGATATGCCACGCAGGAAGTCAGGATAGGCGCCCAAAGAACGCTTAACATTACGCTCAGTGAAGAAAGCCAACTGATAAACGAAGTGGTGGTGACGGCTCTGGGCATCAGGCGCGAGCAAAAGGCCGTAGGTTATGCCACGCAAACCCTCAAGGGTTCCGACATCGTGCAGGCCAACACGTCCAACATCGGTAGCGCCCTGTCGGGGAAGGTAGCCGGCGTGCTTATCAATAACGCCAACCAGCTCGACGGCGGGTCTACCCGTATTGTGATTCGCGGTAACAACAACATTCAGGGCAACAACCAGCCGTTGATCATCGTGGACGGAATGCCGCTGGAAAACAATATCAACACCAACCTGAGCGGCACGTCCGAAAGTGTTTCCCGCGTGCGCGACTTTGGTTCGGGGCTAAACTTCATCAACAGCAATGATATTGAGGATATGAACGTGCTGAAAGGGCCGGCCGCCGCTGCACTGTATGGTGCACGAGGAGCAAACGGCGTTATTCTGATCACTACCAAAAAGGGAGCGAAGAAGGAAGGGATCGGTATCGATTATTCATACACCGCAAAGATAATCAGCCCCTATCTCTACCGCGACCAGCAAAACGAATACGGCTACGGTGGCCCGCACCTGCCCATGTATACAGCCGACACCAAATACAAACAGGATGCGGAAGGCAATTACCTCTATCCGGCAATGACGTGGGGCGATCCCCGCTGGGATGCCATATACGGGCGTATGCCGAGCGGGCACAATACGTATGACGACGCTGCCTTCACTTGGCATGCCTATTCCACATCGTGGGGGCCTCGCTTCAACGGAGAAAATATCAAGTGGTGGGACGGGCAGATGCGCCCCTACGTCGGTAATCCCGATGCGCAGAAATATTACTATCACAACGGATACTCCAACACGCACAACGTTTCATTCTCCGGTGGCGGCGAATTCGGCGCTATACGCGTAGGGATAACCCGCGAAGATAATCAGGCGGTGATCGACAACAGCAACTACGGGCGCACAGCCATCAGTTTGGGTTCCGACCTGAAAATATCGAATACGCTGAAAGCCGAGGTGTATGCCACGTATAGCAACTACAACCGGCACAACGTTCAGGAAGTGGGCGACAGCGACAATATGACCAAGTTCTTCTACCTCTTTCCTACCGATTACCGCCCCGACCTGGTTCGCAGCATGTACAAGAATGCCGACGGGTCGCGCTATGATTTCGGAAACACTTTCGGAAGCGGCAACTCGATCATGTGGGACTTGTATGAAAACTCTTTCGACTACGACCGCGATCAGTTGCTGGGATCGATCCGGTTGGTATACAATCCGCTGGAATGGCTGACCGTTTCGGCAAGGACAGGGTTGGACTTCCACCTCGACGATTATGTCTTCACCAGAAAACCTACCGATATTTCCGGCTTGCAGGGTGGCAACTATGCCCACAGGCTGACAAAGGAAGTGGTGCAAAATTCCGACTTTATGGTTTCGGCACAGAAAGACGACCTCTTCTGGGATAAGTTCAACGCAGGCTTTACCCTGGGCGCCACCCGCTGGGACAGGCGGTTCTATCAGATGACGGGTGTGGTTTACGGCGATTTTCACAGTCCGGGAAGCGGAACCTTCAAAGACCCCTACCTGTATACGTTCGGCAACTACGACATCAGCAAGCAGGGCGACAAGGTAAACACAAGCCAGATTCCCGTGGAAGACTTCTTGAACAAGCGGATTAACTCCCTTTACGGTTTCCTCGACCTGAGCTACGGCGACTTCATTTACTTGCAGGTCACGGGGCGCAACGACTGGTCGAGCACATTGCCTGCCGGCAACAACTCCTATTTCTATCCTTCGTCGTCGCTGAGTTTTGTACCGACCGCACTGTTCGACATGCCTTCGTGGTTCAACTTTGCCAAGGTACGCCTGGCTTACGCAAGCGCGGCAAGCGACACCGATCCGTATCAGGTTACTCCCACATTCCAGTCGTCGTCGTACGCGGGAGCTCCGTCGGCCACGCTGAAGAATACACTGCCTCCAACGGATTTGAAGCCGCAGCGTTCCACTTCCTACGAAGCAGGGTTTAACGCCGTGATGTTCGACAACCGGTTCAATTTCGACTTGACCTACTACCATACCCGCTCGTTTAACCAGATCATGGAAGCGCCGATAGCTTCCTCGTCGGGCTACGACCGCATGAGGTTCAACACCGGTGAAATGGAAAACAGAGGTATCGAAATCATTACCGGATACGATGTGGTGAGAAACCGCGACTTCGACTTCAACCTCAGCCTCAACCTAGCGCGCAACCGCAACAAACTGCTCTCGATGGGCGAAGGGGCGCAGGTGTTTGAAACCGGGCAGATATTCGGCGGAAGCGGCCCGCGTATTTTGGTGGAAGTAGGCGACAGCTACGGTAACATCTACGGTTGGGATTACGCACGCAACGCCGACGGTGAAAAGATTATCGACGTGGTATACGACTTGTCTGACAACACAAAGGTGGCCGGAACGAAATACAGAACTACCGCCAATCAGGTGAAGCTCGGCAATATTACCCCGGATCTCACCGGAGGCTTGATGGCCAACCTGCGCTGGAAGAACTTCCGGCTTTATGCGCTGGCCGACTTTAGCTGGGGCAGCCAGATGTGGAGCGGCACTTATGCCACGTCGCTTTCTTCAGGCCTCAGCCCTTCTACCCTGACGGAACGTAACGGCGGCGGATTGCCCTATACCTATCCGGACGGAACGACCGCCAACCACGGTATCAAGATGGATGGCATGCTGGAAATAAAAGACGGCGAAGGAAAGGTAACCGGCTACGAAGCCAACAACCACGTGGTACACTACGTATGGAAGTACGGACGCCTCGGCGCTTGGGGAAGTCAAAACCTGACGGTGCCGTCGGTACTCGAAAACAACTGGATCAAGATGCGCGAAATAACCGTTTCCTACGATCTGCCCGTAGAACTCGTGAAGAAAACCGGCATCTTCCAATCGCTCGGCCTCTCCGTTACCGGACGCGACCTGTTCTACTTCTACTCCTCGTTGCCCGACAACTTGAATCCCGAAGCGTTGAGCAACTCGGCAGGAAATGCCCAGGGGCTTGAATTCGGTGCTTTGCCGGGAATGCGCTCCTTCAACATATCAATAAAAGCAGGTTTTTAACTCTAATACAGTAAAAGCTATGAAACGAACAATTAAAATATTCGCCCTTGCACTGGCTTATCTGTGGAGCAGCCAGTCGTGTACCACGGATTTCGATACTCTCAACCAGGATCCGAAGAATCCGACCGAAACTACCATGCCTATGCTGTTCAACGGTATTCTCAGTTCATTGCCGCTGGCCTACAACGAAATGTCGGCCATACACAACGGACGCTATTACTACCAGTCGCAGCAACTCGCGAATGCCATCCCCAACTACCCGATCACCAGCGGCGCTTCGGATATATGGGCAAGCTATTATTTCATGCTCAAGAACGTCAGGCTGCTCTACACCATGATCGATGAAGCTTCCGCGACGATCGGCACCGAGCACGCGAAGGCCTACGTGGATATTATGCTGGCCTACCGTACCCTGCGGATGGTCGATTACGTCGGCGACATGCCTTTCTTCGACGCGGGAAAAGGCGGCGACGGGCCGGAGTATTTCGTCGTGAAGTACGACAAGCAGCAGGATATCTACAAACACTGCATCGACCTGCTGATAAACGGCGGACTTGCACTGAACGCAGGTGCTGCCAACCAGTATTCCTTCGGCAGCGGCGATACGTTCCTGAAAGACAACCCCACGATGTGGAAGAAGTTTGCCAACTCCCTCGCCTTGCGCTACGCCATGCAGTTGGCCGACGCCGACGCGGCAACCTATGCTCCCATCGTCGGCCGTATTCTGAACGAACCCGGCACGTATCCCGTGATCGGTGCAACAGAAACCATCGGTCTTTGGCCGAACCTGCCGATGGATTCACATCCGTGGAGTTACCGGGAAAACAACAATTCCTGTATGGGAACGACGATGTGGCGCATGATGTCGGACAACGACAATACGGACGGCAGCGGCATTTTCGACCCGCGCTGTTATGTCTTCTTTGAACCTAATCTCAACGGCGAATGGAAGGCGTATCCGCAAAACCCCGACGAAAACACGCCCGTGCAGGATCGCGGCCCCTACCTGACGTCGGCTTATCCGACCGGAAGAAACAAAGGCGCCACCGAGCAGGAATGGAACAACAAGGGAGAGGGCTGTCGCTTCTCGCCGGTCAATTTCTATCTGGCGACCAACGACGATTTCATCCCCGAAGTGATCATCTCCGTAGCCGAAGTGCAGTTGCTTATGGCCGAAGCCTACAACCGCGGCATCGGCGTGGGCAAGGACGCGACGAAGGCACGGGCAGCCTACGAAACAGGCATCCGGGCTTCGATGAGTTTCTGGTACGATCAGGTGGTGACGCCCTGCGCCATGTGGATCATCAACAAGCCTGTGCTGACACAGGAGCAGGTAGGCCGCTACTTGGAGAAGATGGCGTACAGCGCCGACGAAGCTACCGCCTTGAAGCAGATATACGCGCAGATATGGGTAGATTCGTTCCGCCAGCCGTGGGTTGCGTTCAACCTTTACCGTCGCACCCTGGCCACGCCGAGAGATGAATCGGGCACGTACAACGCAGCCACGTACAATTTCTACAAAGTGCCCTACGACCAGAGCGAATGGCTCTACAACAACGCGAACTATATCGCCGGAACGGGCGACAGCAATAATGCCAACCCCATGGACAAGAAATTGTTCTGGCATAAGTAGGGGGAGTTTGAGCCTGCATTATTCAGTATGAATAATGCAGGCTAAATTCTCTGTGGTAAATTTAAACAGATTATTCCGGCCTACCGTATCCCTGCGTGAAAAATAAGAGGCCGGATTTTCTATATATCCCCTTAACTCGCTTTTCAGAAAATAATCCGAATAGAAATTATTCCGGTTGATATCATCCAATCCGGATTTGACTACCGCCAAAGAGAAATCACCCTCTTTCAAAGCTATACCATCTTCTTCCAGACGGACAGTGACTTTTTGCCTTTCACCATATTTTTGCCGGTCGGTAAGCAACTTGGCCGGTAACTGTTCCGGATAATTGACAAAGGCTAAACGCTCGCACCATGCATGATTATTCCTGTCATAAATCGTAATAGTAAAGATACCTGCCGGCAATTTCCATGTCGGAATATCCACCACAGCCATATCTTCCTCCTTCTCTATCAGTGCATTAAGCCGGGAAAGGCCATCCTGATGTACCGTTAGGTAGAGGGGCCAGGAGAGTTGTTCATCATCCAATTCGTATAAGCCCTTAATTGATACACACCCATTGGGAGGGTATTCGGCAATTCAATATGCCCACTTCCGGATCCATCTTTTAATTCCCATTTGGTTTTTATGACCGTTTCATTATTTCCATTGTTAAGTTCGACATACACAACGCCGCTGTTTATCCTGTTCTCTGTCGATGACTGATAAATTTTAAACCACACGGTTTCTCCGGGCAGATAAGTCGTACGGTCCTGATGCAGATAAACTTTCTCCACCGGAGCATAAGAATAATAATCGTACAGGCGTTTGGCTACGTATTGGAACAAGGAATCCGTCTGTGCAGAAGCGGAAAGCGATAACAAGGTCAACAGTGTGATAATAAATTGTGATTTCATGACGTAAGTATTTTGTTTTTCCAGAGGAAACGCTTATCAATTCTTATCAGAATCGGACGCGTTTGTCCCTTGTTGAATAAACCGGATGAGAAAACGGCGGAAAGGACTAATCAGCACTCTCCGCCGTTACAGTTTAAAAAAGATACCGTTTGTTCAAAAAACGGCCGCTTTCTCTTATTGCATTCCCGGATTTTGCACTAATGACGGATTACGTCTGATTTCATCCCGCTTAATCGGTGCAAAATACATTTTATTGTCCCACTTGCGGGATTCACGATAAGACAAATCGGTTACGTAATACGTATAATCCCAAAGTTCAGCATTCTTCACATAAGGCTTATTGGCTGTCTTTCCCGGTTTCAACCGTGCGACAATCATGATGCCTTTCAATGATTTGCTTGCTGTCTGCGGTGCGATCATCCACCGGCGCACATCATAGTAGCGTGATTCTTCGTATGCCAATTCAGCCCGGCGCTCCTGACGCAGGAAGTCACGCAGATCCGATTGGTTGAAAGACTTGCCTCTGACTGCCAAAGTCGCTCTTGTATCAGGCCTGCCGATGCGCAAGCGCAAAGCGTCCAGATATTCGGCCGCATCATCCAGCCTGTTCAACTCGATACATGCTTCCGCTGCGATCAGGTACATTTCCGCCAGGCGAATATAGGGGTAGGGGACTGTCTGAAATACGGATTCGCTGGTCGCTACCGTTCCATCGATCAGTTTTTTCTCCAGATAACCGGTAAAAGAACCATTCCAGTCTTCAATAGGTGATTTACGGGTATCCACCCCATAGAGTCCCGTAAACTTGAGAGATGTCCCGTTCGGTAAAGTCAAATCCAAGCCTGCGCCGTCATTCACTTCATAATTCCCCATTTGCAAGTTTCCTAACGGAGTCGGGTCATGCGTATAAGAGTCGGTCGGACGCGGACGCCCCCATTCCGCACCGTCATAGCCGATAGTAGCGTAAAAGCGTGGTTCGCGGTTGATATAAGGATTTGTAGTAGAAGACTGTCCGAGTTCCGTCAATGCGTCGGTTAACGAACCGTCTTCCATTTCAAATGCCATAACCAAATCCTGCGTAGGAGTTACCCCCGCCCAGTTATGGTAACCGTTTGGCCCATGGCAGATAGATGCGCGATTGGATATATTCCTGTCTCCCGTGGGCTTCGTCATAAACTGTTTGGCAAATATCGTTTCATCATTATTCGATATAATAATTTGATGAAACTTGTCTGCAATTTCCGCAGTTGATATGCCATTACAATCGATTAATGAATACAGCCCGTTGTTTATAACCTCCACGGCTGTAGCTAAAGCTTGCTCATACAGGGCGTTTCTGTCTCCTGTGTATTGGTTTACATCAAGCGTATTGATCGTGCGGTCGGCATACAGAGGGCTGGCAAGATGTAACGAAAGTCTTGCTTTCAGCGCCTTGGCCGCGCCTTTTGTTGCACGGCCCAGATTCGCGCCGGTTACAGTTTCCGGTAACAGTCCGAGCGCCGCATCGATGTCTTTTAATATAAAGTCCAGACATTCCGCCACATTACTGCGCGGTATCCTGATCTCAGCCGCTTCCTCTACACTGGTATAGGCCTTGTCTACTAAAGGAACGCCTCCGAATCCTCTCACCAGCTCGGCATATAAATAAGCCCGCAGGAAATGCGCTTCGCCTTTTATAATATCCAGGTTATAGCGTGGATTGACCGGCACCTTGTCTATATTCGCCAATACCAGGTTCGTACGATAAATACCAAGATAGCGGTCGCTCCACCTAAAAGGGCACGACGCATCGTTAAACCATTGCAAATCGCTCTCGGAGACAGCGGTTTCATTAATGGCTTTCATTCCATAATTATGCGTAAAATAAGCATCATCCGTCATACCAGAGGTATTGGACTCTTCCGATCCGTGCATGACATACGCATACGCGTCGTTTATAAGGCCCTGCACCAATCCGGCGTCACTCCAGACATCGGGTTCGTTATACTGGGTAGTGGGAGTCAGGCTCATAAAATCGGAGCAGGAAGAAATCATGGCTATGGCTCCGACGATGATTGTGATATAGCAATATTTTATTAATGTGTTCATATCTTAAATGAATTAGAAGGTTGCTTGAATACCGAAATTTATAATTCTACGCTGCGGATAAGCTTCCACGTCGCGGCTTCTTGACTCGGGGTCTGCAATTTTAAGCTTGTCGAGCATAAACAGGTTCGTTCCATTCGTGTATAACCGGAGATTGGAAATTCCCGCTTTTTGTAAAGCGCTTGAGGTAAATTTATAACCCAATTCCAGGTTCTTCAATCGTACATAATCCGTGTCGTATACGAAATAAGTATTTCTATTACCGGGATTAGCCCAATATTGGTTTTCACGCTCAAAAGTACGCGGTCCATTCGCATTGGGGTTTTCCGGAGTCCAACGCTTGTCATAATAATCTTTCAGGAAATTCCCGATCGTTCCAGACCATGTTTTAATATAAACCTCAGCGCCCGTAGCGCCCTGGAATAAAGCCATCAGGTCCCAGTTTTTCCAGTTAAGGCCGATAGTAAATCCAAACACGAAAGGAGGTTCTTCGTTTTTGTCGGAACGGACACGGTCGTCCGCATTAATTACCTTATCACCGTTGTAATCCACGAAACGTATATCGCCGGGTACGGTTCCATTCCAATGCGGGTAGGCATCGATTTCCGCCTGGTTATGGAAAATCCCGTCGGCGATATAGAAAAGATTATCACCATCAGCATTAAGCCTTCCGGCAGGTTTTCCTGTTGATTTCTGATATTCCGGCACACCGGGGGTTTCGTCCCAGAATAAGATTTTATTCTTGGCGTATGTAGCGTTGAGTGATAGATGATATTGCAGGTCTCCTACTTTGTCGTCCCAGCTTAACAACATCTCAAACCCTTTATTTTCCATTTCCCCGATGTTTTCACGCGGAAGTGTGATTCCGCTGATCTCGGGCAGGGAAGCATTCCGGGAAATCAACATATTGGTTCGCTTCATATAGAATAAGTCTGATTCCAGCCCCAGGCGGTTGTCCAGGAATTTCAAATCGAATCCCAAATCATAAGTAGTACCTACTTCCCAGGTAATTCCCGGATTAGGCATCCTGATCGGATATAGCCTTTGATTTTCAAGACCTCCGAATGCAATACCTTGAGTCCGGTAACCAAACGTGTTTAAATACTGAATGGAGCGGTCATAATTTCTATCTGTGTCGAGCAGGTTGTCACTACCGGTTTGTGAAATGGAAGCGCGCAGTTTGAAGTAATCAATAAAGGTGACATTATTTTTCCAGAATTCTTCTTCAGATGCACGCCAGGCGGCGGATATTCCCGGGAAAAAACCAAACCGTTTATCTTCCGGAAAGCGGTAAGAACCGTCGACCCTCCATACAAATTCAAACAAATAACGTTCCAGGTAATTGTAGGATACGCGGCCAAAGTAATTCAAGCGGGCTTCTTCCCATGAGTAGCCTCTGTTGGTCATTCCGGCCGGGCCACCTAAATCCAGTTCGGGCTTTATGTCCGAAACATAATTATTCCTGAAACCATCCAAACGGTCAAACACCTTTTTTTGGGCTTCCATACCAACCGTTACTCCGATGTCGTGATTGTTAAATTTACGGTTGTAGTTAATCAAACCATTAAGCATCCATTCGGTTTGATCCTCATGCTCACGAGTCAATTGCGGAGCGGCGATGTAACGGTTAGCCCCCGACAGCCCGGAACTGTTCCGGTTGATTCCGTCCCAAGAATACAGAAAGATCGGTTTTTCAAATTTCTTCCTGTTCTTGAAGCGTTTGTCATAAGAAGCGTTAGCCTGTAAAGATAATCCTTCTATCCAGGGTATTTTCACATTCATCGATACATTGTTTTGTATGAAATATGCTTTCTGCCTGTCAAATCCTGCTGCATCGGTGGAAGTAACTGCCGGATTATCCCCGCGCTCAAGGTCAGGGCCGGGTTCTCCGGTCGGCCAGTAAGCATTTTGAGTAGGTTTCCCACGGCGAATACCTGAAAAAATACTGCCGGCACTTTTTATCGGATACTGAGTGTCTTCCAAACGGGACACATTTCCAAATTGAAAATCTACATATTTACTTATATTAAAGTCCAGATTCACACGAAAACTGTACTGGTCATAACGGTTAGCCGAATTTCTATAAATACCGTCTTCCCCGTTAGCGCCAAAATTCACAAAATATTTTACTTTTTCCGTTCCTCCGCTTATACCTAAATTTGTCCGGTATACGGGAGAGGCTTCTTTGATCGCCACATCAAACCAGTCGGTATCGGGATGTCCCCATGGATCCGTTCCGTCTTTGAAAAGCTGTAAGTCTTCAGCGCTCCAAGTACCGGGATTGATTTCGTTCACCATGGTTGCATACTCGAAAGCGTTAGCCATTTTAGGTAAACGAGTAGGTGAAGAAAAACCGCCGCTGGCATTAAATGTAATGGTAGCTCTTCCTTCTTTTCCCCGCTTAGTCGTAACAAGAATTACACCGTTGGCCGCGCGTGAACCGTAAATGGCGGCGGAAGCGTCTTTCAGTACGGAGATTTGTTCAATTTCCGTCGGATTTAAACGGTTGATACCTCCGTCGCGGTCAGGAATACCGTCGATAACAATCAGGGGTTCGCTACTTCCTAACGAATTTGTTCCTCTGATCCGGATCGTCGTTCCTCCTCCGCCGGGTTCGTCCGACGTCTGGAAACCGATTACACCCGGCATACGTCCTACCATGGCGTTGGTAATATTGGTAGTGGGAGAGGCTTGCAGTTTTTCTCCCGCAACAGTCGCCACAGAACCTGTCACGGTAACTTTACGCTGTACGCCGTATCCTACGACAACAACTTCGTCCAGAGACTGTGTATCTTCCGACAATTGTTGATTGATTACCCGCTGGCTACCGACAACGACTTCTACTACGCGGTATCCAATGTACGAAAATACAATTACCGACCGTTCATTCGGCGCCTGTAATGTATATTTCCCGTCAATATCGGTAATATTACCTATCATTGTTCCTTTAATAGAGACATTTACCCCTGTCAACGGTTCGCCCAAATTGTCGGTTATCGTACCGGATATGGAAATCTGTGCGAAAAGTGCAGGTGTGGATAAGAGCATACATATTCCAAAAAGGAATACAAGAATGTGATTTTTCTGTTTAATTTTTTTCATAAGATGAAATTTTTCAAGTGATTATTCGATTAACATTAACAAAGAGTAAAAACTGAGTTTTTTTACCTGTACATACATATCGTTACAACGATATTTGAGAAAAATAAGCAATAATTTAATTCATGGGCAGTTTGATTTTTTTAGTTAACAAAACGGATCAAGATATTTTTCATATCCTTCATCCGGAGAGACTTTCTCTAAATGATATATTAATAGCGCCAAAGTTAATGGTTTATTATTTATGATCACTACTGAGCGAGTAAAATTTCAGGGCAACCGCAACAAATTTTCAAAAGACACGGCCGCACAACAGTCCGAAAAACTTTGATTTTTCTTATTGGATGTGCTTAGAAATCGCTATTTTATGTAAATTTGTCGGTAAATTAAATCTTGCCCTCGTGGAAAAGGAACAACACGCATGGGCGGATCATATAGCTGAGAAGTATGGTGCTCTTTGATACGAACGCCGTCCTGCGCTATATTTTGCAGGACAATGCCGATATGGCCGATAAAGTAGAGGCACAGTTGCAGGAGAACACCTGCTACGTTCGTGAGCGCGGCTACTCCGTCTTTACATTCGACAAACAACTGAACAAGCGACTGAAATAGAATGACAAATTATATTGATATTATATTTAGAAACAAGAAGGAAGTATGAAACAAATTATCTTAGCATTATCCCTGCTTCTTGCGCTAAGCGCATCGTCTTACGGACAGGGACTTAAAGCCTTTCAATTGAAGAACGGGCTTACGGTATTGATATGGGAAGACGATACCCGGGCGGATGTTTACGGTATGGTGGGCGTACGCGCCGGAGCGATCAACGAACCGGAGGAGTACACCGGACTGGCGCACTATCTGGAACACGTGATGTTTAAGGGAACCGACAAGATCGGCACACTCGACTGGGCAAAGGAAGAACCGGTTTACAGGCAGATCATCGCTAAATATGACGAGATGGCTGCGGAAGCCGATCCGGTGAAAAAAACGGCGATCAACAAGGAAATAAACGAGCTTACCATTGAGCAGGCCAAGTATAGCGTATCCACCGAATATTCCAATCTGCTGGAAAGCATGGGTGGAAAAGGCGTGAACGCCGGAACGAGCTACGACGCGACTGTCTATTATAACTCATTCCCCCCCTATCAGGTAAACAAGTGGCTGGAAATCTCCTCGCAGCGTTTGCTGAACCCGGTGTTTCGCACATTCCAGACGGAGCTGGAAACGGTGTACGAGGAATATAACCGCTCGCAGGACAATCCGTCGATAGCTTTGGAGTATATGATGCTTTCGAAAGCATTCGAAGGGCATCCCTACTCGCGCCCGGTGATCGGATTGCCCGAACATCTGAAAAATCCGCAGCTAAGCAAACTTATCGAATTTTATAACAGCTGGTATACGCCTGCGAATATGGTGCTGATACTGGTAGGCAACGTGAAAGCGGAACAGGTGAGCAGCCGTATAGCCGCTACGTTCGGTCGATTGCCGCAGAAGCCGGCTCCGGAAAGAAAAACATATCCCGACCTGAACATTCAGGGACGGAAGCAGTACAGCGAAAAGGCAGGAACGTATCCCATGGCTACCCTTATATATAAAGGTGTGACATCGGGACATCCCGATGAAAAAGCGCTTAGCATAGCCCTGGCTCTGCTGTCGAACAGCAATGGTACCGGTGTGCTGAACAAATTAACCATCGACGGAGAGCTTATGATGGGAGTGGCTCTTCCGCTTTCCTTCCGCGAACAGGGACGTTGCATCATACGGGCAGTGCCGTTGTTCGATCAGAACCAGCGCCGTTTCGAGTCGCCGAGATCTGCCGAAAGGAAAGTGCTGCAAGCTATCGAGAAGATTGCGAAGGGCGAATTTGAAGACTGGATCGTAGAAGCTATCAAAGCAAACCTGTGCCGGGAGTACGATTTGCAGATGGAATCGAACGATAGCCGGGGGGACATGTTGCTGAACGCATTTATCAATGAGGAAGAACTCACTGCGGTGATGAACTACAAGGAAGATATCATGGCTGTAAGCATCGAGGATATCAAGCGTGTAGCCAAAGAATACCTGTCGGAAAATTACATTGCACTGCTTACGGAGAAAGGCAAGAGCGCTAAAGGCGATAAAATGACGAAACCCGGATTCAAGCCGGTAGAATCGCCGGAAGGACAACAATCGCTCTACGCGCTCCAGTTTAAGAACCTGCCGACGGGAAACGTCGAAGAGAAGTTTGACGACTTCAATCAGATAAGCATACAACAGGTGAACACCCGCTCGAAAGTATTCTACAACCGGATCACGACCAACAATGTCTTCACACTGACCATGAAGTACGGAGTAGGAACAAAAGAATTTCCGAAGCTCGACATTGCCGCCAGCCTGATGAACAACGCCGGGATCATGGGTGCTTACGAACCGCAGGCGCTGAAAGAGGAATTTAGCCGACTGAACGTTAGTAGCCGGGTATACGCCACGGAGGATTATCTCTACGTTACGATGAACGGCTACGAAGGCAGCCTGGCTGAAGCCTGTCAGCTGCTGACCCGCCAGTTGCTGATGCCCAAGCTCGATCCCAAGCAGCTGCAAAACCTTCAGGGAAACATACTTGGCGGTCGCCAGCAACGTAAGGACAATGTGCAGGTGCTGGGCAGTGCACTGAATGAATACATACAGAGCGGAGATAAATCGGCTTATATCGACGAACTGACCGACAAGCAGATTTCGGAGCTGCAAATATCGGAATTGACGGGCGACATTACCCGCGCTTCCAACTATGAGGCCGAGATTTACTACACCGGCTCTATTCCGTTTGAACAGGCGTATGAGATACTGAGCAAGAACCTTATATTGGTGGCCAACGAAAGGGAATCACAGTCGCCGGCGGTGAAAGAACTGTCGCAGGTAACGGAGAACACGGTTTACTTCCTCCCCAACACGCAGGCCGAACAGGCACAGATATACTTCTTTATGCCTACGGCGAACTACGACAGGAAGAACGATGTGCTGAACGATGCTTTCTATCAGTACTTCTCCGGCAGCTTCAACGGTTTGGTGTTGTCCGAATTGCGCGAAAAACGCTCGATGGTGTATACGGCCGGCGGTGTGATCAGAACCCCCGAACGCCCGGGATTCCCAATGTATTTCATCGGACAGATTGGTACGCAGAACGACAAGGCGATCGAAGCGCTGACTATCTACATGGACTTGATCCGCAATATGCCCGAAAATCCCGAACGCATAGACAATATCAAGAGCTATCTCCGCCAGGAAATGCTGACTACCAAGCCCGGCGAACGTATGAAGTCGCAATACTTCGAGCAATTCAAGCGCATGGGTTACACGCAGGATCCCGCCAGGGAGAACTTACCGAAAGTAGACGCACTGACGTTTGAAGACATCATGGCCTATTACAGGGAAAACATCAAAGACAAGCCTGTTGTGATAGGTATCATGGGGAATCCGAAAGAGATAAGCGCCGATGCGCTGAAAGCCTTTGGCAAGGTGGTTCGCCTGAACGAAAAGAGGCTGTTTAATTCAAAGGATACGTTCTTCTAAGCAAAGCAAAACAAAGCAAAACAAATGCTGCAAAAGTGAATTGCTGTTTGAGCGCTTTAGCGCACAAACAGCAATTCGCGGTATTTGGGCAGCGGCCACATCTGGTTATCGACCATAAGTTCCAGTGCGTCGATGTGGCTGCGGATCTCATTCAGGTAGGGGAGAACCGTGTCGTGGTAGGCGATTGCCTTATCACGGTAATCGGTGATCCGGTTGGCTACCTTGCGGGCTTCGATCATTTCGTCCACGAGCTTGGTGACGGCGCCGATATGCACGGCAATCTTGCGGGTCAGGCTTCTGGGTTCAAAGGACAATTCTTCATACTCTCCGGCGCTGAACGTTTCCTTCAGCCGCGCGATGTTCTCCAGCAAAACGGTTTGGTAGCGGATCACCACCGGGATGATATGGTTCAGGGAGAGATCGCCCAGCACACGCGCTTCGATCTGCACTTTCTTGATATACATTTCCCACTTCACTTCGTTACGCGCTTCGAGTTCCTTCCTGTTCAGCACGCCTGTGTCGGAGAACATGCTTACGACTTCCGGCTTTAGGTAGGCGTCGTATTGCAGCGGTACGCTCGTTTCGCAGTCCAGCCCGCGCCGGCGAGCCTCCTCTTTCCATTCGTCGCTGTAACCGTTGCCGTCGAAGCGGATCGGCTTGGACGCCTTGATGTATGCTTTCAGCACTTCAAAGATGGCTGCTTCCTTGCTTTTTCCTTCCGCCCGCTTACTTTCCACGTCCCTCTTAAATTCCATCAACTGACAGGCCACGGCGGAGTTGAGCGCCAGCATGGGCGATCCGCAGTTGGCCGACGATCCCGGTGCGCGAAACTCAAACCGATTGCCGGTGAAGGCGAAGGGCGACGTGCGGTTGCGGTCGGTATTGTCGAGCAGCAGTTCGGGGATTTGTCCGAAGCCGAGATAGAGCCGCTTCTTGTCGTCCACCTCTATGGCATCTTCAATCGCACTGTTTTCAAACTTGTCTAAGATTTCGTTGATCTGCTTCCCAAGGAACGAAGATATGATCGCGGGAGGCGCTTCGTTCGCGCCGAGGCGGAAGGCGTTCGTAGCCGAAGCGATGCTTCCTTTCAGCAGTCCGTTGTATTTGTACACGGCCATTAGCGTATTAACCACAAAGGTGATGAAGCGCAGATTGTCTTCCCTGTCCTTTCCCGGTGAGAAGAGATTGATCCCCGTTTCGGTGCCCATCGACCAATTGCAGTGTTTCCCTGATCCGTTCACTCCGAGGAAGGGTTTTTCGTGCAGCAGGACGTGGAAATTATGGCGGCGGGCGATGCGTTTCATCACCGACATGAGCAACTGGTTGTGGTCGTTCGCCAAGTTACATTCCTCGTATATGGGCGCCAGTTCGAACTGGTTCGGCGCGGCTTCGTTGTGGCGTGTCTTCACCGGAATACCGAGGATGTAACATTCCACTTCCAGATCTTTCATAAATTCCTGCACGCGGCTGGGGATGGAGCCGAAGTAGTGATCGTCGAGCTGCTGATTCTTCGCGCTTTCGTGCCCCAGCAGTGTCCGCTCCGTAAGGGAAAGGTCGGGGCGCGCCGAGCAAAGAGCTTCGTCCACGAGGAAATATTCCTGTTCCCATCCCAGATAGGTGATCACCTTATTAATATCTTCATCAAAATAACGGCATACATCTACCGCCGCTTTATTGAGCGCCTCTACGGAACGGATCAGCGGAGTTTTGTAGTCAAGCGCTTCCCCGGTGTAGGCGATGAACACGGTGGGGATACACAGGGTATCGTCCACGATAAAGGCAGGCGAGGATGGATCCCAGGCCGAATAGCCGCGTGCCTCAAACGTATTGCGCAGTCCGCCGCTGGGAAAACTCGAAGCGTCGGGTTCCTGCTGCACGAGCAGCTTGCCGCTGAATTCCTCGATCATGCCGCCCGATCCGTCGAACTCAACAAAGGCGTCGTGCTTTTCGGCCGTACCGTCGGTTAGCGGCTGAAACCAGTGCGTGTAATGGGTCACGCCCTTTTCCAAAGCCCACATCCGCATACCGGCGGCCACGTGGTTGGCTATTAGTCTGTCGATCGGCGTTCCGCTGTCGATGGCACGGGTGAGTGCGCTGTATGTTTCCTTGGAAAGATATTTCTTCTGTGCCTTGCGGTTGAAGACATTTATTCCGTAATAATCGGATACTTTGGCGGCGGGGATCGTTGCCGCTACGGGCTTCCTGTTGGAAGCCTTCTCGACTGCATGAAAACGGGAGATTGACATAAGAGTTGCTTTATTGCTTTATTGTTTTGGGCAGCAAAGTAACGAATTAATAGCCAATACTCCGACTTCCGGAATACGTTAAAATCAATCAGGTTTGTCTGAACGGCGGAATTGTAAAAAATTAGTATAGATAGTACGCGCTCGTACTACCTATACTACGGCGCCGTTGAATAGGTAGTACGAGCGCGTACTATATATAGAAACACTTTTTAACAATCCGTAAAAGCCTGTTTAATAAGAGCTTGTTTTAAATTAATATTTCGCCACTTTTTCCGGGGAAAAGATTTGCAGGTAAATATTTATTTCTACCTTTGCCCCGCAAAAAATTTATTAATCCATTAAAATAAAACAGAGGTTTATGAACAATTACGAAACCGTTTTCATTTTAACTCCCGTTTTGTCTGAAGCACAGATGAAGGAAGCGGTAGAAAAATTCACGACTCTCCTGAAAAATGAAGGATCGGAGATTGTGAATGAAGAGAATTGGGGCCTGCGCAAGCTGGCTTATCCCATTGCCAAAAAAACAACCGGCTTTTATCAGCTGGTTGAGTTTAAAGCTAATCCGGAAACCATTGCGAAACTGGAAACCAACTTCCGCCGTGATGAGCGGGTGATCCGTTTCCTGACTTTCCGCTTAGACAAATACGCGGCGGAATACGCAATCAAGAGAAGAGGTTTGAAAGCATCTAAAGAAACAGTAAAGGAGAATTAATTTATGGCAAGTCAATCGGAAATCAGATATTTAACTCCACTGTCGGTGGATGTGAAGAGAAAAAAGTATTGCCGCTTCAAAAAGAACGGCATTAAGTATATCGATTACAAGGATCCCGAATTTTTGAAGAGATTCCTGAACGAGCAAGGCAAGATTCTTCCGCGCCGTATTACGGGTACTTCACTGAAGTTCCAGCGCCGCGTAGCTCAGGCAGTGAAGCGTGCACGTCATCTGGCGTTGCTTCCTTATGTAACCGACTTAATGAAATAATTTAAAAGAGAGGAGACAGAATATGCAAGTTATTTTGAAAGAAGACGTAGTGAATTTAGGCTACAAGGACGATGTCGTAAACGTTAAGAGCGGTTATGGACGTAACTTTCTAATCCCTCGCGGTAAAGCAGTGATCGCATCCGAATCTGCAAAGAAAGTATTGGCCGAGAACTTGAAACAACGTGCCCACAAGCTGGCCAAAATAAAAGATGATGCACAGGAACTGGCTAACAGACTGGAAGGAGTATCATTGACGATAGGAGCAAAAACAAGCTCTACCGGAACGATCTTCGGTTCGGTAGGAAATATCCAGATCGCCGATGCGCTGGCAAAACAGGGATTTGAAGTCGATCGCAAGATTATCAACATCAAGGAATCCGTTAAGGAAGTGGGAAACTACAAGGCGCAGCTTAAACTGCACAAGGATGTTTCCGTGGAAATTTCCTTTGAAGTAGTTTCCGAATAATACGGAACGAAACTCAACAATAGAAAAGGCTGTCGATTGCGACGGCCTTTTTTTGTTTTCGCCGAAAAATCATGTCATCCTTTTGGGTAAATCAAAAAATTAAGTAATTTTGACGCGAAATCATAAAACTTATACATTTATACATCTATTTGCCCGGTCTGAATATTATGCAAATTCAATTGGAAAATAAAACTCTTTGCTCGCAAGTCGTTTCATTTGGCACGACTTTTGGAGAGAGAGAGAGAGAGAGAGTAACCACTACCGTTTTCTTTACATTAAAATTTATTACTTTAGTATACGAAGCCGCAGCATTGTTTCTTGAAACATGTTGCGGCTTTTTTTGTGCAACCAAATTGCATAATCCTTGTTTGTATAACCTTTCAAAAAGAAGAACGCCTATGGAATAAAAACAAGAAAACAAGAAAACAAGAAAACAAAAAACAACATGTACTCGACATGTAGAAATCGAAATTAACAAATAAAAAAAATGTACAAAACATGAATATGCTTATCAAGATTTTAATGAAATCAAAGATTACAGGAATATTGTCTTTATTCGTTGCATGCAGCATACTTACATTGCACGCAAACGATGGAGTGTCGCAAAGCTTCAACATTTCAGGTAAAGTTTCAGACGCCGGCGGAGAGCCTTTGATCGGGGTAAACGTGAGTGTCAAGGGAACTACCACAGGAACGGTTACTGACATGGATGGAATGTACACACTTAGTGTTCCGGACAGAAACGGAACGCTTGTGTTTTCCTATGTAGGTTTTGCTCCTCAAGAAATCGCCATCAATAATCAACAAACCATCAACGTCACACTTACAGAAGACTCACAGTTAATGGACGAAGTAGTGGTCGTAGGTTTCGGCCGTCAGAAGAAGGCAAGCGTGGTAGGCGCCGTTTCTACCCTGAAACCTAAAGACCTCAAAGTGCCGAGCAGCAACCTGAGTAATGCCTTCGCCGGCAAGCTCGCAGGTGTGATCGCCGTACAGCGTACAGGCGAACCGGGCGCCGACGGATCATCGTTTTGGATACGCGGTATCTCTACCTTCGCGGGTAGCACCTCACCGCTGATCTTTATCGACGGTGTGGAAGCGACGACAGCCGATATGAATGCACTGGCGCCCGAAGTGATCGAAGGTTTCAGTATCCTGAAGGATGCTACCGCAACTGCCCTTTACGGTGCGCGCGGAGCTAACGGCGTTATGCTCGTAACAACCAAACAGGGATCAAATATGGAACGTGCCCGCATCAATGTGCGCGTGGAAGGCGCCATGACACAACCTACCCGAATGGTAGACCTTGCCGACGGTGTTGATTACATGAACGGATTCAACACCGCGCTGACTACGCGCGGCGCTTCACCGGAGCCTCGTTTTACCGATTACAAAATACAGCAGACTGCAGCCGGTGCAAACCCGTTGCTGTTCCCCAACGTAGACTGGCAAAATACACTTTTCAACGATTGGGCGTATAACCAAACCGCCAACCTTAACGTAACGGGTGGTGGCCAAAAAGTAACCTACTTTATGAGCGCCAGCATCAATAACGACAACGGGATGATCAAGAGCGATCCGGGCAACAAATACGACAGCAACATCAGCCAGCAGCGCTATTCCATTCAGGGAAACATCGCTGCCAACCTGACGTCTACGACCAAAGCCATTGTGCGCCTCAACAGCAACATCCTGTCGTATACAGGATCGTCCATGAGTACCGGCGACATTTATACCGCTCTGTTCTTTTCGCCGGGCGTATTGTTCCCTGCCTACTATCCTTCGGGAGAGGGAGAAAAATTCACCCGTTTCGGTAACTTGACAGGCGGGCCTCACGCTACAGGCGGGCCGGGCGGATCGAGCGCTTATTATAACGTATATGCGCAAATGGTAAGCGGATACCGTCAGCGTAACGAAAACACCAATACGGTGGCGTTTGAAGTGGATCAGGATCTGAAGTTCATTACCGAAGGTTTGCGGGTAAACGGACTGTTCTCGTTCAAAAACTGGAGCCGCACCGACGTTGTGCGCAGTTTCAATCCCATCTATTTTGAAAGAGAGGGAAACTATAACGACTACGCTACGGATGGCAGCTATAATGTGAGGCGCATGAACCAGGGGAATACCGCACTCAGCACTTCAACGACCAACCAGGGAGACCGCCTAATGAATGTGCAGTTTAAAATTGACTGGACACGCTCCTTTGGCAAACACGATCTGTCGGCCATGATGGTATATCTGATGCGCGACTTCAATAACAATAATCCGGCATACGATTCGGCCGATGCATCCGTGACGTATTACAAGTCGCTGCCTACGCGCAATCAGGGTGTTGCCGGACGTTTCACTTATGCCTACGATTCACGCTACCTCGCCGAGCTTAACTTCGGTTACAACGGTAGTGAGAACTTTGCCAAAGGCGAACGCTACGGTTTCTTCCCATCAGTGGGACTGGGTTACAATATCTCGAACGAAGCTTTCTGGGAACCATTGAGCAAAGCTATCCCGACCTTTAAAATCTACGGATCGCTGGGTCTTGTGGGTAACGCTTCTACCTCAAGCCGCTTCCCCTACCTGACCAAGGTGAACCTGATCGGACGCGGATACACATTTGGATACGACCGCACCAATACGATGGAGAACGGCGCCGTGGTTACTGTAATGGGCGCTGAAAAGGCTACTTGGGAAAAAGGTTTGAAAGCCAATGTCGGTGTGGATATGAACCTGTTCAATGCTTTGCAGATTACTCTTGACGCATATCAGGAAGAACGTAGCGGTATCTTTATGCAGTATCGCACCATGCCTATCGAATCGGGGATCAGCGGCGACTTGGTGCCCTACGCCAACCTCGGCGTGGTGAAGAACTCCGGGTTTGACTTGGCAGTGGATTTCAATCGGTCATATCTGAACAACGAATTGATCGTAAATCTGCGCGGAACAGTAACCTACTCGAAGAACGAACTGGTGGATCGCGACGAACCTGCCGGTATACCCGATTATATGAGTGAGATCGGCAAACCGCTGAACATGAATATGGGCCTGGTATCTCTCGGCCTCTTCAAGGATGATGCGGATGTGGCCAATTCGCCTAACCAGACTTTCTCGGACTACGGGCCGGGCGACATCAAGTATAAGGATATGAACAGCGACGGGCAGATCGATGCCAACGACAGAACGCACCTGGGCGACCCTACCGTACCATTGATGGTATATGGTTTTGGCGCTTCGGCACAGTATAAAGGTTTCGACGCTTCCATCTTCTTTCAGGGTGTGGGTAAGACCAGCCTGATGATGGGCGACATCCATCCTTTCGGCAACCAGTACACGCAGATGTACCAGTTTATTGCCGATGACCACTGGACGGAAGAAAACCAAAACATGAACGCCGCATATCCGCGTCTGGTGAGCGGTGTAGCACCCAATGCACACAACAACCATCAGGCAAGTTCCTTCTGGCAACGCGACGGTTCGTTCCTGCGTCTGAAAAACCTGGAAGTAGGCTACACCTACAAGTTTGTTCGCTTCTATCTGTCGGGACAAAATCTGTTGACTTTCAGCAAATTTAACCATTGGGATCCCGAACTTGGCGGCATCGATAGAGACAACGGCTATATCAGCGGACAGGCACGTGGTTTGAAGTATCCCACACTGCGTACATTCATGACGGGTTTACAGTTCACGTTTTAATATGAACCTTCAAAATAATAGAACATGTATATGAAAAAGATAAAGATATATATATTGTGTGGCCTGATGACACTGGCCGCAACCGGATGCGACTATCTCGACATTGTGCCCGACGACACGGCTACTCTTCAGGATGCATTTATCAACGAACTGGCGGCCGAACGCTTTCTCCGTACCTGCTATTCGTATCAACCCAATCCGGTGGACTTCAGACGTGCTCCCGGTATCGGTACTACCGATGAACTGGTAGGAAGCGCACACTGGAACAATGAGTGGTTTCCCAATTATACGATAACATGGGGATTGAACAACTCGAACACACCGTTCCCGGTCAATGGCAATAGAGGATATAATACCGATATGTGGCAGGACTGTTATCAGGGAATACGGCAATGTTTCATATTTCTTGACAATATAGAAACGGTTGTTCCCGCCAATACCACGGTTGCCGAGTTTGAAAGGAACAAAGCAATATGGATCGGCGAAGTATACTTCATGATCGCCTACTATCATCAGTTGCTGTTTCAGCAATATGGGCCTGTGCCGGTGGTGGAACAGCTGATAAACGACAATACCAAGCAGCCTCGCTTGCCGGTAAACGAAGTGGCAGCCAAAATAACAGCTTTCTACGACAAGGCAATAGAAACTCTGCCTGCTACCTGGGACGGCGGCAACTACGGACGTGCTTCAGGTGAAGCAGCCCTGGCCATGAAAGCTAAAACGTTGCTCTTTGCCGCATCGCCCCTGTTCAACGGCCCTACGCTGACCCACTATGCCAACCTTGCAAACAAAGACGGCGTCAAACTGATACCGGGTTACGACAAGGAACGCTGGAAAGCAGCTATGGATGCCGCCAAAACAGCTATCGACAGGGCTAAGGCAAACGGACGCAGGCTCTATACTTTCACCGGTAGTGATCCTATTACCACCAGGTCGGGTGTCGATTTCATCGATCCGGACAAACGGCAGGCTTATCTCAACGTTCGCTACCTGATGGTAGACGGCGCGCCTACCCGTAATTACGAAACGATATGGGCGAATACAAGCACAACGGAATCACAAGACGCGGGAAGTTCCGTGCAAAGTCACGCCATCGTACGGAATCTCAACGGAACGTCAAACGGTACCTACCCGTACAGAGGACTTGCACTTTCGCTGCAGGTAGTGAAGCTGTTTTATTCCAAAAACGGAAAACCGGTGGAAACGGATAGCCAGCGCGGTTACGACTGGAACAATCGCATGGCTGTTCCGGAAGGCGCTCACTCGGCCAACTTGCATTTGAACCGTGAACCCCGTTTCTATGCGGCAGTAGGTTATTCGGGTGGCCCCTACGAATTTAATACAAGTTCCGAGTATCAACTCGACCTGAAGAATGGAGGCTTGCAGGGATGGTACAGAACCGGCACGACGATCGACAACGACTTCGCCGCAGCGGGCTACGTTCCCAAAAAGATGGTACATCCAGAAGGCGTTTCCAGTTCATCTGCTTTCTCTTACAAAGGCTATCCATACGTCATGATGCGCCTTGCCGACCTGTACCTGATGTACGTGGAAGCGTGTGCCCACTACAACGGTACACTCGATGCTACGGCGCTGGGCTATCTCAAAGAAATACACGACCGTGCAGGGCTTGACGGGAACAACGTTTATTACGCAACGTACAGCGGCGATCAACTGATTGAAGCCGTTCGCCGCGAGCGGATGATTGAGCTTGTAAACGAAGGGCACTGGTTCTACGACCTTCGCCGCTGGCTTATGGCCGACAAGTGGCACAATGAAGGTATGTGGGGCAGCGCCGGTCAGGGCGAGAAAGAAGGTATGTGGGGAGTGAGTGCACTTGGACGCACCGAAGCCGACTTCTTCAAGGAAATACAATTGAATCCGGCTAATGGAATGGCTAATGTGCTGAAGTACGACTTCGACCCGGCACGCGATTATCTGTTCCCGATACGCATCACCAGTTTGAACATCAACGATCAGCTGGTGCAGAATCCGGGATATTGATTGTTTTACGCTTCGCCCGGCGAACGTTTTGATAAAGGAAGCCCCTGCGTATTTACCGCGCAGGGGCTTTTTGTGCTTTCACTTTACAGGTGTGGAAGGTGTTTTGCAAAAAAGAAACAAAAAAGCATTACATTTGTCGCAGATTTTCAAAATGATAAGGTGTGAGTAAAAAGTATCCGTATATATACATCTTTGCAGCAGTCTTATTATTCACCGTTTCCATGAATATTTCGGCGAATGACAGGGATTTTATTGTTGTGATCGACCCCGGACACGGCGGAAGTGATCCGGGAGCTGTCGGTTCGTCTTCCAAAGAAAAAGGAATCAATCTGGCCGTAGCGCTTAAAGTCGGAAACCTTATATCCGCTGCGCACAAAGACGTGAAAGTGGTCTATACGCGAAACACGGACAAGTTTGTCGGACTGGACGACCGGGCGGAAATAGCCAACAGGAACAAGGCAGACCTTTTTATATCCATCCATACGAACGCAGTAAGGAACACGTCGGTTAAAGGAGCCGAAACGTTCACATTGGGGTTGGCACGCACGGACGAAAACCTTCAGGTAGCCATGCGCGAGAACGCAGCCATACTGCTTGAAGACGATTACATGCAAAAATATGAAGGCTTTGATCCGAAATCGACGGAATCGTATATCATCTTTGAGTTTATGCAGAATAAACACGTAGAGCAGAGCATTTCCCTGGCTTCGGAAATTCAGAAAGGATTTGTTTCTTACAAAAGGGCAGACAGGGGAGTTCGACAGGCCGGATTCCTTGTGCTGAGAAAGACGAGTATGCCGAGTGTTTTGGTAGAACTTGGCTTTATCACCAACAGGGAAGAAGAACGCTACATGAAGTCGGCCGAAGGACAAAACAACCTGGCAAGGGCAATAAGTAATTCCTTTACCGGCTACAAGCGCGAATACGACAGAAAACGGGGAGTCCCGGCAGATGCTGCGCCCGCTCCCGCAGATAAAAAGCCCGCTACGGGCGTATCGGATGCGACGGTTCGCGAAGCCGCAAAGGATGTAACGGTCTACAAGGTGCAGATACTTGCATCGAACAGAAAGCTTGCACGCGGAGCAAGAGAACTGAAAGGCTATTCGAGCGAAAGCTATTATGTGGAAAAAGGATTATATAAATATACGCATGGCGAAACAACGTCGGCGACTGAAATAAGAAAGATACGGCAAGCGGTTCGGAAAAATTTCAAGGATGCGTTTATCGTAGCTTTCAGAAATGGAGAAAAGGTGAAACAGGATTAACTAAAAAGAAATATCGAAAAATAAGATGAAACACGCGTTTACAAAAGAAGCAAAGATAGGGCTGGTAACGATCCTCAGCCTTGTGTTATTATATATAGGTATAAACTTCCTGAAAGGGATCAACCTGTTTAAGCCGGTGAATCATTATTTTGTGTCGTTCGCCAATGTGGAAGACCTGACGGTGTCGAGTCCGGTATATGTGGAAGGCTATAAAGTCGGACTGGTTAGGAGCATTTCATACGACTATGATGCGGCAAGCAGCAATATAATTGTTGAAATCAGCTTGGACAAGGAAATGAAGATCAATAAAGACAGCTATATCGTTATCTCCAAAAGCATGTTAGGCGGAGCCGATCTCCATTTGCACCTCAACAAATACGTTTCGGAGTATCTTAAATCCGGATCCGCGATAGAAGGAAGGATGGAAGATGACATGATGGCATCTATTCAGGAGAATATACTTCCCAATATTGCGGCAATACTTCCCAAGATCGACTCCATCATGAGCGGGCTTCAAGCCATCGTTAATCACCCCGCATTGAGCAGCTCTTTGACCCATATCGAACAGACAACATCCAATCTGGAAGTGTCTACCCGCGAATTGAACCGCCTGCTGAACAGTGACGTCCCCGTTATTATGGGCAATCTAAAAACGATGAGCAACAACTTTTCGGAAGTAAGCAGCCATATTAAAGCGCTTGATTTTGAAAAAACGATTCGGGAAGTAAACGGAACTTTAGCCAATCTGAAGATTATGACAGAGAAGCTGAACTCGAACGAGAACAGCTTAGGTTTGCTGATGAACGACAAGGCTTTGTATGAAAACCTGAACAGAACGACGCAAAACGCATCGGATCTTTTGCTTGACCTGCGCCAAAACCCCAAACGCTACGTTCATTTTTCCATTTTTTGATATAATTTTTCGATATAATAAAGCATTGGCAATTTATTTCCTGCCTGCAACACTATTCGTTATGTTTTTCTTTGTATTTCTTCCGGAAATAAAAATCGGCAAACAGCAAAGCGGAAACCGGGAAGACTATATAGAGATAGAATGGAAGCGTTTGAATAGCTTCCATGGAGATTTCGAAAGAGAATTTGGGGATGCCCAGATAAATCACAGCCAATATTCCCGTCGTCAGTATGGCTAACGAAGCAAGGATTAAGGTGATCCAGGATAAACACTCATTGCGTTTCTTTATCCAAACAGCTTCCTCCCGGATCTGTTGCATGATCTGCATACGGAAGTTTTCCGGAAGAGGCTCTTCCTGTAACCGCCCGAATAATTCCTTCAGATAATCTTTTTCTTCATTTGTATTCATTCCTTTTCCTCCATTTCTTTTAAAAAGACAAACAACTTTTTCCGGATGCGGAACAGTTTGATTTTAATATTTGAAGCAGTCAGCCCGGTGATATGCACCAAGTCTTCCACCGTCTTTTCCTGCATGTAATATAACAGTATAATACCACGCTCGTCGGGCGGTAAAAGTTCGATTGCTTTTTCCAGCCGCTCAACTTGCGCGGAAGTATCCGTTTGCCCCATCATTCCGGCAACTTCTTCTTCGGATACATTGCTGATCTGCGTTTCTTCTATTGCCAGGTATTCCACTTTCCGTTTCCGGGTAGCCGAGATTGCCGTGTTGTAGGCGATCCGGTAGATCCAGGTGGAAAAGCTGCTGTTTTCCCTGAACGAAGAGATGTTTTTGTATACCTTCATGAATACATCCTGCGCCAGTTCTTCCGCATCTTCACGACTGCCTACAACCTTCAGGATCAAAGAATGAACCTGGCGGCTGTATCTGTCGAGAAGGCAGGCGAAACAATTTACGTCGCCTTCCTGTATTCGTTTCACATAATATAAATCGGTATACAACTCCATTTGTTTATATGGACGCACGCCGGGCAGGCCGGTTACGCTTGAGTGAAACAAAAATAAAAATATTTTTCCCGGAACCTGATGTAACCGATGAAAAACTGTTGCGTCAAAAGAGCAAACGAAATTAATTACTCATTTAAAACGTAAAATTATGATGGAATTTATTATGGCTCCGCTGATCGTGGGGATTGTGACGGCAGGGATTTACGGATTGTTTGAATTGTTTGCCCGCCGTAAGGAGCGTTTGGCGATTATTGAAAAAATCGGCGACAAGCTGGACGCATCTTCTTTTGACGGTAAACTTGGGCTTCCGGACTATATGCGTAAATTTTCTTTCAGCGCGTTGAAGGTCGGTTCGCTAATGGCCGGGATCGGGTTGGGATTATTGGTCGGCTTCTTTATCAGTGCGATTTGGCTTGATTCCGGACATACTCCGGGCGACAATTGGATTGAGCGGGAATTTGTCGGCGTTATCTACGGCGCTTCGGTACTTCTCTTCGGAGGTATAAGCCTGCTGCTCGCTTTCGTTATAGAAATGAATCTGGCAAGGAAAAACAGCAAAGAATCTCAAGTACGGTAGCTTTACCCAAAAAGTACGATAGTTTTATAACAAAAGTACGGTAGTTTTTACTGAAAACTACCGTACTTTTTGGAAACAGGTACAATTGTTTTAATTTTGCTGCGTTTCATTACGATTTGTAATTTGAACGCAGATTTAATTGATAATCTATAACACGGCAAGAAGCATGGGAAACAACAAAATCATTGGAGAAAAAATCAAAAGCCTTCGGGAAGCAAAGCAGCTGACGATCGACGACATAGCCGAACGTTCGGGCTTGAGTAAAGAACAGATCGAGAGGATTGAAGGGAATGTGGACTTCCCGTCGCTGGCGCCTCTGATCAAGATCGCACGGGTATTGGGTGTGCGGCTGGGTACGTTTCTGGACGATCAGGCCGAACTCGGCCCCGTGGTCAGCCGGAAGAGGGAAAACTCGGAAGACAACAGCATTAATTTCACAAACAATGAAGCCCAGGGGCGCAAGCACATGGCCTATCATTCCCTGTCGCAGGACAAGTCAGGCCGCCACATGGAGCCGTTCCTTATTGATGTAGCCCCGTCGGAGGATGGTGTGGACTTTATCCTTTCCACGCATGAAGGAGAAGAATTTATCTACGTGCTGGACGGAGTTATTGAAATCAATTACGGAAAAGACACCTATGTGCTCGAAGCCGGCGACAGTATTTACTACGACTCGATCGTTGCCCACCACGTACATGCCGCCACTAACGAAACCGCCCGCATACTTGGCGTGGTTTATACTCCTTACTGATCCATGGGAAAGGAATACCAACTGCAGGAAAGAACTCTGGGCGACTGGCTGGAACACTGGGCGGCGGTCAGTCCCGACAAGGAATATCTGGTCTATTCCGACCGGAACCTGCGCTTCACCTGGAGCCAGTTCAACAAACGGGTGGACGACATGGCGAAAGGATTGATGGCCATCGGCGTAGGCCACGGCACGCATGTAGGGATATGGGCGACGAACGTGCCCGACTGGCTGACTTTCGTCTATGCCGGAGCAAAGATCGGCGCCGTGCTCGTTACCGTTAATACCAACTACAAGCAAAACGAGGTGGAATATCTTGTCGACAACGCCGATATCCATACCTTATGTATCACGGAAGGCGTGTTCGACGGCAGTTATATCGACATGACCTACGAGATGCTGCCCGAACTGAGGGAATCGCAGCGGGGATTTCTTACCAGCAAACGTTTTCCCTGCATGAAGAATGTAGTTTACATCGGGCAGGAAAAATACCGCGGCATGTACAACACGCCTGAAATATTGCTGCTGGGGCAAAACGTTTCGGACGAAACGCTAAAGGATGCCAAAAGCAAAGTGAAATGCCACGATGTGGTGAACATGCAATACACCTCCGGCACGACCGGTTTCCCGAAAGGCGTAATGCTTACGCATCACAACATCGCGAACAACGGATACTTTACCGGCGAAGGGATGGACTTCACGGCCGAAGACAAACTCTGCTGCTGCGTTCCGCTCTTCCATTGCTTCGGCATCACGCTGGCTTCGATGAATGTGCTCACGCACGGATGTACGCAGGTGATGGTGGAGAAGTTCGACGCGCTCACCGTGCTGGCCTCCGTCCACAAGGAAAGATGCACGGCGCTGTATGGCGTTCCGACCATGTTCATCGCCGAGCTGAACCATCCGATGTTCGACATGTTCGACCTCACCTCGCTGCGCACCGGAATCATGGCAGGATCCCTTTGCCCGATCGAACTGATGCGGTCGGTCACCGGGAAGATGCACATCACGCACATCACCAGCGTGTACGGACTGACGGAAACGTCGCCCGGCATGACCCATTCGGTGATCGCCGATTCGTTTGAAGCCCGCTGCACCACCGTAGGAAAGGAGTATCCGTTTACCGAAGTCAAAATATTCGACCCGGAAACAGGCGAAGAATGCCCCGTCGGCGTGCAGGGAGAAGTCTGCTGCCGAGGCTATCTGGTGATGAAAGGCTACTACAAGAACCCGGAAGCTACCGCCGAAGCCATCGACCGGGGCGGCTGGCTACACTCCGGCGACCTGGGCGTGAAAGACGCCGAGGGTTACTACCGCATCACCGGCCGCATCAAGGACATGATCATCCGCGGAGGCGAAAACATCTATCCCCGCGAAGTAGAAGAGTTCCTTTATCACCTCGAAGGCGTGCAAGACGTGCAGGTTGCCGGTATCCCATCGCAAAAATACGGCGAAGAAGTCGGCGCCTTTATCATCCTGAAGGAAGGCGCCTCGCTGGCGGAAGAAGACGTGAAAGACTTCTGCCGCGGCAAGATCGCCCGCCACAAAATACCCCGATATGTATTTTTCATAGACGCCTACCCCCTGACGGGCAGCGGAAAAATCCAGAAATTCAAGCTGAAAGACATCGGACTGAAGATGCTAGGAAAAGAAGAGTAGTGCACCTCTCCCAAACCCTCCCCACAAGGGAGGGCTTAGGTACTTAAAGAGAATTTCTTTCCCCCCTTTATCCTTTCTTTCACCCCTCTCTTGAGAGGGGCCGGGGGAGAGGTCTAATGTTTACAATTCTCTCACACAGTGCTTGAACTGTTCCCCTCTGTCTTCGTAGTTTCGGAACAGGCTCTTCGTTATTTATTGTATTGTTACTGTTGTTCCAGAGTTGGATTCTATCATTTCTTCCAAATTATGATATCCATCGATGTAGTACATCTTCAAATCAAATCGCCCTTCGGAAACAACAACGGTCGAATCGGAATTATCCTGTCGAGCCATAAA
>JAITVG010000236.1 GCA_031285925.1 Tannerellaceae bacterium
GAACTGCAATCGGAAAATATCGAGATGGATATGGACAGCAGTACCGTATATGCAACTTTCGGCCGGGACTCCGTCGATATGGAATTCGGATACCCCCTGTTCAAACAGGGCGACCAGCAGTACGAATCGAAAACGATGCGTTATAATTTCAAAACCGGGAAAGGATTCATCTCCAACGTGGTTACCCAGCAGGGAGAAGGCTATGTAACGGCAAATCAAACCAAGAAAATGCCCGGCAACGCACTGAACATGATTGACGGGAAATATACGACTTGCGACAATCACGACCATCCGCACTTTTATATCAAAATGACCAAGGCAAAGGTTCGTCCGCACAAGGATATCGTTACCGGCCCGGTTTATCTGGTGATCGAAGACGTGCCGCTTCCGATTGCGCTTCCTTTCGCCTTTTTCCCCTTTTCCAGCGACTACCAGTCGGGCATACTCATGCCGTCATACAGGGATGAATCGACACGGGGATTCAGTCTGAACGAAGGAGGATATTACTTCGCAATAAATGATTATATGGATATGGCCGTAACCGGCGAGATCTACACAAAAGGATCATGGGGACTGTCCGCCCGTTCTTCTTACAGGAAAAGATATAAATACTCCGGAAGTTTTAACGCCTCTTATCTTGTTTCGATTACGGGCGATAAGGATGTGCCGGCGGAATACAGCAAGGCCAAAGACTTTAAACTGACCTGGACGCATTCACAGGATGCGAAAATGAATCCCTTCCGCACCATTTCCGCCAGCGTAAACTTCGCGACAGCCAGCTACGACCGTAACAATACGGCCAGCCTTTACCCCGGCGCCTCGGGAAGCTATGCCGATGCAACGCAAAACAACAAGGGTTCGACGGTGAATATTACCCAACGTTTTCCCAACAGCCCGATCTCGCTGTCGGGAACTTTAAGCGTAAACCAGCGATCGAAAGACTCTACACTGGCTGTTACGATGCCCGACATTACAATGACCGTAAGCCGTATTTTCCCCTTCAAGCGGAAAAACGCGGTTGGGAAAGAAAGATGGTATGAAAAAATAAGCATGAGTTATACCGGCTATCTACGCAATAGCATCGAAACGAAAGAAAACAAGTTTCTTCAGTCGAATCTGATAAAGGACTGGAAAAACGCCATGCGACATACTATTCCGGTAAGCGCCAATTTCAATGTGTTCAATTATATTAATATATCTCCTTCTATCAATTACACTGAAAGATGGTATACGAACAAAATCACACAGGAATTCGATCCGCAGTTGCAGGCTTTGACTCCGTCAGATACGACATACGGGTTTTACCGTTTGTTCGATTACAGTGCATCGGTTTCCGCTTCGACTACCATTTACGGCGACTTCAAGCCGGTGCCGTTCTTTGAGAAACTTACCGGAATCAAGATGATACGCCACCGCCTAGAGCCTTCGGTCAGCTTCAGTGCCACGCCCGATTTCGGGACTTCGCATTATGGATATTATGAGAACTATGCCTATATCGGAAACGACGGAAAGGAAGTTACCAAGTATTATTCTCCTTTTGAACGGAATCAGTTCGGAGTGCCGGGACGGGGGAAAAGCGGAAGTTTGAATTTCAGCGTGGATAATAATGTGGAGATGAAAGTAGCATCGAAGGACTCGATCGGAGAGCAAAAAGTCAGCCTGATCGATAAACTCTCTCTGAGCATGCAGTATAACCTGATGGCCGACTCGTTTAAGTGGAGCGACCTCAGCGTCGGGCTGCGTCTGAAATTTACCCAAAGTTATACCCTGAACCTGAACGCTACTTTCGACACCTACACCTATCGCGGCATTACCGACAGCGAAGGGAATATTACCGGCCTGCAACGGCAGGACAAAATGCGCTGGGATTCCGGCAAAGGAATTGGGCGTCTGTCGAATACCGGCACAACTTTCTCCTACACCTTTAATAACGACACGTTTAAAAAATTGTTCGGAGGAAGTAAGGACGACTCATCAAACTCTTCTTCTTCCGGAAATCTTCCCGAAGGAGAAACTAATCCTTTGGACGCAAACATGCCGGAAGAAATGGGAAATCCGGGACAGGAGCAGGGAGAGGGACAAGGAAGTGGAGGTCGTCTGTTGGGGGCGAAAAAGGAAACCGGCGAATACGACAGCGACGGTTATCTGATCGCGCAGATTCCGTGGAGCCTTTCTGTCAATTACGGTATGCGCCTGAGTTACAACACGGCGAGGTTTAATCCGGAAACACTGGAATATAAATACGCCATTACGCATACTCTGTCCTTCAACGGAAACATACAGCCGACAAAAAACTGGAGCTTCAACTTCAACGCGAACTATGATTTCGACGCTAAAAAAATATCGTATATGACGTGTACGATGACTCGAAACCTGCACTGCTTCCAAATGTCGGCCAGTTTCGTGCCGGTAGGCCCTTACAAATCATACAGTTTCTCCATCGCCGTCAGCTCATCCCTGCTGAAGGACCTGAAATACAACCAGAGCAGCAACTTCAGGGATGCACAAAAGTGGTATTAAGAAAAGTTCTTTTTCTTTTAGCGAGCGTAGCGAGTGGCCGCAGGCCTGTCTTTTGCCGTCTGCTTCAGCTGACGGTTTAAAGATAGAGGCGAAGCCTCTTCCTCTGCGGGTTTCAACCCCTTTACCTCTCCCCCCCTGCCCCCCTCTCCGCAAGAGAGGGGGGATTGGAAACGAAGCATCCTCTAAACCGTCAGTTAAAACTGACGGCAAAAGACAGGCCTGCCGGCCACGAGCTACGCTCGCTTCGTTTTCCCTTTCAGTATAAATAACACAACTTAAATGCCTTTCCCAAAGCCATTTAGATGATTTCCCAAAACCATTTAGATGATTTCCCCAAAATCATTTAGATGTTTTTCCAAAATCATTTAGACGGCTTTCCAAAACCATTTAGATGATTTTTAAAACCATTTAGATGATTTTAACAAAACATTTAGATGATTTTCCAAATAGACCATATACTTTTGCAGTGTACTAATAAACTAACACACTAAAGCATTATAATATGGTACAACTTCAAAACATCAATTTTGCTTACAGAAGCAATAAACCTGTGCTCCGGAACATCACGCTGGAGATCGGAGCCGGAAGTATTTACGGTTTACTCGGCAAGAACGGGGAGGGAAAAACTACACTCCTCAATATTCTTTGCGGGCAGTTGTTCCCCAGGAACGGAATCTGCCGGGTATTGGATTGCGAACCGCAGAAAAGAGCTGCGGATTTTCTCAGCCGGGTGTTTATTCTCCCGGAGGAAGTGAACATGCCGGATGTAACGGCGGATGCATATATTAATATGTATCGACCGTTTTATCCGTCTTTCAGCCAAGAGATTGCCGATCTTTGTTTTAGGGAACTGGAGATAGAGGCCGGTAAACGGATTTCAAGAATGTCGTTGGGGCAAAAGAAAAAGGTGGCGTTGGCGCTGGCTTTGTCCGTACAGGTTCCTCTTTTGCTGCTCGACGAACCGACAAACGGGTTGGATATTCCTTCAAAAGCCGTATTTCGTAAATTGGTTTCCACCTGTTTGAATGAAAATCAGACCGTTGTTATTTCAACCCATCAGGTGCGCGATTTGGAAAGTTTGATCGATTCCGTTCTCATCCTCGAAAACAGCCGGATACTGTTGAATGCGAATCTGAATGAGATTTCCGAAAAACTCTTTTTCCGTTTGGTATCACCGGATGAAAAAGTGTTCTATTCGGAAACTTCACCGGCGGGATTGATCGGCACGGGAGAAAACACGAGCGGCGAAGAAACTCCGGTATCCCTGGAATTACTCTTTCAGGCCGTTACCCGGAATCCGGCGGAGATGAAACGATTGTTTAACAAATAAAAAATGAAAAGATGAACAATACATTTAGTTTTAAGAGGATCGGGCTTATACTGCGTGCGGATTGGATTGAGCACAAAAGGATATGGATG
>JAITVG010000246.1 GCA_031285925.1 Tannerellaceae bacterium
TTTCAGGCAGCGATCCGGTGTTTAGTGGCTACCGCAGGCAACGCTTCGCTCGCCTGCGGTTATGAAGATTCAGCCCTCCGGGCTTCTCGTCAATTATTTAGTATGAATAATACAGGTTAGATGTTTTTTGAAAACAGTTTCTTAGCCTGCATTATTCATACTTTTTTCAGCGAGCGCAGCTCGTCATTGAACTCTCCGCGCTTCTGCTTTTCATCTTTTCGGAAACTTCCGCTACCATTATGCACGGGTGCACAGCCCTTTCGGAACTTCCGCTACCTTTGTGCACTGATGCGCGGTACTTTCGGAAACTTCCGCTACCTTTGCGCACCGGTGCGCGGCGTTTTCGGAAACTTCCGCTACCATGAAACAGTATTCAACAATCAATAAGCAACAGTTTGCAACCATTAAATAAGCTATAATGAAAACAACTTTTCTTTCCCTGCTCCTGACGGGCGTTTTCTTCTCCTGCGAAACATCTCATGCAACGGAGGAGAACTCTTCTTCCGGGGTTGAAGAAACACAGGCAACTTATAAGAATCCGGTCATACCGTACAGTTTGCCCGATCCGACGATTATCAAAGCCAACGACGGTTTCTTTTATCTCTACGCCACCGAAGATATACGGAATACACCGATACACCGCTCCCGCAATCTGATCGACTGGGAGGAAACCGGCACGGCCTTCACCTCGGATACGCGTCCCGCGTTTGAACCGAAAGGCGGACTTTGGGCGCCCGACATTAATTACATCGAAGGGCGCTATGTGCTGTATTATTCCATGTCGGTGTGGGGAGGGGAATGGACTTGCGGTATCGGGGTTGCCGTAGCCGACAAACCGGAAGGGCTGTTTGAAGACCGCGGCAAACTTTTCCGCAGCAATGAGATTGATGTGCAAAACTCGATAGATCCTTTTTATATCGAAGATAATGGGGAAAAATACCTTTTCTGGGGAAGTTTCCGCGGGATATATGCGATTGAACTGGCTGCCGACGGGCTGTCGGTGAAGGAAGGGGCAGAGAAGAAGCGGATTGCCGGCACGGCATACGAGGGCGTCTATATCCATAAACACGGTGGATATTATTATATGTTCGCCTCTGTAGGTTCCTGCTGCGCGGGAGTGAAAAGCACCTATACGACGGTGGTCGGGCGTTCCGAAGCGCTTTTCGGCCCCTATCTGGACAAGGAAGGAAAGTCCATGACGGACAATCACCATGAAATCCTGATAAAGGGGAATGACCGCTTCAAGGGAACCGGCCACAATTCGGAGATCGTTTCCGACGACGAGGGTGCGGACTGGATGTTTTATCACGCGATAGACGTTTCCAACCCGACCGGCAGGGTGCTGATGATGGATCGCGTGCGCTGGGAAAACGGATGGCCGGTGGTGGATGGCGGTGTGCCGTCGCTCAGTGCAAAAATGCCGACGTTTAATTAATTATAATAACTAACTATTTAAATTCATCGTAACATGAAAATGCGATTATTGATGTGCTGCGCTCTGCTCGCAGCGGTATGTGCGCAGGCACAGTGGCAACCTGTCGGAGACAAGTTGAAAACCAAATGGGCGAATGAAATCAACCCGGAAAACGTATTGCCGGAATATCCGCGCCCGCTAATGGAACGTGGCGACTGGGTAAACCTGAACGGGCTTTGGGATTATGCGATCAAACCCAAGGGGCAGATCGAACCGGCTGCCTTCGACGGAAAGATTCTGGTGCCTTTTGCGGTTGAATCTTCTCTTTCGGGCGTACAGAAGGAAGTTGGAGAAAATAACGAACTGTGGTACAAGCGCGAATTTACCGTTCCTGCCAATTGGAAGAATAAGGATGTGCTGATCAACTTCGGTGCGGTAGACTGGGTGGCGGATGTGTTTGTCAATGACATTCTGATCGGTTCGCACCGGGGCGGCTACACACCGTTTTCATTCAATATTACGCCGTATCTGGTGGGGAAAGGCAAACAGAAATTAGTTGTACGCGTATGGGATCCGGCAGACCGGGGCTATCAGCCGCGCGGAAAGCAGGTGAGCCGTCCTAACGGCATCTGGTATACGTCGGTGACGGGCATCTGGCAAACCGTATGGCTGGAGCCGGTAGCCGCCGAACATATCACGGCAATAAAATCCATCCCCGACATCGACAACGGCGTTCTTTCCGTAACAGTCGATGCAAGCTGTGCATGTCCGGGCAACATCATCGAAGTGAAACTGATGGATAAAGGTCGCGTAGTGGCAAGCGGCAAAGGGCTTTCGGGAAAGGAAATCCGGCTGGGAGTGCAGAATCCGACACTTTGGGATGTAGACAATCCTTATCTGTATGACATGGCCGTGTTGCTGGCCAGGAGCGGAAAGGTGGTGGACGAAGTAAAATCCTATACCGCATTCCGTAAAATTTCCACGAAAAAAGACGAAAACGGCATCTGGCGTATGCAGTTGAATAACAAAAACCTCTTCCACTACGGCCCGCTGGATCAGGGTTGGTGGCCTGACGGACTGTATACCGCCCCGACCGACGAAGCTCTGCTCTACGACATTGTGAAAACAAAGGAATGGGGCTTCAACATGATCCGCAAGCACGTGAAAGTGGAACCGGCACGCTGGTATTACCATTGCGACCGCGAAGGAATCCTCGTGTGGCAGGATATGCCGAGCGGCGACATGGGTAATCAATGGCAGGCGCATGTATACAACGGCGGTACGGACAAGCAGCGCACGCCGACTTCCGTGGCCAACTACGACCGGGAATGGAAAGATATCATGGATCTTTGCATCTCCAATCCCTCCGTGGTCGTTTGGGTTCCCTTCAACGAAGCCTGGGGACAGTTCGATACCGAAAGGGTAAGCGACTGGACAAAGGAATACGATCCTTCCCGCCTGGTTAATCCCGCCAGCGGCGGAAACCACCGTGCGACGGGCGATATGCTCGACCTGCACAACTATCCGGGGCCGAGCATGTTCCTGCACGACGCGGCGCGCGTAAACGTGTTGGGCGAATATGGCGGTATCGGCCTTCCGCTGCAAGGCCACCTGTGGCAAACCGACCGCAACTGGGGCTATATCCAATTTAAGAATGCTGAGGAAGTGACGGCCGAATACGTGAAGTACGCCAAAGAACTGCAAGGCATGGTAGGCAGAGGCTTCTCCGGCGCGGTCTACACCCAGACCACCGACGTGGAAGGCGAAGTAAACGGGCTGATGACTTACGACCGCAAGGAGATCAAAATAAACGAAGCCGCAGTGCGCAAGGCAAACCAGGATGTGATCAATGCACTGAAATAAATGTTCACAGTCATCTGCATCATGTTCGGCGGTATAGCCGCCGGCTATTTATTACGGAAATCAGTGCCCTTGCGGAAAGTGGGGAAACTGATTTCCGTTTCCATTTATCTGCTCCTGTTCCTGTTGGGCATAACCGTGGGCAGTAATCCGGATATTATGGACAACCTGACCACACTGGGGTGGCAGGCCTTTCTCATCGCCCTTGCCGGAACATCGGGCAGTGTGTTGCTAGCCGGAGTTGTGTATC
>JAITVG010000262.1 GCA_031285925.1 Tannerellaceae bacterium
AGATAGATTGAGATTTGTTTCATATCATTTTAACTGTTTGTGTTTGTTATTACTCCTGTATTCCGGTATTGCTACCATTCTTCGTCCGCCTCGCCGTCGTCGATGTTGATGTTGTCGCCGCCCGAGGGTGGCGCCGTAACCGTCACGGTGCATTCGGCAGTTTTGTTGCCGTCTACAGTCGTAACGGTGATTGTTGCCGTACCGGCGCTCATCACCGTAACCTTGCCGGAAGCATCTACTGCCGCTATGGCCGCCGCGTTGCTCGACCAGGTGACGTTTTTGTTTGTCGCGTTGGCGGGAGCGATGGTAGCCGTCAGCGTTTCGGTGCCGCCGACGGTCAGGCTCATTGCAGTTTTGTTGAGCGAAACACCCGTCACGGGAACAGTAGCCGCCGTAACCGTCACGGTGCATTCGGCAGTTTTGTTGCCGTCGGCAGTCGTCACAGTGATCGTCGCCGTACCGGCACTCATCGGCGTAACCTTGCCGGAAGCATCTACTGCCGCTATGGCCGCCGCGTCGCTCGACCAGGTGACGTTTTTGTTTGTCGCGTTGGCGGGAGCGATGGTAGCCGTCAGCGTTTCGGTGCCGCCGACAGTCAGGCTCATTGCGGTTTTGTTGAGCGAAACACCCGTCACGGGAATGGTAACGGTCGTGATGATGATCTCGAAGTCCTGTGTGTAGTCGGTGGAGGCCGTCTTGCCGTTCGCCACGGTGGAGGTCAGGGTGGCCGTGCCTGCCGCGGTAGCGGTTAACGTGCCTTCGCTGACGGTCGCACCCGTGCTTCCCGCGCTCTTGACGCTCCACGTGATGGTCTTATTGGTGGCGTCGGACGGAACGACCGTGCCGCCCAACGCGAGCGGTGTTCCGACAGACGCCGCCGACGGGACATCCGTAATACCGGTTACGGCCACAAATATCGGATCGGGTATCGAAACGGTTCCGCAGGCGATGGTGATCGTCCCTGTCTGAGCAGGCAATGAACTGTCGGTCACAGTGATAGTCGCCGTACCCTCTGCTGCTGCGGTGGTCGGCGTGCCGGAGATAATTCCCGCCGTGCTGACGGTAATACCGGCAGGAAGTCCCGCCGCCGTGAAAGTGCAGGGAGCCTTGCCGCCGCTCACCGCGCCCGACAGGTCTATGTCGGTGATCTTCGTGCCGACAACCATCGCCGGTATGTCGTACTTCGCATCGTCGGCGACAACCAACGGGACTACGGCTTCCACAACAGTTACGACGCAGCCGGCGGTTTTGCCTCCATCGAGCGTCGTAACGGTGATGGTGGCGGTTCCGGCCTTGACGGCCGTCACTTTGCCACCGCTGACAGTGGCCACGGCAGGGGCATCTGTACTCCAATCCACTCCGGAGTTGGCTGCGTTGGCAGGTGTAACGGTCGCCTTCAGCGTAGCCTCGTCGCCAACGGTCAACGAGAGGTTCGTTTTGTCGAGCATCACGCCCGATACCCTTATTTCGGGTTCCTTCTCCTCTTTACATGCGACAGGCAACAATGTGATGACTGCCAGGATGGCGGCTACTGCCGTCCGGATCTTAAATTTAAAGTCGATTCGTTTCATGATTGTTTTCTGTATTATACCTCACTTGTGAGGCGGTTTAGTTTAACAATACGCAAAATAACTGTTGGTTCCAACGCGTGTCAATCCCCCAAAAGGGTACTTTTTTCTATTGAACCGCAAAAAGCTTCCTTTCTTCCGGGCGAAATACCTACCTTTGTGTCAGGGAATAGAAACAGGTTCCTATTCAAATTACAACAAACACAGGAAATATACGAGATGGAAATAAAGAGCGCTGTATTTGTTATCAGCAATACGGATGTGCATAAATGCCCGCAGGGAAATAATCCGGAGTATGCTTTCATCGGAAGAAGCAACGTTGGGAAATCTTCACTTATCAACATGCTCACCAACAGGAAGGGCTTGGCGATGACTTCGCAAAAACCGGGAAAGACGCAATTGATCAACCATTTCATCATCAACGGAGAATGGTATCTGGTAGACCTTCCGGGTTATGGCTACGCACAAAGGGGGAAACAGGGACGCGAAAATATCCGGCGCATCATAGAGGATTATATTCTGGAGCGGATGGAAATGACAAACCTGTTCGTGCTGCTGGATTGCCGTCACGAACCGCAACAAATAGATATTGAGTTTATGGAATGGCTTGGGGAGAATGGAGTTCCTTTTGCCATTATCTTTACCAAAATAGATAAAATAAGCAAAGGAAGATTGGAAGGGAATATGCAGATATACCGGGAAAAATTATCGGAAACATGGGAAAACCTCCCCCCGATTTTCGTTTCTTCTTCCGAAAAGAAGGAAGGGAGGGAGGATATTCTCAATTACATCGAAGACATTAACCGACAGATTAAGAAAGCATAGTGCCTGTTATGCTTTCGGTTTGCGGTCGAAAAACGGGTTCTTGCTCGTAGCGCTGACCGGAATAGCCATTACGCATTGGCTTTCGCCTAACATCTTCAGGCGTTGAGCTGCTAATCCGGCACTGAACATGACACGGGTGTCTACCCGCATATCCGCCGCTACGCTACATGCAGAACCTATTGCTATTCCCACATCGACAGTATTAATGGCGCAGGGCACGGCGTCGGGCTTTTCCTCGCAGGTAGCAAAACCGCAATGGGCGCAATTCAGTCCATGAACCTTTTGGGCTGTGCCAATGATCAATACGGCATCCGCGCTTTCCAGATTATCGGCATCGCGCAACAGGAAGTTCATCCCTGTTTCTTCATTTATACGGATCATCTCCCCGGATAGCCGTTCGATGTCTTCATCGGTCACGATCCCGATTTCCACAATATCCAACCCCTTTCCCTTCGGGGCTGTACGTGCTGCCCTCGCCATGCAACGGGCGGCATCCATTACCAGTTCTTTTCTGATTTTACGTTCGTTTTGAATCATATTACATTAATTTTAAATCTGCAAATTTGTCATTTTGTCCGTAACGGCAAAAGGATAATCCGGATATTCATAAAGGCTGAAGCGCGGTTCCGTTTTCCCTTCGCAATAATTCCATATAGACATGTATTCGCCCGGATCCTCGCCCATTTCTTCCAGTTGGCGCAGGTAGGCGGCGATCGACTTGTTTTCTACAATAAAAACTTTGCCCATCTTATTGATAATCGGGCTGTGGCGACGGCCGGCATCGTGGTCGAAACACAAAATGCGCTTGCCCTCCGCCGTAATTCCCACCGTTCGGAAAGTCATGCTTTTCCCTATTCCCGGCAAATTCAGTACATTGCGGTCGGTAGCCGCGAAAAGCAAATGATTATCTTTAAGGAAGCGCAGCAGGTTTTTACCCAAAGGTCGTTTCGTGCGGATTATATCTTCCAGCTCCAACCGTTTGTCTTCCGAAATGAAACCATGTATCTTTTCCTCTTTTTCTTCTTGAAGGGAACGGGCGTTCGGAGCGAAAACCGCATAGTTTTCACGAAATCCCTTTACTGAAAAAGTATAATAACAGACAACCCCCAAAGCATTCAGCGTTTGCCGCAACTTAGCCGTATGCCCCCTGCGCGAAGCGGCTACCGTAAACACCAGCTGATTTGTAATTGTCCACCCGGCCGATTGAATGGATTCTATCGCGTGCTTTGCTTCGGGCGTAACCTCCAACGGAGTTTGGAAATGGGTTTGTATATAGAATTGAGAGATTCCGATCCGGGAGGCTTTCGCTTTAAATTCCCATAAAATGTCGATCAATTCATCCGTGATACGCATGGGAAGGTAAACCGGCAAGCGGGAACCCAAACGAACTCTTTGCAGTTCGGCGTATTTTTCACCGTCCGGACGGCTTTCGTTTGCTTTCTTTTTGCGGACAGCCATTTTATAGACGGCATCCAGTATCTTCCTCAGCGTAGCATTCTGGCTCATCAACGCATCTCCTCCGGTAATCAGAATATCCCTCAGCTGTGCATCTTCTTCAAAATAAGTCATCAGGCGGAGCAGCTTCCTGTCCCAGGTTTCTTTCGGTTTCAAGGATTCAAAGTCGAAGTTCAGTCGTTCGCTCTGGAAATCGTACATCCTTTGGCAGGAAGCGCAAAGGCCTCCGCAAGCACGCCCCATGGAATCCGGTATCAGAATGGCTACTTCGGGATACCGGCGATGGATGTTTTTCCCGTCAGGCAATAACCATCCGGCGGCGTTTGGCTCACCGGCAACAACAATATCTTCTTTTTCCCAAGCTTTTATCTCGCCGTAAGTTTCGACTAATTCCTCCGAATAGAGAATATAAGAACGGATCGAACGGTCATCGTATCCTTTCCCTTCGGTGTTCAACAGGGAAAGGTAATAAGGCGTTACAAAAAAAGGCATTCCCTTCTTCTTTGCCTTCATCAGCAATTGCAGGGTTTGGGCGGAAAGCGTATTTCCAAGGAAAGCATTCAGTTCCGTGGGGCTTTTGATGGCCATTGCCAGATGGAAGCGGCTCGACTTCCACCATTCTTCAACGATCCGGTATTTCTCTTCGCCGGTATAATCTTCCGGGAAGTAATAACGGGAAAAGGGGGAGTGATGCCGGTCGATCCGCCGGATCAGGTGCTTAATGATCCTGTCTTTGTTCGCTTTCCGCACCTCGCGCACATCTTCATCCAGTCCGCTCGGCCAGCGGTTCATTTGTCTTTTGATCCGGGATTGATCCCAAGGTAAATCGGGTTCTTTTTCAAGAAGCAGGAACTGATGATACAAATCAATCAGCGCATCGGGCGAAACGTCTTCCGATTTGTCGTTCAGAAATTCCCACAGATAACGGATTGTTTGGATTGGGAGTTGCTCTCCCGTAGAGAGTTCATCAACAGTCAAACCGTCGAACTCAATAAAAAACAGCAATCTGTCCTTTACTTTAATATTTCCGCATGAAGATAGAATATGCTCTTTCAGCAATTCCCTGAAGCGTTCCAAAGAATCGCACTTTCGGGCATGAGAGGCTAATTCGGGGAATTTGTTTATGAAATCCTTTCGTAATTTGATCGTATCGGTATAATGGCAGCCTTTCTTGAGCATAAAAATATCTTGTTGATTAGTCATTAACTTCCCTTACAGGAATGATGCCCTACAAATATAAAGAAATATTTCAAATTTCCATGCATTAGATTCGATGCAAATGAATACTCATGTCAAAAACATGATTTTTGCGAATATGATCACAAAAAGATGTCTTTTTGAATACACTTAGCAAAAAAAATTCTGTATCATTGTCGTCAATTAAATCGAATATTTTATTATGACTACCATGAAAACACCTTCTTCCGAGTATTCACGGGAAGATTTGCATCCTGAAAGTGAATACTCTTCCGCTTTCACCCAGTTTCTTGACACGCTTTCTTCCATCATCACGGAAAGCATCCATGTGTTGGACGTACAGCACGGACGATTTTGTTATATCTGCCCCAATGATCTTATTCTGTGCGGTTTCTCCACCAAAGATGCACTTAAAGACAGAGACGGTTTTCTAAAAAAAATAGTATACCCCACTGATTACACTCTATGCATGGAGATGCGCAAGGCTATTTTGCAATATTTGAAAACATCGAAAGGTAAACGGGATGAAATAGATCATTTTTCCTGCACGCTCCGTTTGCGGCGTAAATATACATCCCTTGATAATCCTCTGTCACAAATGATCTTTCTCCGGATAAAGCCTTACAGGGAAAACGGAGAATGGCGGTATCTGATTTGCACTGCGGGAAGTTCAACTTCTAAAGAAGCGGGCCGCTTATACATGTTTCATACAAACGGATCGGTTTACGATGCATATAATTTTAATTCCGGACATTGGAAACAAAATATAATAGAACCGCTTACCGAATGTGAAAAAGCGGTACTGATACTTGCCGGACAAGGTTATACTATTAATGAAATAGCCGGGAATTTATGTAAAGGATATTATACTGTATGCAATCAGATAAAATTGATATATTCCAAATTGAAAGTGAATACCATGCAGGAAGCAATAGATTTGTCCAATCATTATCATATGATATATGCAGAAGTACAGGATGTGAAACTGCAATCGGCAGAAACGGCCGACAAAAAAAACAGGAGTTCACTTGCAGATGAGAGTTTCCAACGCATTCAACAATATTTGGATGACGGCAAAAGTATCCGGCAGACAGCCAGGCAGGAAGGGATTGCGGAAGGTACTGTCCGATACTGGATCAAGCAGGGGAAGTTGAAAAAACAAACGCTTGCGCGCGTAAAATAATGCCGAAAAAAAGTGCGCAAAACACAAGTATTAACCAATTACAACGCTGTGTTTCAGCGTAATAAAAATATTAAAAATAGGCTTGGTTTGGTTATTGATTATATGAAAAGAAACATTATGTTTGTGAATCGTAAATCTAATGACATGAAAGAGACAATAGCCGTTTCGGCATTACTGCTTGCAACTGTTTGCCTGTTCTCTTGCGGAGAAAAAAAACAACCGGAAGACGGGGGCTCGTTTTGGGAACAATTTGGCGTTGTTGCCGACCGTGAAGTGATTAACGGCGATACTGTTATTGTTTTTGATTCCGGTATGGTTAAACAGAGGAGTACCGTTCCGGTAGAGTTGCTGGTGGATGGTTTTGAAGTGGTCAAGATGGACAATTCAAAGGAAGATGCATTAATTGGAGGCAGACTGACCCTCGTGGGGATTTCTTCCAATTATATTGGCGTACATCACTACCAGTTTTTTGCATTTAAGCTGTTCGAAAAAGAAGGGCGGTATTTGCGCGACATCGGTTCTATCGGACAGGGGCCGGGCGAGTATAATGCAATCCAGGATTGTTATATGGATGAAGAAAACGACAGGATATATCTTCTTACCGGATACAATTCAACAGAAGTTCTTGTTTACGATTTTAACGGGAACCATTATCCTCCCGTACGGTTGGCTCCATCCTGTAATGTTTCTGGTGGAAGTAAAATGAAATTGCGCCCCGGCAAAGACGAAATTATCTTTACCCGCTCTCTTGTAGGGCGCGGAACAGGATTTTATCATGTCTGGGTTCAGGATTGGGACGGAAACTTTATACAGGGCATCAGAGACACGGAATACTATCCGGAAAGAGCGAACAGTGAATCCACCACAACGCATTTGCATACGGAAAATGTAGAACTGTTCCGTCTCGGATCAAATAATGCCGAAGACTACCTTTATCATTACG
>JAITVG010000012.1 GCA_031285925.1 Tannerellaceae bacterium
AACGTAATGTGTATATCCAAGCCTGAATGTAATCCCTTTCCTTCGAGGGAGAAGCTTGCGGCCAATGTTTTTTGCTTTTGCATGTCTGTCATTATTCTTTACTGATTTGTTTTTTCAATTCTTCAATTTCCCGTTGCATTTGCCCCATGGCGCGATACATGTCGGGCAGGCGACTGAATATCGCACTGGAGCGCATGAAACTTTTCGCGTTGATCGCGGGAGCGCCTAATAAGGTTGTTTCTTCCTTTACACTGCTTATTACGCCGGCTTGTGCCCCGAAGGTAACATTATCGGCAATTGTGATATGTCCGGCCAGCCCAACCTGTCCGCCAAACATGCAATGCCGTCCGATCTTAACGGAACCCGCTATGCCTGTCTGCGCTGCCATTACAGTGTTTTCTCCCACTTCCACGTTGTGGGCTATCTGTACCAGATTATCAAGTTTGACGCCTTCGCGGATAATGGTCGATCCCAATACCGCCCTGTCGATAGCCGTATTTGCCCCGATCTCTACATTGTCTTCAATAATCACATTGCCTGTCTGTGGTATTTTATTGTAACTTTCTCCTTCGGGCGCGAAACCGAATCCGTCGGAACCTACGACAGCGCCGGAATGCAGAATGCAATTCCTGCCGATCCGGCATCCTTCATAAATAGAAACGTGAGGATAGACAATTGTATTATCGCCGATGTTCGTGTAGTCGCCTACATAAGCGTAAGGATATATCAGGCAGTTGTTACCGATCCGCGCATTTTCTCCTATGTAGGCAAAGTTGCCGATATAGCATTCTTCTCCGATCCGGGCGGATTCCGAAACAAATGCGGCAGGACTGATCCCTTTCTTTTTCGGCTTGGCCTGTTCAACTGCATTAAGCAGCGTAGCCAGTGACGCATAGGCGTTTGCTACGCGGACTAATGTTGCGGGAACCGGGGATTCCGGTGTGAAATCGTTATTCACTAAAACAATACTTGCTTTCGTCCGGTAAATATAATGTTCATATTTGGGGTTGGCCAGAAACGTGAGAGATCCGTGTATTCCTTCTTCAATCTTGGAGAAAGTGTTTACTTTTATTGTCGGATCACCGTCTACCGTTCCATTCAGGAAATCAGCAATTTGTTGTGCAGTAAACTCCATTATATGTTTCAAATTATTAATCAGTCAGTAATTACTCGCCTTTGGTGCGGAACCAGTTTGCAAAAATGGTGAAAAAACTTGGTAATCCATATCATTTAATATGATTTATGCGGAATAATTCCTTTGTCGAACAGATAGAGTACCATCTCTTGCTGAACTTCGCGGGCGGCTTCTCCTGCCACAACGGCAAAGTTCGCAGTTCCGTCCGCGTAAATGATCGCACGGGAAGAGTTTACCAGCAGGCCGCACTGGTCGTTCATTCCGTAGCGGGCGACTTCTTCGAGGCTGCCGCCCTGTGCTCCGACTCCCGGAACAAGTAAAAAGTGATGGGGCGCATGTTTGCGTATGTCGAGGAACATCTCTCCCCGTGTGGCGCCCACCACATACATCATTTGTTCGTCGGTAGCCCATTGCTGCGACTTTTTCAATACCTTTTCAAAAAGGCGTTCTCCGTTCGCGTCTTCCATCAGTTGGAAATCTTTCGACCCTTTATTGGAGGTGAGAGCCAGCAGAATCACCCAGCTTTCGGGATAAAGAAGGAAAGGCTTCACACTGTCTTCTCCCATATAGGGGGCTACCGTAACAGCGTCTACCTTTATATGATCGAAGAAAAAGCGGGCATACATTTCGGAAGTATTCCCAATGTCCCCTCTTTTCGCGTCGGCAATGATAAACTGATCGGGGTAGTTCTCGCGAATATACCCTACTGTCTTTTCAAAAGCCGACAAACCATCTATCCCAAGACTTTCATAAAATGCCAGATTGGGCTTGTAGGCCACGCAGTATTTCGCAGTCGCGTCTATAATCGCCTTGTTGAAAGCAAAAACCGGATCGGCTTCTTTCAGCAGATGAGTGGGGATTTTCTTTATATCGGTGTCGAGCCCTATGCAAAGGAAAGACTGTTTTTTCTTTATATTCTCAAATAATTGCTGCTTGTTCATTTCGTTATGTTTTTACAGGGTATATAAATTACAGTTCGGCTTCTTTCAGGCGCTCGGCATTTTCAGCGATAATCAGGTGGTCGGTACAATCCTGAATAGCTCCGTCCATGAAGGCGGAAAGATTATATATGGTATAGTTGATACGGTGATCGGTAATTCTTCCCTGGGGATAATTGTATGTACGGATCTTCGCGGAGCGGTCGCCGGTTGAAACCATTGTTTTTCTCTTGGAAGAGATTTGCGCCAGATGTTCCTGCATTTTCATATCGTACAGGCGGGTGCGAAGCATCTGCAAAGCCATTTCCTTATTGGCAAGTTGCGAACGGGATACCTGGCATTGAATTTGTATTCCGGTCGGCTTGTGATAAAGTTGTACTTTCGTTTCCACTTTATTTACGTTCTGTCCTCCTGCGCCGCTCGACCGGGCGGTTTGAAATTCCAGATCGGCGGGATTAATCTCCACATCCACCTCTTCGGCTTCGGGCAGTACGGCGACAGATGCGGCTGATGTATGCACACGTCCCTGTGTTTCCGTTGCCGGAATGCGTTGCACGCGGTGAACGCCGCTTTCGTATTTCAACGTCCCGTATACATTGTCGCCCGTAACGGTGAAGATGATTTCCTTAAATCCTCCGGCCGTACCTTCGCTGCTGCTCGTCACTTCGGTTTTCCATCCTTTCGACTCACAATATTTTATATACATCCGATACAGGTCGCCGGCAAATATCGCCGCCTCATCACCGCCGGTTCCTCCGCGTATTTCAACGATCGCATTCTTTCCGTCTTCCGGATCGGCAGGAATAAGTAATATTTTGATTTCTTCTTCCAATACCGGCATTTTGGCAATACAATTCTCCAATTCTTCCCGTGCCATTTCCCGCATTTCCGGATCTTTTTCCGTATCCAGCAATTGGCGAGCTTCTTCTTTACCGTTCAACATGCGGATATATTCATTCCGTGCGGAAACTATTTTTTCAAGATCGCGGTATTCTTTGTTGAGCTTGACGAACCGCTTCATATCCCCAATTACGGCAGGGTCTGTAATCAGTGTCCCGACTTCCTCAAAGCGGCTTACCAAGCCGTCAAGCCTGTGGAGTAAACTGTTTTCACTCATAGATGAATGTTCCTTTTTCGCTTTCGATAATCAGTTCGTTTTTCCCTGAATCGCTTGCTTCCACGCGCCCTGTGACTTGCGCTTCGATATTAAAGCTCTGCGCAATACGGATTACTTCTTCGGC
>JAITVG010000113.1 GCA_031285925.1 Tannerellaceae bacterium
CCCTGCATTGGGTGATGCTCCGCTTTACGAACCCGAAAAGCATGTAATGAGGAACAGAGGCAGAAGAGTCCCTCCCAAAGGAAGAAATCCTAAGGGCAGAAACACGCAGATAAGAACCTCTTAAACCTCCGCCGACAGAACTCTCCAAAACATCTAACCTAAATTATTCATACTAATCGAGCGAAAGTTTACTTTCGCGAGCTCTCCTCCTTGGATAAGGAGGAGTACCTGAACGAAGTGAGGGGGAGGTGGTTGGAGAGATAATTGTTAATTATCCAACCACCTCCCGGCTCGTACCTCGCCGTACTCCTCCTTATCCAAGGAGGAGAGCCTCGCGAAAGTGCCTTTCGCTCGGTTAAGAATGAATAATGCAGGTTAGACGGAATTTCAAAGGCGTTTAGACGGGATTATTTACACACTTATATTCTCTTAAACGAGCGAAAGCAAGTTTTCGTGAGATATCCTCCTTGGATAAGGAGGAGTACCTGAACAGAGTGAGGGAGAGGTGGTTGGATGTATTCTACAAAAAAGACATACCTTTGTCTGTAATTATACCAAAACTATCAAATATGAAGAATAAATCCAACGATTTTATGAACCGCAGAGAAAAGAAGCCTCAACGTAAAGGCTTGCGAAATCACGGGACTCCTGCCGAAGCCGCTTTATGGTCAATGATAAAAAGAAGTCAGGTGGAAGACCTCAAGTTTCGCAGGCAACACAGTATAGGCCCTTATATCGTGGACTTTTATTGTCCGGAAATCGGATTGATTATAGAATTGGACGGGCAAGTGCATGTGAATAGCCGGTCAATGGAAGATGACGAGAAAAGAACGATATACATTCAATCATTAGGATTGCAAGTGATGCGCTTTGAAAACCGTTTTGTGTTTTGCTATCCCGATAGTATAATAGACGCTATTACCGAATATAAAAAGGAGAAAGAATCCGGTCATTTGCGAGAATCCAACCACCTCAGATCGCGAAAGTAAAACTTTCGCTCGGTTAAGAAAGTTAGTATGAATTTCAGGTTAGACGATTTCCCTCACCGCCTGGTATCTTCGGGCAATTCGTCATAGCCTTCATAATCCTCATCATAGTCGTCATCATCCCACTCGTCATCATCTTCGATTACCGGAATTACAAAATCATCGTCGAACTGAAAGGCATTTACGTCGATATTCTTATGAACAATACGCTCCACTTCGTGGAAAGTTTCCCTGTTTAGTTCCCGCCATAAAAGGTCTTTCAGGGCGGCCAATCCTGTTTGCGCAACGGCAGAGATAAAAACAGACGGAATTTCTTCCGGTAATTCCTCCGACATCGCCCGGATTAATTCATCATCGAGCATATCGCTCTTGGTGATGGCCAATACGCGGTTTTTATCCGAAAGATCCGGATTGTATTTAATCAGTTCGTTGTGCAGGATTTCATATTCCTTTCGGATATCGTCCGAATCGGCGGGAATCATGAACAGCAACAGGGAGTTGCGTTCGATATGGCGAAGAAAGCGAAGCCCCAGTCCTTTACCTTCGCTCGCTCCTTCTATAATTCCCGGAATATCCGCCATTACGAATGAGCGGTTATCGCGGTAGGCAACAATACCCAGATTAGGTTCCAGTGTGGTAAAGGGATAATTACCGATCTTGGGTTTCGCCGCCGAAAGCACGGATAGCAGCGTAGACTTCCCGGCGTTCGGAAAGCCTACCAGCCCCACGTCGGCCAAGAGTTTCAATTGCATGATAACCGTCCGTTCCTGTGCCGGTTCGCCCGGTTGGGAATAGCGCGGAGCCTGATTGGTGGAGGTTTTAAAGTGCCAGTTCCCCTGTCCGCCGCGGCCGCCCTTGAGGAGCATTACCATTTGGCCGTCTTCAGTCACGTCGCAGATAAAATCACCGGTATCCGCATCGTAAACCACCGTACCGCAGGGTACGTCTATAATTCTGTCTTCCCCGTCTTTTCCTGTACTCCGCTTCGCTCCTCCACCGCTGCCATTGACAGCCATGATGTGGCGTTCGTATTTCAAGTGGAGAAGTGTCCAGTAATTCCGGCTTCCGCGCAACCATACATGACCTCCTCTTCCTCCGTCGCCGCCGTCAGGCCCGCCTTTCGGAATGTATTTTTCCCTGCGGAAATGGGAAGAGCCTCTCCCTCCCTTACCGGAACGGCAATATATCTTTACGTAATCTACAAAGTTTGATTCAGCCACGCGATTTAATTGTTAATTATTAATGGTTAATTGTTAAGTTCGGCAAGCGCTTTTTTTATTCGATCAAAAATCTCGTCGACGGTACCTTCTCCTGCAATGAGTACATGTTTGCCTTCTTCGATATAGTAATCGGCTAAAGGAAGTGTTTGCTTGTGGTATACATCCAGGCGGGATTTGATCGTGTCCAAATTATCGTCCGAACGGCCGGATATTCTTCCCCGTTCCAACAGGCGTTTGATCAATTCTTCTTCTGCCACATGCAGATTGATCAACACGGTTACATCCGTAGCCCGCTTATTCAGTATTTTCTTTAAAGCTATCGCCTGTGGGATCGTGCGCGGAAAGCCGTCGAAGATAACTCCGTTCGAACCTTCCTTTTCGTCAAGCACTTTAGCCAGCACCTCTGCTATGAGTTCGTCCGGAAGCAGTTGTCCCTTATCAATGTATTCGCTCGCTGTTTTACCGAGTGCGCTACCTTCCTTTATCTCTTTCCGCAAAACATCGCCGGTAGAGATATGATCCAGACCAAATTCCCTAATCAATCGCTCGCTTTGGGTTCCCTTTCCTGATCCCGGAGCGCCAAAAATTACTATATTCAACATGATTTGTTTATGATTATACTTTGTGTTTATACTTTCAACTTATAAATGTCCCGGTAGGAACGTCCCAATTCATCGTAATCCAGTCCGCGCCCTACGATAAAATCAGGCGGAATTATCAGGCCGGTATAATCCGGGACTAAACTGCACTTCATCGCTTCCGGCTTATAGAGCATAGTTGCCAGGCGAACATCCGCCGCTCCTTGTGTACGCAACCTGTTCATCACATAGTTCATGGTTGTACCCGTATCGATAATATCTTCCAGAAGGATCACCATTCTGTCCTTAACGTCCACCTTAACCGGCATAATTTCGTTAACGCTGCCGGTTGTTGAAGTTCCGTGATAAGAGGAATAGCGGGCGAAAGTCAGTTCGTAGGGGCCGTTCAATTCGCGCATCAAATCGGCGGTAAACATAAATGCTCCATTCAAAATGCTTACAAACAAAGGGTTTTTCCCTTCAATATCTTTTTTGATAGTTTTCGCCATTTCCATAATAGCACTCCGTATTTCCTGTTCGGAAATAAACAGTTCAAACTCTTTATCCCATAGACGAATCCGATCCATAACGCGCATTTATTAATGAGCGACAAAGGTAAAACATTTTTTACAATAACTGAAAGGATAACACAGGCAGGGGGAGGGTATAGGTAGTACGAGCGTGTACTACCTATAGTACGGCGCCGTTGTATAGGTAGTACGAGCGCGTACTATATATAGAAACACTTTTTAACATTACGTAATAACTTGAGTAACTATTAATTACCGAAGTTTCACTTCTTCTCTCATTTCACGAATGGCCGTAGTCATTACTTTCGGTGTTTTATACAGTACCGAATCGGTGGCTATCCGCATTTTCTCCGGATTTAAACAGGTGGAATCGGTGTATACTCCGGTCAGCAGGTAGTAGGGATAAATCCGTTCCGGCAGCATATTGATCGCATGAAGCAAGCGGCTTTCCGCCCTGTCGCAATCGCCAAGCATCAAGTCGTTCTTGCCGATTATATAGTGGATCATCGGATCGGCGCTCAACAGGGTAGCTCTTCTTAATAAAGTATTGGAATCTTCGTAACGCCCCATTTTGTTCAGGCATTGCCCGGCTTCAAACAGAAACTCCGGTTTATGTTTCAATCGCGGATACAGTTCTTCATATAAGGGATAAGCCGCTTCGCAGGCCTTTGTATCGTGCAATATCCGGGCTTTGTTCCATATCCGGTAAGCTTCCTCCGTCCCCTTTTGTCGCGAATACAGAAAACAGGAACAGGCAAATAGTATTATTCCGGCCGTGATACCGGTAATCTTCATCAGCGGTTTAAACAACAAAGTGTTCGGCCGGCGGCTATTCGTCCCGTCTTCCTTCCGCCGACTTACCGCCATGACAGAAAGAACCAACAGCAAGATCCAAAAGGAAGGCAACTGCAAGGGATAGGATGAAAAGGCAAACACGGCCAGCGCCACGATTCCGCCCGTCACTCCAAAGCGCCTGTTCCGTATACCCGCGTACAGGCATAAAGTCAGCCAGCCTGTAAAAACGATTACTCCGGGAATCCCCTGCTCCAGCGCGATTTGCAGGTATTCATTAAAGGCATATTCGGGACAGCCCGCCACCATCTTCTCCCTTTCCGTTCCCTGCCCGGATGCAAAATATTCCGCCTGCGTTTCCGCGAAAGCGGCAGGAAAACCGCCCAGTCCCGTTCCGCTCAACGGTTGCTTGCCTGTGGCCTGTGCCGTTATCTTCCACATCAGCAGACGCCCTTCGGCGGAATCTCTTTTCAGGGAATATATTCCGGCAAAAGCAATCAAGGCGGCAAGCACGGCCACTGTTCCTCCGGCGAAAAACAGTTTGCGATGCTTCAACCACAACTCTTTTACTTTCTCCCGCACAGTCCTTTTCCATCCATACACCCAAACACATCCCGCCGCTGCCGCAATCCATGCTGAACGGCTCATTCCTGCCGGCAACACAATAAGGATCGCTGCCATGCAGATCCAGGCGAAAAAGTAAACAAGATCAAACAGTCTGCGCCTCCGTGTCTCCGTGTTTGATATTCTCCGTTTCTGTTCCGATTCAAATAACAGCCCTAAGGAAAGAGGCAGTATTGTCGCCAGATACCCCGAATAAGGCCCCGGATTGTAAAATGAGCCGGTCAGGCGAAAAAGGGAATGTGCCGACATTTTATAGCCGTAGAGTTGCATGATTCCCCAGGCCGCTTCAACCAGCCCGGTAATCAGTATGCCGGCAAAAAGCACACGGTAAAGCATCTTTTCCTGTTGAAGCAATATCCGAAGCACAAACCAGAGAACAGCCAATTGCCCGCCGAACAGCAGTTTGTCCGGTTCGGGATTCAACTCCCAGTCATACGTCAGGCAGACGATCCCCGCAAAAATAAGAACCAACAGATCAGCCCACTGAAAGATGAACCTCCTTTTATAATTCGCCACCGAGAAAAGGACAAGGCAGATGCCCAATACCGCCATCGCCCGGTGAAACCAGACGACTTTCCCCATCACGATACCGTTCACCATCGCCCCGTCCGCCATAAAGACGGTAGCCAAAATGCCAAAAAGGGCAAGAGTTATGAGTAACAGAGAGGTATATGATACTATTCTATTCATGGCTGTTTCAGAAGGATACAATACTGTCGTTTTTTAAGATAAACACGCGCCCGGAAGTCATTCCCGAAAAACGCAAAAGGGCATTGCTGGGGACATTATAATAATATCACCGAAATGTGTTAAGAAAAACATAGCCGA
>JAITVG010000155.1 GCA_031285925.1 Tannerellaceae bacterium
TTGGACAAAGAATTATGTGGCGAACACGGAAAAGGCCGCCGAATTTATCGACAGCCGCCTGTTTCGCCCGCCACACGGACACATGCGCCGGCCGCAGATATTGAGGCTGCGCAAACGCTACAAGATCATTATGTGGGATGTGGTTACGCGCGATTACAGTCCGCGCCTGACACCCGATGAAGTTTTCGGCGTAGTTCGAAAGTATGCACGCAACGGTTCGATCATCGTTTTCCACGATTCGCTGAAAGCGGAGCATAATTTGAAAGAAGCATTGCCCAAGTCGATCGAATGGTTACTTGAACAGGGATACGAGTTTCGATTGTTTGAAAATTATTAAACCACAAATAGCTAAATCATGAAACACTTGAGAAGCCTCTTATTCGTATGTTTCCTCTTTTCTTCCCTGCTGCTTGCGGCACAGACACAGAGTGGGCTGAAAGAGAAACTGGAGTCGTTGCCGGGAGTCAGCGGGATAGAACTGCTGGAATCCGACGAGTTCAGCGAAAAATATCTGGTGCGCATCACTCAACTGCTGGACCCACATAACCCGGACGCTGGAACGTTTACCCAAAGAGTGGTCGTTTCCCATGCCGGTTTCGACCGCCCGACCGTGTTGATTACGGAAGGATACGGAGGCGCATACGCGCAACGCCCCAATTACAGGGAAGAACTGTCGGCACAGTTCAATACCAATATGGTGCATGTGGAGCATCGTTATTTCCTGGAATCGACTCCCGAACCTTTGGACTGGAAATATCTTACAGCGGAAAACTCGGCTTACGACCTGCATCACGTAACTGCTACATTCAAACAAATATATCCCGAAAAGTGGATCAGCACGGGCATCAGCAAGGGAGGAACGACCACTTTGCTTTATCGCGCCTGGTTTCCGGACGACGTGGATATTTCAGTGCCTTACGTCGCTCCGCTAAACAAGGCGGTGGAAGACGGACGCCATGAGCCTTTTCTCCGCAAAGTGGGAACGGCCGACGAACGCCATGCAATGGAGCAGTTTCAGAAACTGATCCTCGAACGCCGGACAGAGATTGTTCCCATGCTGGAAAAATATTGCCTGACGAAAGGATACACATTCCGTATTCCGATGGATGAAGTGCTGGATTACTGCGTGCTTGAATATCCCTTTGCCATGTGGCAATGGGGAACGTCCGTTAATACGATTCCTTTGGCGGGTTCTTCAACGGAGGATTATTTCGATCATCTGGTGCGCCACAGCAGCCCCGATTATTTTGCGGAAAACCAGCCTTTGGGTTCCTTCTTCGTGCAGGCCGCCGGAGAGTTGGGGTATTACGGATATGATACCGAACCCTTTAAGGATATGCTCTCCATCAAAAGCAGCAAGGGATATTTGAAGAAAATCATGTTGCCTGCAAGCGCCGGCGACGTGCCGTTTGATCCGGAAATGTATAACAAAGTATATAATTACCTGAAAGATAACGACCCGAAGATGATCTGTATTTACGGGCAGTTCGACCCGTGGAGCGCAACCCGTGTACCGGATTTCAAAGGGAAAAAGAACCTCCAAATCTATATTGAACCCGGAGGAAGCCACCGTACCCGCATCGGAACATTCCCCGAAAAGACCCGGCAGGAAATTATCGATCAACTGAAACAGTGGCTCGAAGAGTAAATTTAAACATGCAACCGGCCTTTCGCATGTAATTAATTTTTACTTTTGATGCGATCTGTCCGATTGGGCAATAGAAGCAATATACCATATTAACATATTAAATCAATAACATCATGACAAACAGAAGAAATTTCCTTCGTAACGCTTCATTACTTGCAGCCGGTGGGCTTTTGGCAGGTAAAGCAGAAAGTATCTCGGCAGCAGTGCCCCAAACATCCGGTGCGTCCTGCGCGGCCGGGTGCGGATCATCCAAAGTAATAGGCCTCCAGATCTATTCTCTGGCACAGGAACTTCACGCGAATGTTCCCGTCGGATTGAAGAGGATCAAAGAGATGGGATATACCACGCTTGAATTGGCGGGTTATAATAAGGATGGCAATATCAACAAGACCCCGATGGCGGACTTTAAACGGATGTGCGACGACAACGGTTTGCTTATAACCAGTACACACGTGAATCCGCCCACGCGGGAGTACACCTCTTCCAATAAAGCTGAAACCATGGACTTCTGGAAGAAAGCGGCGGACGATCATGCGAAGATCGGCGTAAAATACCTGATCCAGCCCGGACAACCCGCTACTCGCAGCACGGAAGAGATGGCACGGGTCGGAGAGTTCTTTAACGGAGCCGGCGAAATAGCCAAGGCAGCCGGCCTGAAATTCGGTTACCACAACCACGCCGGCGAATTTGCATGGGTGCAACCCGGCGGAAAGGAAGCACAAAGCGACCGTCGGCGTTTCGGGAAGGATGCCAAAGGACTGGAAGTGATCTACGACTTGATGCTCAAAAATACCGACCCTTCCCTTGTTTTCTTTGAACTGGATGTATACTGGGCTGTCATGGGACAGGCCGATCCGGTGGACTATATGCGGAGATATAACGACCGTATCCGTGTGCTTCACATAAAAGACCGTGCAGTGCTCGGACAATCGGGAATGATGAACTTTGAGATGATCTTCAATACGGCTTATTATGCTATCGGCGCCTTCGATTACTTCGTGGAACTGGAAGGCATACGCAACATGACCCAGTTTGAAGGCGTAAAAGGCTGTGCCGATTATCTGCTGAAGATGCCTTTCGTGCGGTAAAAGTACTTGCTCAACATTGAGCAACCTGTTCCGAGGGTTCGGAAGTACTTGCTCACAAATAAAAAAGGAAGAAAGCGTAAAAACTTTCTTCCTTTTTTCATTTATGCAATTACTGTCTATTCTGCTGCTTCATGGCTAAAGTAAACGCCATTGTTAAGCTCTTGAAGAACCTCGGCGGTGTTGGGATTTGTCCATGTGTATGTAGTTCTGCTACCTATTACTGTTATCCGGTCGCCCACTTTGAGTCCTTTCGCCGCAACGAGTCCCTTACGGGCATCGCCCGTAGCACCCCAACCGGGATAACATCCATAAGTGTAAACCTGATTGGTGCCATCGCTGATTACAAGGTTGCCGTAGTCGGCATTGACAATCTCCGTGATAGTTCCCGTTACTCGATACAGGTCTTTGGAAGTGTTGGCCACGGCAAGGAAATCAACGATAGAAGTTTCGGTTACAGGAATGG
>JAITVG010000187.1 GCA_031285925.1 Tannerellaceae bacterium
AGCGTTTGCGCAGCCTCAATATCTGCGGCCGGCGCATGTGTCCGTGTGGCGGGCGAAACAGGCGGCTGTCGATAAATTCGGCGGCCTTTTCCGTGTTCGCCACATAATTCTTTGTCCAAAAGCGTATTCCCTGAATATGGTTGTACGTATGATTTCCCACCCGGTGACCCCGTTCCTGCAACATGTTGAATATATCGGGATGCTTGCACACATTCTCGCCCACGCAAAAGAAAGTAGCTTTCACGCCATATTTATCCAAAATATCTAATACCCACGGCGTAACTTCGGGCACAGGCCCATCGTCGAAAGTCAGGTATACGCACTTCTTCTTTGCCGGTATCCGCCAGGTTGCTCCCGGGAACAATACCCGGTAAAGCCGGGGCGGTTGTTCTATAAACATGTCTTCTTCCTGTTCTCTCTATTGTTCAACGCCTCTGTCCTGCTGCATCATTGAGCCGTAGGCCATCCGGTAGTTATCGAACTCTTCCTGATATTTTGCGGCAAATTCAGGGTTGTATCGCTTGCTTACATAAATAATGTTGCTCATTACTTGCAGATTAAGTTCCATTTCCCTGATCACGGAAGGTATCTGTCCCGGTTTCAGGCGGAAAAACCAGTTCAGGTTGCGCAGTGAATTATCCGCAATCGCCGCCAATATTTCTTCTGCTTTTTCGGATTCATCCAATTCATAATAAAGTTGCCCAAAAGAAAGGCCGCTATAATCCATCGGAATATTTTCAACAGGAAGCACCTCCATCGCTTTATCCAAAACACTCAAGGCTTTCTCCGGTTGGCCTTCCGCGATCAATTCTTCCGCCAGGCGGGAAAAGAGAGCCGTGCGATACGTCTTGCACATGCGCATCACCTGTTCGTCCAGATAAACCCCCGGCTTATCTACTCCGCCCCATTGGAATTTATTCATCAGATTATCATACATCCGGCCTGTATTCAGATTTCCGGCTTCTCCATCCGAAGACATCGGCACGATCTGATTCGCCAAACCGGTCAGGCGGAAGTATTTATCCAGGTTCACCCATTGATCGGAAGAAACCGTAAGCGCATAATACATCGGGCGTTTCCAGTTGTTTGCCTGAAGCATATCAAGAATAATCAACTCATTTTTGACTAAAGCATCTTTACCGGACAGGTCTACAACCATTGTATCCAATATTTGGTCTGCTTTTTCAGGTTCTACCACTCCGTTCTGCAATACTGCTTCCTTGTCCACCGGAAAAACCAGTTTATGAGTAGGGATAAAATCCATCTCCTGATCGGAATAAGGTGTTTTTCTTGTTTCCGGATTATTGCTGCGGGCAAAATTCAAGGCATTTTTCAGGTCTACTTGCTCCAGCATCGGGAAAAGATAAACGATATCGCGTGTTCCCTGGATATAATCGGATCTGTTCCAGGTAATGGGTAGCGGAGCAGATTCATACGCGCCTTTTTTCATCTGGTCGATATACCAGTCGGTTTGCAGATAGCTCGTGTTGCATACTCTCACGTCCGTGCGTATGCCTTCCACCTCCTGCGCGTACCAGAGAGGGAAGGTATCGTTGTCGCCATTGGTAAACAAAATCGCATTCGGTTCGCAGGATTCCAGATAATTACGTCCGAAATCACGGGCAACCGTACGTCCCGAACGGTCATGGTCGTCCCAGTTTTGAGAAGCCACCTGTATGGGAACGAAAAGGCAAAGCAGCGTGGCAAGCGAAGCGGCTACAACAGCCGGCGCCTTGGTATACTGCTCCAAAGCCTTTGCCACGGCTGCCACGCCGAAACCGATCCAGATGGAAAAGGCGTAAAACGAACCTGCGTAGGCATAATCCCGTTCGCGCACCTGAAGCGGCGACTGATTAAGGTAGAGCACAATTGCAATCCCCGTCATAAAGAACAGGAAGAAAGTAATCCAGAAACCCTGTATCCCGTTCTTTCCCGAATAAGCCTGAAACAGCAGTCCGAGTATACCCAGCAGGAACGGCAACATATAATACACATTGTGCCCCTTATTATTGGCAATCTCATTAGGCATGTCTTCCTGAGGTCCGATTAGCACTTCGTCAATAAATTTAATACCCGTGATCCAGTTTCCGTGCAGTATTTCGCCCTGTCCCTGTATATCATTCTGGCGGCCGGAAAAATTCCACATAAAATAGCGCCAGTACATGAAATTTAACTGATAATGAAAGAAGAAACGAATGTTTTCCGCAAAGGTAGGCTTCATCACCGTTCTCGTTTCGCCCGACGACAGATCCGGTATGCGCACCGGCGCTCCCTTCACCTGCCCCCATTCCTTGTAGGCGTTGATATGATTGCCATCGCGACTGTACATGCGTGGGAACAGCATCTCCAGTTCATTCATATACCGGGGGATCTGTTCATGGCGGGAAACAAAATAGCGGTCTTTCTCGTTCTCGTCCTTTTTGATCACCTTATGGTATACCGGTTTCCCTTTTTTGGTAACGGCCTGAATCATATTTCCCTGCACTTCCCTTTTGTATTCGCTCACGTAAGTGTTGCCGTAAAGCAGCGGAACACTGCCGTACTGTTCGCGTGCCAGATAGCTGCGCAAGGTAAATATGTCGCTCGGATTATTCTGATTCATCGGAGTATCCGCCGTTGCCCGTATGAAGATCAGGGCGTAGGAAGAATAGCCGACCACGGCAACCATCAGGCAAATCATAATCATGTTGAGCGTCTTCACCGCAAGGGTTTTTCTCATAAACAGATAAGCGGCCAGGGCAGCGATCAGCAGAACGCCGATAAAGTAACCGTTCCCCATAAAAGGGATACCCAGAAGAACGATCGAAAGGAGAAAGGCGATTTTTATGCGAACCGGGTTCAAATTCTCCCGCATCGTTTCCCAAATCGTCCACCCCATTATGCCCGCAAGAAGAAGGATATAGACAAAAACACCCGAATTGTAGGGCATACCCAGCGTATTGACAAAGAAAAGCTCGAACCATCCGCACACTTCTGCCAACCCCTGCACTAATCCGAGCATGATCAAACCGATAATGGCGAAAGAGATCAGCAAAGCGACGATCGTTCCTTTCATCGTCGGGTTCGGGTAGCGGTTATAATAATAAACCAGCACGATGGCCGGGATGCAAAGCAGGTTCAGCAGGTGAACGCCGATACTTACGCCCATCAGGTAGGCGATCAATACGATCCAGCGGTCGGCATGTGCCTGTCCGGCCACGTCCTCCCACTTGAGGATCAGCCAGAATACCACGGCGGTGAACAGCGACGAATAGGCATAAACCTC
>JAITVG010000197.1 GCA_031285925.1 Tannerellaceae bacterium
GACATGGATATGACCTTTATCATCGAGTCGGTCGATGACCGGCAAGCGATGGAGGAACTGGCTAAAGTGAGTGCGGACGAACGTACCCGGTGGGCGATCTACATGATGATTACCGGCTCCTACATGGAATCGGATGCAAGCGGGTCGGGAGTGAACGTAGACGCGGTGATCAGCAACTTCCTGATGGGAGAAGTCAATAATATTGCCGGCGATGTACTCAAGGGAGTGGATATAAACTTGGGACTCGATACCTACGAGGCGGAAGGGCAGACGCGGCGCGATCTTACTTTCAGCTTCTCCAAACGCTTCTACCACGACCGGATCAGAGTAACCGCAGGCGGTAAGGTGGCTATGGAAAACCAGCAGCAGGCGGAGTCGTTCCTCGACAACTTTGCTGCGGAGTACCTGCTCGACGAGGCCGGGGCGAAGACCGTAAAGTTCTTCTACGACCGCAACTACGACATGCTGGAGGGCGAGATCGTGCAAACCGGCGTAGGCATTGTGTTGCGAAAGAAGGTGTTGCGCCTCCGGGAACTGTTCGATTTCCGCAGAAAGAAACTGCAACCCGTCGAAGAAGAGCCGGAAGAACAACTTACTGATGTTGAACAGAAACAAACCGACTGAAGATGAAACGGCTAAATTACCTGTACGGCCTCTGCGCCTGCCTCCTGTGCCTGTTCGTATCCTGCTCCACGACTAAGCATCTCCCCGAGGGTGAACTGCTATACACCGGGATCGGGCAGATCGAAATAACCGGACAGGACGAAACTCCCGAAAGCGACATGGTGATACAGGAGGTGGAAGCTGCCTTGGACTATGCGCCCAACAATTCCCTTTTCGGAAGTTCATCCCGCCGTTTCCCCCTGCCGTTCGGATTGTGGATATATAATGGTTTCGGGAAATACAAAAGCGGTATCGGCAAATGGATCTTCGACAAATTCGCGACCGCCCCTGTACTCATCACCACTGTCAATCCGGATGTCCGGGTTGCCGTTGCCCGCAATGTGCTCCGGGAGAACGGGTATTTCGACGGGCAGAGCGCCTACGAGATCGTTCCGGACGGGAAAGATTCGCTAAAGGCCACGATCAGGTATCGGATAGAGATGGATCATGCTTACCGCTACGACAGTATTCGCTACATGCCCTCGCGCCACTTCGCCGATACGATCATCAAGGCTAATATGCACAACACGCGACTCCGTAAAGGCGACCGCTTCAATGTGATCGAAATGGAAAACGAGAGGCAACGGATTTCCTCCGACCTGCGCAACAACGGCTTCTATTATCATCGTCCGGAATACATCGTTTACCGCGCGGACACATTGATCGCTCCCGGTAAAGTGTGGTTGCAGGTAGCCCGCAAGCAGGGTATTCCTTCCAATTCCCATACGCCCTATCGCATCGGAAACATAAATGTACACATCGGCGGATACGGCGGAGAAAGTGCCACCGACTCGCTGGTCTATGAGGATATGACGGTCTTTTACGAAGGGAAACTCCGTATCCGTCCGGCGGTGTTGTACGGGCGTCTGCGCTTCAGGCCGGGCGATCTTTATACGTTGGAAGAACAGCAGCGTACGCAGGCCGGGCTTTCCCGCCTCAATGCCTTTCGCTACGCGGAGTTTCAATACGTTCCCCGTCCGAACGCACGCGATACCGTCCGCAGAATCCGCGGCGAAAGAAACCCTAACCGGGACGGAGTGGGAGCGGAAAGGATCGACAGTCTGCAACGAAGGAGTACCCTTTTCCGCCAAAACAATATACTTGACGTGCATATAAACACGGTCTACGATCTGCCCTACGACGGGGAATTCGAGATCAACGCCGCTACCAAAGACAACAATTACGCAGGCCCGGGCGCAATCTTTTCGCTTACTCGTCGCAATGCGTTCAAGGGGGGCGAGATGCTGGGATTCCAATTGAAAGGAGGATATGAATGGCAAACCGGTAACCGGGCAGGTGCGAGCGGTTCGAAGATAAACAGTTATGAGCTTGGGGTAAGCTCCACGCTGGCTATTCCTTTTCTGCTCTTTCCGGGATATGTCTACCGCGATTTGGAGCAACCGTCGGCCACCACTTTCAAGTTAAGCGCCGGACTGCTGAACCGTCCGAAATATTTTAAAATGCTTTCGTTCGGCGGAAGTATGGAATACGATTTCAGGCCGTCCCCTACCGATCACCATCAGATCACTCCCTTACGGCTGACCTACAATAAACTGAACCCTACCGCCTTCTTTACCGACAGCATAGCCGCTTCGAACCGGGGGCTTTATGAAAGCCTGAAAAGCCGGTTCATCCCGGCCGTAAGCTACACTTTCACTTACGACAACTCGCCGCTTTCGGAGCGAAACAACTTCTCCTGGTCGGCCACCCTTACGGAAGCGGGAAACATGATCGGCGGCCTTTCGGCCATCTCCGGCAAGGGATTCAACGAGAAGGATAAAACACTGTTCGGTGTCCCCTTCGCCCAGTTCGCGAAGGTAACAACCGAAGCCCGCTACAACTTCCGCATCGACCGCAACAACCGGCTGGTAGCCCGTGCAATGGCCGGCGTGATTTATAGCTACGGGAATGCCACAGTTTCCCCATACAGCGAACAGTTCTATATCGGAGGAGCCAACAGTGTCCGCGCCTTCATTATCCGTTCCATCGGCCCCGGCAGGTTCGATCCCGAAAGACAACCCGGCAATTGGGGAGAATATGTAAATCCTTACGCGTATGTAGACCGCATCGGCGACATCAAAGCCGAAGCCAACCTCGAATACCGTTTCGCTCTCGTGGGATCGCTTAACGGCGCCTTCTTCATGGACTGGGGCGGTATCTGGGCGATGCGTGCCGACGACCGTCCCGGTGCCACGTTTCAAGCCGGTAAATTTCTCAACGACATGGCATTAGGCACCGGAGTCGGCCTTCGCTACGACCTTTCTTTCCTTCTGCTCCGCCTCGACTTCGGTTTCGGCCTGCATGTCCCCTACGAAACGGACAGAAAAGGCTACTTCAACGTCAATCCGTTCGAAAGCAAATACAACGCCTTCAACTGGCACCTGGCGGTGGGGTATCCGTTTTGATCAGCTAACGCAGAAACACTGTTTCTGCATTGTCCGAAAACATGCGCGAAACGACTCTTAACTTTTTTTATATATACACTTTGCAGCCTTTTCGCAGAAATCGGCATCTGCATCTATAAAGAAGTATAACAAAATAGTTTATGAAATTTATGAAGATGACAAAAATGACGAAGATGATGAAAGCATTGAGGATTTGTGTGCCGGTGGCAGGCATTTTAAGTGTGGCTCTCCTTTTTAATTCGTGTCTGGACGACAGCGGTTACTCGCTGGGAGAATACCGGATGGAAATAGCAACTGTGGAATCTCTTGAAAGCAGCCGGCATTATTTCAGGCTCGACGACGGTACAACCTTATGGCCGGCGGCCGGATATTATTTAGGCCACAACATGGAAGACGGCCAGCGGACGTGGTTGAACTATACGATTCTGAGCGATGCGAAGGATGGATTCGACCATTATATTAAAGTAAACGGTGTCGATTCGATCCTGACCAAAAAGATTGCCGAAGACAAGGGCGAGGAAAACAATGCGGTATACGGAACAGACCCGGTAGGAGTGGATGAAAATAATATTTGGATCGGCAACGGTTATCTGAACATGATCTTTTCCTTTAATTACGGAGGGACAAAAAAGCATTTCGTTAATTTGTTGTCGGCAGGCGATGAGGAAAATGCCTACCGGGTAGAGTTCAGGCACAATGCTTACGACGATCCCCAAGGAATGGTAGTGTCGGGTATTGTGTGCTTCAACCTGTCCGATCTGCCGGATACGGGCGGCGAAACAGTGAAGCTGACGGTTGTGGTGAATACGTTTGACGGAGTTAAAACGTATGAACTCGACTATAATTCAAACAGGGAACAAGGAACCGGTACAGGCACAGAGTCGTCCGGTTTCAATCTTGAGAACTTTGAAAGGGTTAACTAAAAACCTTCCCACATAACTTTTATTTTTATCATTTAGTTCAGGGAGAGAGGTGTCGCGATGATACCTCTTTTTTTGTGTAGCTACTCCGCCGCATTCGTCGGCAGGCGCAGTTCGGGATGGGTTGAAAGGAACTCCTGCTGCTTCCGGTGCAGTTCCGCATCGGGCAAATCATTGTAGTGTTTAAGTTTGGTCGCGTTTTTCCGGTTTTTCAAAAACCGCCTGTATTCCGGACTGAAAGCCGTATTCAAGAGGTGGACAAAGTCGTAACCTTTTCTGTTATTCAATCCACGGGTAGCGTTTTTCAAATAGAAATAATAATAATCATCGCTAACCTTCAGTGAACCGGGCGGCATTTTGGGATTATAATAACGCAGTACCATGTAAGAAGGCAAGTCGGTCAGCTTGAAAGGACGGCTGACAGTGTCGTGTGATTCGAAGTATTCACTGAAATCTTTCACCAGAGGCAGTTCCGAAGATATGGATCCCATTGGTGTGTGGGGGCGGCCGAGATTCAGGAAAGTGCCATTTCTTATGGATTCCATTGCTTCCGGATTTAGCCGGATCGTATCCTTTTTCGACAAAATACTTTCCGTCCGGAGAGAATCCTGCGACGGCCATTGGGCAAAGGCAGGCAATACGCCGGTCAGGCAACAAAGGATCAATAGGAAGAATCGGTTCAGCCCTGTCATTTTATGGTAAAGTATTATGCTACTTGCAGAACCGCCGGCACTTCCGTGCCTTTGTTCATCCTTCACCGTTTCATCAGCAAAGCACGGAGTGTCGGCGGAAACAACAAATATCGCTGTCAAAAGTATAATTGTCGGCCGACGAAAGTGTTATAAAATACTTAATTAGTATTTCCTATTTACAATGTTAATGCTTTTTGGGATGTGTTAATTTAAATTCCGCTACATGACCGTTAAAGAATCCGCATTCGGCACAAGTAATCTTAACAAGTCTTATCGCGATAGTTGGGAGTATTTATCTCCGCCGGAAAGTAAGGAAAGTATAGGGGTAAGCGTGTTTGTCGTCCGAAGGATGGTCTTCGCGCTTTATTTCTTCCCAGTCCGGCCGGTTTACGACGGGGAAAAAGGTATCGGCATCCTCAAAATCGTGGTGGATTTTCGTCATGTAAAGCATGTCGGCAAACTTCAACGCTTCGTTATATACCATCGCACCGCCGATGAAAAAGACTTCGTCTTCGTCTTTACAAAGATCGAGCGCTTCCGGTATGGAACGGGCAACGGAAGCGCCGGGATATTCCACGTTTTCCCTTGAAGTGACAACAATATTCCGCCGCTTCGGCAGTGCGCCGCTCGGAAGGGATTCGAATGTATTTCTACCCATTATAACCGTATGGCCGGAAGTCAATTCTTTAAACAGTTTCAAATCGGCGGGCAGATGGCACAGCAAACGTTGGCCTTTTCCTATCGCCCGGTTTTCGGCGACGGCTACTATTATTGATATTCTACTCATAACGGACATTTCGGATCATTAATCTATCGCTTCACACCGAAACTTCACCCTTTATATGCGGATGCGGGTCGTAGTTTTCCAGTGCAAAATCTTCGTATTGAAAATCAAAGATGCTATCGACTTCCTGATTTATGCGCATCGTGGGGAGCGCACGCGGTTCTCTTGAAAGTTGCAGTTTTACCTGATCGAGATGATTCAAGTAAATATGGGCATCTCCAAGCGTATGCACAAAGTCGCCCGGAATAAGCCCCGTAACCTGCGCCATCATTTGCAGCAGCAGTGCATAGGATGCTATATTGAAGGGAACACCAAGAAATATATCGGCGCTCCGCTGGTAAAGTTGCAAACTAAGCTTTCCGTCGGCCACATAAAATTGAAAGAAAGCATGACAGGGCGGCAGGTTCATATTCGGCAAATCGCCCACATTCCATGCGCTGACGATTATACGCCTCGAATCGGGATTATGCTTTATCATATCCACCGCTTCGGATATTTGATCGACGGAACCTCCCTTATAATCCGGCCATGAACGCCATTGGAAACTGTAAATATGCCCTAGGTCACCGTCCGCTCCCGCCCATTCATTCCAGATACGGACACCGTGATCCTGAAGATACTTCACATTCGTGTCGCCTTTCAGAAACCAGAGAAGTTCGTAGATGATCGACTTCAGGTGAAGTTTTTTAGTGGTCAGCAAAGGGAAACCGTTTCCCATGTTGAACCGCATCTGATGCCCGAAGATACTGTACGTACCCGTGCCTGTCCGGTCTTCTTTTCTTACACCCTCTGTTAAAACCCTTTCGAGTAATTCGTGATATTGCTTCATAAGTGTTATTTTATGCTTCCCGACCGACAATCGGCGGCCAAAGGTATATAATTATTTTATAATGCAAAAACGTAAATACAACCGGGCGAAATATTAAACGGAGTTACCAATCAAACCATTTTACCAATTCAAGCTATGGCAATTAGTGGCTCCCACAGCGACTTTTAGTGATTTGTACGTATACCTTTTATCTTTTCACAGCTGTGAAAAGATAAAAGGTATATATAGAAAGTAACAAAACATATAGCCTGCACTATTCATACTCTTGTCCTTTCAGCGAGCGTAGCTTGTTAGTGGCCGTAAGGCAATCAGAGGCTGTTGATGAGGGGTAGCGAGCTACGCTCGCTAAAAAAGCCCAAAAAGCCCAACACCCACACATACAAGATATTACGTAATGTTAAAAAGTGTTTCTATATATAGTACGCGCTCGTAGTACCTATACAACGGCGCCGTACTATAGGTAGTATAGAGAAATAC
>JAITVG010000221.1 GCA_031285925.1 Tannerellaceae bacterium
AACTCCTCTCTGTTTTTCTCATCAGATTCAATCCAAAGTTGCACCGCTTCCCTCTCTTCCACGGAAGTGTCGCCGGATATATATTTATGTAGCAGTTCTTTGTTCATTTTTGTATATCGGATATATCAGATATAAGGCTTTTGTCGCCCGTATACAGTTAGTACGTATGAAAACTGAAACCGCCCGGTTGGAAAAGCGTTTTTTTCGGAAAAAGATAAACGAAACAGAAAAAAACGACTAAAAAGGAAGAATTACCACAAGTGACTACCAAGGAATCAATGAAATTACCCTTCTCACCAAGCCCGGACAGGCTTAATCTTCATAACCGCACAGCGAACGAAGCGTTGCGTGCGGCTATGAAAATAAGACTTTTCGAGTCTAAAGATATAATGTAGGGTTATTTTTTCTCCGGCAAAACCTTTGAGCGCAACGTTCATTGCAATTCCTTTTATACACAAAAGTAGGGCGAAGGAAAAACAGAAGACTTAAGATTTGCTTAAAAAGCCTCCGGCAGGTATTTTGAGCGTAACGATTGTTTCTTTGCCGGGTTCGCTTGTGATTGTAATGTCGATATTCAACAAAGTGCAGAAACGTTTAACAATAGGCAATCCCAATCCGAAACTTTTGGTTGGAGAAGGGGCGGAAGAGGCGGAAGTGTAGGCGCGATAAAACTTTTCAAATACCTTTTCCTGTTCGCCTTCAGGTATTCCGTGTCCGGTATTTGCGATTTCGATACAGGTTTCGCTTGGGTTTCCGTAAACCCTGCATTCAATAGAACCTCCTTCATCGGTGTATTTCACGGCATTCGACAGCAGGTTCTTCAATATGATAGACATGGAGTATTTATCCGTATGGATGGAAATATCTCCCGGCACGACGGAAATCCTTGCGTCGATCTTTTTATCCCTGATCTGATCTGCAAACAGAGAAAGGTTTGCGTCCAGCAAGTTTTTTACCCGGTGGAAAGCATACGCAAGCAAGTGTCCGCTTTCTTCATGGCGCGACAGTATCAGCAGTTGTTCAACCATTTCGTTCAGTTTGTCCACTTCCCTGATACAGGCCGTAATCCTTTCCCTGTATTCCTCTTCCGTGCGTGGACGCCTTATCAACACTTCCATCGTTCCCTTGAGTACGGACAACGGCGTGCGAAACTCGTGCGAAGCATAAGAGGTAAAAGACTTTTCCCTCTCCATTGCCAGTTCAATACGGTCGAGCAGACTGTTGATAGTTGCGGAAAGTTCATACAATTCGTCCTTATGATCGGGCAACGGTATTCTTGCGCTCAGGTTATTGTGGGTAATGGTATTCGAGATGTTGATGATTTCCCGGACAGGCTTAACGCTGTTTTGAGCAATCATACGGGAGATAAGGAACAGCAAACCCAGAATAAAGAAGAACCCGACGATGCAGACACGAAACAGTATCGTAGTAAATACATATTCCCGGCCGGCCTCCGTCAAGCCCTCTCCCTGAAGGTTCGTATGCGCACTGATCACAAACAGGATAATGATGCAGAGAATGCTTGCAAGTATAGCCGTGCTTACTATAAAATTAAATACGATCCTGTTCTGTAAAGATAGTTTTATCATTGCCGTCCGTTAGTGTTTGCCAAAAGTGTTTGCTATATATCCGACTCCGCGAACGGTTTTAATAAATCCGCTTTCCTTATCCATGCGCAATTTCTTCCGCAGGGAATTCATATACACGTCTATCACCCCGGTGTCGTATTCAAAGTTGATATTCCATACCTTGTCTATAATTTCGTCGCGAGTACAGATGCACCCTTTGTTGCGAACCAAAAACTCCAGCAAATCAAACTCGCGTTGCGTCAATGTCACCTCCGCACCGCCATTAAACACCTGACGGGTAGTTTTATTCAGTGAAAGATCGCCGAGGGTCAGCGGTTCGTCTTCCTGCTTCTTCCGAAAATGGATCTTGATGCGCTCAAGCAGTTCTTCAAAGGAAAAAGGTTTTTTGATGTAATCGTTTGCTCCGGCACGCAAACCTTCCACGGTTTCGTCTACCGTATCTCTGGCGGTAAGGAACAAAACAGGCGTATCCTTATCCGATTTCCGGATTTCCCGGCATACCGCGATCCCGTCCGATCCCGGAAGCATCCGGTCTAAAAGGATCAAATCCGGCTTCGAGCGGTTGAACTGTTCCAGGCCTTTCGTTCCATCGGATGCGACAGTGACATGATAACCTTCTTCCTCCAGCCCTTCTTTCAGGAAACGGCAAATACCGGGTTCGTCTTCTATTACTAAAATATTCATGCTTCTTTCTATAAATAACCAAAACCCAGATAGAAATAAACCGGAATAAAGATGAATCCGGCCGCTATCAGAAGCGCTAATACCATTGAAACGGTTTGCCAGGGTGATTGCTCCGGCCGGCCGGTCGGCGCAGGCCGATATAATCCCCAAAATCCGGAAGACAGATAATAATACAGCGCAATGATCCATAGCGCATAAACAGCCACATAGAAGCCGTTATAGAATAATGTCGTTGCAATGTCGTACGGACTTTCGTCGAGAAGCTGCACTTTAATCCAGAACTGTTCTATGTGTATGACCGACAAACCGATGATAATGCCGCTCAACGACAGGGCAGTTTTCAACACATTGCCCTTTTCCTTTTCGTAGCCCTCCGCCTTTCTATCCCTGCTCACGGTCGTCCACCGGCGAAAACAAAACATTCCGGCCAAAAGGATATGCAGCACGATTCCGGCAATAAAGACAGGGATTATGATCTGAATAAAAGGGATCCCCTTTATATTCAGCCAGGCTGTTTCATAAACTCCGCGGGATATTACTGAGGTCAGATTCACGATCAGATGAAAAATCAGGAATAAAACGAATAACACTCCGCTCATTCCCAAAAACAACTTTCTCATTGGTGATGATACTTTCATTGATGATACTTTCATTTCAACGTCCGGATAAACGCAAAACAGCTTTTCCGGCAAAAATAAGCATTATTTTCGCCGCTCGTCAAAATTATTTTCCATTTTCTGCATCAGTCCGCGTTTCGCGTTTACCCCCCCCCTTGTCGCCCTGCTTTTGGCCTGTTTTTGGCCAAATTCAACTAAAAAACAGCCATAAAGGAAAAAAACTTTCTTTTTTTTTGTGCTGTATCAAATAAAGCAATACATTTGGTGCCAACTTAGTATTACACAATTAAATGTTTAAATATTAAACTTTCAAACCATCATGAACAAAACAGAATTTATTAGTGAAGTATCCGAAAAATCCGGATTGAGTAAAGTTGATGCCAAAAAAGCAATCGACGCATTTGTATGTACCGTTTCCAACGAACTGAAAGCAGGAGGGAAAGTAGCCCTTTTAGGTTTCGGTTCTTTTTCTGTTGCTGAAAAATCAGCTCGTAAAGGCGTTAACCCGAAGACCAAAGAAACAATCAACATCCCTGCGAGAAAATCAGTGAAATTCAAAGCGGGATCTGAACTGAATGAATTGGTAAAGTAAGCGACACTTACGTTATTATTGGGAAGGATACAATTTGATTGTATCCTTTTTTTTTGCTTATTATCTGCACATCTCCCCTTACCTCCTCTCGTTTCCCGGGAGTGGCCTCGAAAACAGTATAGATAGTACGAGCGCGTACTACCTATAGTACGGCGCCGTTGTATAGGTACTACGAGCGCGTACTATATATAGAAACACTTTTTAACATTGCGTAATGTATTGGGGGTGTGGGGGTTATTAAAAATTGCCTAAATCAGGATTTGTGTGATGTAAATTAGAAAATATTTCGCTTAACACCTCTATTTAGAACCTGTTTTGTACCTTTGCGTCAAAATCCGAAAAGCAACATCCTACATTATAATACATTATAATACATTACATATACATTATATATGACTATCGAACAACAAATCACTACTTCCACAGTAGATGCGGTAAAACAACTATACGGCGCCGCGGACATATCCGCAGAACAGGTGCAACTGCAAAAGACAAAAAAGGAATTTAAAGGACATCTCACCCTCGTGGTATTTCCCTTTCTGCGGGCTTCGCGCAAGTCGCCGGAAGAAACGGCACGGCAAATCGGCGAATATTTATTGCAACACGAACCGGCCGTCACGGAATTTAACGTGATCAAGGGCTTTCTAAATTTGACCGTCGCTTCTACGTGCTGGGTTGA
>JAITVG010000248.1 GCA_031285925.1 Tannerellaceae bacterium
TTCACCTCAAAGCCTTTCATGGTGCGGTAGCGACAGAAAATATCCTTAATCGAACGGGCAATTACATGGTGAATACCCGGCATCCCGTTTGCGGAAGGAGGCCCTTCATAAAACACAAATGAGGGTTGCCCTTCACGCATCTGAAAGCTTTTGCGGAAGATGTCCCCTTCCTGCCACTTCTTCAGCACCTCTTTATTGACGTTCGACAAGTCAAATTTCGAATACTCGGCAAATTTCTTACTCATATCAATCTACAACTTTATATCTCACACTTAAAAAAAGTGTGCAAATTTACTTATATAATTCGAATTGACGAAATATTAATTTGAAGTAGGGGCGAACCTGCGTGTACGTCCGAAAACCTGCGTGTACGCCCGAAAATAGTATAGATACTACGAGCGCGTACTACTTTAACTACTCTGACTACTCTGACTACTATTTTATAATTACCAACGGCAAAAGACAGGCCTTGCGGCCACGAGCTGCGCTCGCTTCAAAGCTGCCTGCGGCACAAAAAAAAACATCCCGCCTTTCACAAGGCAGGATATTTGTCATTAAGTTACTAATTGATGTGTATTTATGAAGTCTAATTTTCTATCAGGGTAGCGGAAACCGTAGTTTGCCCATTTCCATCTTTATTTACATCGTAAGAAAAGGTCGCATTGTCAAAGCGGTAGAATTTAGGAACCATCTTTCCATCGACTTTTTCCTCACTGATAAACCGGGCTTCCCCTTCATCTTTCTTGCAGGCATCCTGAAACTCTTTCAGCAATTGTTCATTATTTTTAAATGTCACGCCGGTTATTGTTTTTTCCTTTCCCTCATCTCTGTTCCGAATCCGGCTCATCTCTACGTCATCCATAGCTTCGCATTTCCTGAACAATGCCTTAATGTTGCTCTGTGCCTGAATTTCACTTGCCATACTGCCTGTAAACAACAGTATTACCACTAAAAAAAGATGTTTTGTTTTCATGTTCTTTTACTTGTTTTTATGTTAATAATCACATTCTATCTGTAACATATCTTTTATTTCTTCTCTTATATTTTCATCCGGAAACCGGTGGATAATATCGCAATACGTTGCTTTTATTTCCTGCTCAACAGTCGTATAAGCGTCTTCCGTTTCATTCGTCAGCTTCCATAAACGATTCGCTTTTTCCTGTTGCAGCAGGGCGGTCTGCATCTTCAGTTCCAATTCCGGGCGAATCTGTTCGAGATCGTCAATCCGCACACCGTTCCGCACGATGTAACTGCCTTCAAACGGATCAGGCTCTGTGTGCAGTAAAGGTTTAAGCAGGAAAAACATCAGGATCACCGCCGCCGCAGTGAGCAGGACTGTCAAATATCTCCTTCCGGGGGGGCGTAAAGGCTTAATAGCTTCGGATATTTTCGCAGACGATTCTACCTCTTCCGCCAAGCCCGACTTGAAATAGTCGAATACCGGTTTGTAAGGAAGTAAATGCTCCGGCAGTTCGCCGCTTTCAAAGAGCGCATACAACTCCTGTTCTTCCGCATTCGACGTTTCCCCGTTGAAGAAGCGTTCCAACAATTCTTCCATATATTTATTGTCTTCTTTCATCAGTCTTACATTTTAAAAAATATTTCTTTCACTCGCCGACGTGCGCGCGACAGGTTCATTCGGACGGCATCGGGCGTGCTGCCGGTCAGCTCCGCAATCTCTTCCACTTCATATCCTTCGACATGCTTCATGCGAAGAACAGCTTGCTGCAAACCGGGCAACCGGCCGATGATCTTCATTACGTTTTCCAGGCTGTCCTTTTGTTCCAACCGGCAATATGGCGTCGGGGCTTCACTGGCCAAAGTAACATTCTCTGCATCTTCATCACTCCGCCGGAGCGCCTTCAGCCGGTTTACGCACAAGTGCTTAGTGATCGTCATCGACAGAGCGGCCACATTACTGTAATGGCTTAGCTCCTCACGCATGTTCCACAGTTTGAGCAAGACTTCCTGGATAATATCCTCCGACTCATCCCTGTCACCCAGCATCCGTTGCGCGTAGAAAAGCAATTCATCCCGCAGCGGCAGCACTTCCTGTTTAAACTGTTTCTGATCCATTTCCATATAAACGACAATCCAAATGTAAAAACATAACATGACAAGGCAAAATATTTCCACAAGCACATCGTTATATCTGTAACCGAAACGGAAGGGGCTATTATCTGCGTCCGGTTTCCTTTTCAAGACATAATGTGTAGCGAATATGAAAGTATTGATTCTAAATTCGATCCTGTTTACTGCGGAAAAAGGGGTTTTGCCCAAGGTAGACAGTATAAAAGACTGCATGATTTACAACTTCGCTTTGGGTTTCAGGGAACTGGGGCACGAGGTGACGTTGATTGCGGCGGAAGAATATCGCCCGGTTCAGGCGGAAACGTATGATTTTGAAATTCTTTTTCTGAAATCAAATTTGAAAGGCCTCTTTAAAGTGTCTTACTTCCCGTTGCATTTATCATTGTGGCCGGTCTTGAAAAAGCGGAAGGATGAATTTGATCTGATTATTTCCAGCGAGTCTTTTTCCACAAGTTCGCTTATCGCTTCTCTGATTGCGCCGTCGAAACTGTTGATCAGGCAGGAACTGTTCCTGCATAACCGAAAATGGTTCAAACTTCCCTCACTGTTTTGGTATAATACGATTGTCCGCCTGTTTTACAGGAATGTTTCGATAGTTCCCTGTTCAAAGAGAGCCTGCGATTTTATATCCCGCTATGCATCGAAGGTTAGCAAAACACCTGTGGAGCACGGTATCAGATTGAGGAACCTTACGGCCGGCATTTCAAAACGAAATCAATTTATTGTTGTTTCCCGGTTAGTAGAAGGGAAGAGAATAGATTTGATTCTTCCGAAGTTTGCACGTTTCCTTTCCAAATATCCCCAATATGCTTCTTATCAATTATATATATGCGGCAACGGAGATATGGAAGAGCAGCTTAAAGCCAGGGTAAAGGAGTTGAAATTAGAAGAGAATGTTATATTCACAGGCTTTATGAAGCATGATGAATTATTCACCCTACTATCCTGTTCCAAAGCGATGCTCGTTAATTCGCGGAAAGAATTGAATATGGTTTCCATACCCGAAGCTATAAGTAGCGGAACGCCGGTTATCACAAATACCGTACCCGGGAACATCCATTATATTCAGGACAACTGCCTGGGCATTGTCGATGATAACTGGGGAGAGGACGACCTGGCAACTATTACGGAAAACAATGCCTTTTTCACGGCAAACTGCCTCAATTACAGGGAGCAACTGTCGAATGTATCTGCTGCCGATAAAATAATTAATATTTTCACCATGAGCCGTCAGGGATGTCCTCGATAATCAAGACTGTCATAAAGAATAAAGTAGTCGGATATATGACCACAAGGTATCTGACTATGGGCATACAGTTCCTTAATTCTTTTATTATAGCTGCATTGTTAGGCCCTCTGTATTTGGGAATCTGGGGGTTTATCAACCTTATCCTGCAATATGCGGCACAGATCAATTTGGGTATACCCTATTCCCTGAATGTTATGCTGTCCGTAAACAAGGATGACGACAGACAGACCCGGGAGCTACTGTCGGGCGGCGTTTATTTTTATCTGTTCATAACGCTGGTGTTTCTAGCGCTTCTGTCGCTGTATGGTTTTCTTGGCTTGGACTGGGGGGATAAATACCGCTTCTCCGATTATATTATCCCTGTCTTCCTGATTGCCATATTGTCACACTTCAATACGCTGTTCACCAACTATTTCCGGATAAAGAACAAGTTGAAAGAAATCATGTTCTTCCAGTCCATAGTGCCGGTGATGACTCTTTTGGCCGTTTTTCTTGTTGAGGAGAAAGAGTTGCTGATAAAAGTATTGGTAGGCGTTATGCTGACAGGGCAATTGCTTTCGTTGGTTATTTTTTTGTTGAAGCTGGACGTGAAGATTTCTTTCCGCCGTTCACCACTATCCGCCGTCATGCCGTTATTGCTGCGCAAAGGCTTATATCTGTTTATCTACAATGCCTCCTTCTATCTGATCATCATATCCACCCGCACCGTGGTAAGCGCTTTCTATGAACCCATGGAGTTCGGATATTTCACCTTTGCATTTACGCTGGCAAACGCCGTAATGCTCCTGTTCGATTCTTTTTCCTTCCTGATCTATCCCAAGATACTGAACAGATTGAGCCGGAACGATCAGTCGCAGTCGTTGCGAATACTGGATATGGTAAGAAACGGCTATGTGGTAGCTGTCCACCTGATCATGTATTCTTTCATACTTCTTTTCCCGCTGATCATCTACTTCTTTCCGGCTTATCAATCGCAGTATAAAACATTCGGACTGATCGTGATGACGCTGGTGTTTTATGCCAATTGCTATATTTATTCTTCGGTATTAATTGCCCGTTCCCGGGAAAATATCTTGGGGGGTATGGCTTTTTCCATATTGACAATCAATGTTTTATTCGCATTGATAATTGCAGCTGTATTCCGGTGGTCGTATGAATATGTTATCCTGGCAACATTGCTTGCCTATGTCGTCTATAATATCCTGCTGACTTTGCAGGCGAACCGGCTGTTGCTTTTGAAAAACAATTGGAAAACGGTGATGGCGGATAATTTTCCGTTATCATTATATATTCCGTTCACGCTCTGTTTCGTGTTTACGGTAACGGAGCAGCCCCACGGTTATTTCGGAATTGTGCTTCTTCTCTTTGTATTATTGAATATAAGGAAGCTGAAAGGCCTGAAAGACTTGTTTATGAAAATATTGAAAAATCCCCAATCGGTAAATATATGAACAACAGGGAACTCTATATCTGTTCGAAGCCTTTGCAGTATTTTAACCTTAAAAACACAATAGAGGATAATAGCAATGCTTTTCGTATCCTTTTGGTAAAAGACAGTTTTATAGACTCTCTTTCCTTTATCCGAAGCATTGAG
>JAITVG010000067.1 GCA_031285925.1 Tannerellaceae bacterium
TAAAATAATAAAATCTATGAATCAGACAGTAGATATTCGGAAGTTGAATGAACGTATCGAGAGTAAGAGTTCGTTTGTAAACATGATCACGATGGGGATGGATCAGGTAATCGTGGGGCAGAAACATTTGGTGGAATCGTTGTTGATCGGCTTGCTGTCGGACGGGCATATCCTGCTGGAAGGGGTTCCCGGACTTGCAAAGACGCTGGCCATCAAAACGCTTGCCTCTCTGATCGACGCGCATTACAGCCGCATACAGTTTACGCCCGACCTGTTGCCGGCCGACGTGATCGGTACGATGATTTACAGTCAGAAGAATGAAGAGTTTCAGGTGAAGCAGGGGCCGGTGTTTGCCAATTTCGTACTTGCGGATGAAATAAACCGTGCGCCGGCCAAGGTGCAGAGCGCCCTTTTGGAAGCGATGCAGGAACGGCAGGTGACGATCAGCGAGCAGACATACAAGTTGCCCAAGCCTTTCCTGGTGATGGCTACGCAAAACCCCATCGAGCAGGAAGGAACGTATCCGCTGCCGGAAGCGCAGGTAGACCGTTTCATGCTGAAGGTGGTTATCAACTACCCGAAAAGGGAAGAGGAAAAGCTGATCATACGGCAGAACATATCGGGCGCAGCCCCGGAAATCAAACCGGTGCTGACCAAGAATGAAATACTGGAAGCACGCGAGGTAGTGCGCGAAGTTTATCTGGATGAAAAGATCGAACGCTATATCGTGGATATTGTATTTGCTACCCGTTTCCCGCAGGAATACGGAATGGCAAACCTGTCGAGCATGATTTCATTCGGAGCGTCGCCGCGCGCGTCCATCAATCTGGCACTGGCAGCCCGTGCTTATGCGTTCATTAAACGGAGAGGCTATGTTATCCCGGAAGATATACGCGCGGTGTGCCACGACGTGATGCGCCACCGTATCGGCCTGAGCTACGAAGCGGAAGCAAACAACCTTGCGGCAGACGAAGTGGTAAGCGAGATACTGAACAAAGTAGAAGTGCCTTAATGGAAACAAGTGAACTGTTAAAGAAGGTTCGTCAGATAGAGATAAAGACCCGCGGGCTTTCGCGGAATATCTTTGCCGGGCAATACCATTCGGCATTCAAGGGGCGCGGTATGGCGTTCAGCGAAGTGCGCGAGTATCAGTACGGAGATGATATTCGCGACATCGACTGGAACGTAACGGCCAGATACGCCCGCCCTTACGTGAAGATATTTGAAGAAGAACGCGAACTGACGGTAATGCTTCTGATCGACGTGTCCGGGAGCCGGGAGTTTGGTTCCGTAAGCGTGATGAAAACGGAAATCATCACGGAGATCGCCGCTACACTTGCCTTTTCCGCTATTCAGAACAACGACAAGATCGGGGTGATCTTTTTCTCGGACAAGATTGAAAAGTTCATTCCGCCGCAGAAAGGGAAGAAACATATCCTCTACATCATTCGCGAACTGATCGACTTCCATCCGGACGACCGGCAAACAGACATCGGCCAGGCGCTGAAATACCTGACGAATGCGATAAAGAAACGCTGCACGGCGTTCCTGATCTCCGATTTTATCGACAGGGGAGATTTCAAGGATGCCTTGACGATTGCAAACCGGAAGCACGACGTTGTGGCTATTCAGGTGTACGACCGGAGAGAGGCGGAATTGCCTTCGGTAGGATTGATGAAGATCAAAGATGCGGAAACGGGCATGGAGCGCTGGATCGATACCTCTTCCTCCCGCGTGCGGGCTGTTTACAAGGAATGGTGGGAAAAGAGACAGGCAAAAATGAATGATTCATTCCGGAAAAGCCGCGTCGATTCGGTTACCGTGCGAACCGAAGATGATTATGTGAAGGCATTGATTGCTCTTTTTCAAAAACGAAATTAGGATAACGAATGAAACGAATACTGAAATGCTTGCTGTTGCTTCTGCCGGTGATTGCCGGAACGGGGAAAAGTTTGTATGCGCAACAGACTTTGATCGATGTTTCTTTGGATTCGGCGGCTATATTGATAGGTGAACAGACAACATTGCGTTTAACGGTTACTGCGGATAAAGACCGCCCGGTGCGGATCGTATTGCCCGCCGACACGATTATGCAGGGAGTGGAAGTGCTTGCCATATCGCAACCTGACTCGTCCGTGATAGAAAACAACCGTTTAGTAATCCGGCAGGATATACTGATCACTTCTTTTGATTCGCTGCTGTATCTGTTGCCCCCCGTGCAGGTAATCGACGGAACGGATACGATCCTTTCCAATCAGGTGGCGCTGAAGGTGAGTACGATTCCCGTCGATGTGGAGAATCCGGAGCAATTCTACGATATAAAAGATGTATGGAAGCCTACTTTCGTACTGGCGGATTATTATCCGCTGATCTTCGGCGTTATGCTGGGGCTTTTCCTGATCTGTGTGATCGGTTATATCAATCAGCGTCTGCGAAACAGGAAATCTCTTCTTCCATTCAGGAAAGAGGAACCCAAACTGCCTCCGCATTTGCAGGCGATCAAAGAACTCGACGGGATCAAACAGCAAAAACTGTGGCAACAGGGGCGCAACAAGGAATTTTATACGCTCGTTACCGATACACTGCGCCACTACATGTTTGAACGGTTTGCCGTAAATGCAATGGAGATGACGTCGGGCGAAATACTGGATTTCATCCGGAAGCAAACGGAAGCCGATTCCGTGTACAACAATCTGAAACAGATTCTTCAGCTGTCCGATCTGGTGAAGTTTGCCAAGATGCACCCGCTGCCGGATGAGAACGATTTAAGTATGATGAATGCTTATCTGTTCGTTAATCAGACAAAGATTGAAGAAGTTTCCCAGCCGGGCGAGAAACCGGCAGAGGGTAACAGGGATGAATTAACGGAAGATAAGCCAACTCAAAATTAAGCCAACTCAAATTAAGATTAATATGGTATTTGCGAATCCTGCATATCTTTATTTACTATTGCTGCTGATCCCTTTGATCGGGTGGTATATTTACAAGCTGCGCAAAACACAGGCAAGTTTGCAGGTGTCGGCCTCCGATCCGTTTGACTTGCCTCAGGCCAGATCATGGAAAGTTTATTTGCGCCATGTTCCGTTCGTCTTGCGGATGGTTATAATCGCGCTGCTTATTATTGTTTTAGCCCGCCCGCAATCGACGAACAGTTGGGAAAATTCATCGACCGAGGGGATCGACATTATGCTGGCGCTGGACATATCGACAAGTATGCGTGCCGAAGACTTAAAACCTAACCGCCTGGAAGCAGCGAAAGACGTAGCCGCAGCGTTTATTAACGGACGCCCGAACGATAATATCGGACTGGTTGTCTTTTCGGGAGAGAGCTTTACGCAATGTCCGCTGACGGCCGACCATACGGTTTTACTGAATCTGTTTAAGGATATACAAATGGGAATGATACAGGACGGAACGGCTATCGGATTGGGACTTGCCAACGCCGTCAGCCGGATCAAAGACAGCCAGGCCATATCCAAAGTGATTATCCTTTTGACCGACGGGGTTAATAATATGGGAGAAATAGCCCCCGTGACGGCGGCGGAAATCGCAAAAACATTCGGCATACGGGTATATACGATCGGAGTAGGCACGCAGGGAACGGCTCCTTATCCTTACCAGACTCCTTTCGGCGTGCAATATCAAAATATCCCCGTTGAAATTGATGAACCTGCTTTGAAACAAATTTCGGCTATAACGAGCGGGCAGTACTTTCGTGCCACAGATAATGCCAGTTTGAAAGCAATCTATTCGGAAATCGACCAACTGGAAAAAACAAAGATCAGCGTGCAGCAGTTCAGCAAAAAGCAGGAAGAATACAAGATGCTGGCTATTTGGATCTTTGTCCTGTTGTTGTTTGAAATACTGTTGAGAAATACATTGTTGAGAAATATACCATAAAATAAAGAAGGCTTATGTTTCGTTTTGCAAATCCGGATTTTTTATATCTGCTGTTTATATTACCCTTTCTTTTCGGTTTTTATGTTTATTCTGTCGTTTCCAAAAAGAAAGCGATAAAGAAATATGGAAATCCACGGCTACTTTCGGAATTGATGCCGGAAGTGTCGTCAAAAAGACAACTCCTGAAGTTTTGGATATTATTTGCATCCATTACACTGGTCATTTTCGTTATTGCCGGCCCGCAGTTCGGTTCAAAGCTGGAAACGGTAAAACGGGAAGGAGTGGAAATCATGGTTTGCCTGGACGTTTCAAACTCGATGCTGGCGGAAGACGTCGCCCCGAATCGTTTGGAAAAGGCAAAACAGATGCTTTCACGCCTGACGGACGGCTTTTCCAATGACAAACTGGGGCTGATCGTTTTTGCCGGAGATGCTTTTACGCAGTTGCCGATAACCTCGGATTATATTTCGGCAAAGATGTTCCTTTCATCCATAAACCCTGCAATGGTTTCTACGCAGGGTACGGCTATCGGCGCGGCAATTAATCTGGCCATGCGTTCGTTCACTCCCAATGAGGCGTCAGATAAAACGATTATCTTGATTACCGACGGAGAAAACCATGAAGACGATGCTATCGGAGCCGCAAAAGCAGCGACTGAGAAGGGAGTTCACGTAAATATCGTGGGAATGGGACAGCCACAGGGATCTCCGATACCGGTTGGCGGCGGTAATTTCATGAAAGATAAAGCGGGAACTGTGGTTATTACAAGCCTGAACGAACAAATGTGTCAGGAAATAGCTGCTGCCGGAAACGGAATGTATGTACGTGCGGACAACACAAACACGGCCTTGAAAGCCATGCAAAGTGAAATAGATAAAATGAATAAAACCGAACTGGAAAGTAAAGTATACTCGGAATTTGATGAACAGTTCCATGTTTTGGCATGGATTGCCCTGTTCCTGTTAATTATCGAATACCTGACAATGGACAGGAAAAACCGCATATTCAGGAAAGTAAAACTATTCTCCTGCGTGTTACTTCTCACAAGTGGAGTTGCTTTTGCACAGAAAGCGGAACGAAAGAATATCCGTGAAGGGAATAAACTTTACAGTAGCGAAAAGTATACCGAAGCGGAAATCGCCTACCGCAAAGGAGTGGACGTAAATCCCCGTTCGGCGGAAGGAGCATATAATTTGGGAAACGCCTTGTACAAGCAGGGAAAATTTCCGGAAGCGGCCGAGCAGTATCAATTGACAGCCGGGCAAAGCCGGAAGATGATGGAAACCCGGGAAGGACAGGAACGCCTGGCGGAAGTATTTCACAATACCGGTAATATCTTTATGGCCGGAAAGGAATATGCTAAAAGTATTGAAGCATACAAACAATCGCTCCGTATCAATCCGAAAGATGACGAAACCCGTTACAATCTGGCATTAGCCCAGAAACTGCTGGAAGATCAGCAAAACGAAGAACAGCAACAGGATCAGGAAGAAAAACAGGATGAACAGCAGCAGGATCAGGAGCAAAATCAAGATCAGCAGGATCAGCAACAGAATCAGGACGACCAAAAGGAAAACAAGACCCAGGAAGAAGAGCAGCCCAACGAACAGATGAGTCAGGACAATGCGCAGCAAATCCTCGATGCTTTCCTTCAGGATGAAAAAGATACGCAGGAAAAGGTAAAGAAAGCGCAAATGGAACAGCAGGAACGCCGCAGAACCGAAAAAGAATGGTAATTTTGTAATTATTTGATTGGTAAAAACGAAAACAGACATAAAAATGAGGAGGATTCTTTTCTTATTTTCACTTACTCTACTGATTGGTATTTCCGGTTTAAAGGCTCAGAACATAGAATTTAAGGCTATCGCTCCGGAAGCGGTAGTCGTGGGGCAGCAATTCCGGCTGACGTTTTCAGTGAATGCGGAAGCGAAAGATTTGCGCGTTCAGGAATTGCCGGATTTTGATGTACTGATGGGGCCTACTTTATCTCAATCGCACAGTACAAGTATTTCCGGCAGACAAAGAGTTACCGAAACCAATTACAGTTTTACCTACATCCTGATGGCTAAAAAGGAGGGAACATTCAATATTCCTCCGGCCACGATAAAGGCGAACAATGCCAACTATACATCAAATGCGTTAGTTGTCAGAGTTTTGCCGCAGGATAAAGTAGACGAGGCCGCCGGTCAGAACGCGCAAAGATCGAATACCATATCGGAAAAGGATTTCTTTATGCAGATGATGGTTTCCAAGAGAAACATATACGAACAGGAATCCATTCTGGTTACCTTTAAACTCTATTTTATACCTTCTTCCTTAACCCCGCAAACTTTCCAGAATATGAATTTTCCCGATTTCGAAGGTTTTTTGGTTCAGGAAATCGAACAGCCACAGAGCGGAATACAAACCAAAATGGAAAATTACAACGGAAGAAATTATCAAACAGCAGTGTTGAAAGAGGTTGTTCTGTTTCCACAGCGAAGCGGAACGCTTACCATAAAGAACGGGAAATACGACATCATTGCGCAGGTCAGGAATACAACCCAACAAAGACAAAGTTTCTTCGACGATTTCTTCGACATGTACCGGGATGTGAAAGTTTCGTTGAACACTTCGCCGGCCACCATAGAAGTTAAACCTCTTCCATCCGGCAAACCGGCGGGATTCGGGAATGCTGTCGGTAATTTCACGATGACCGCGAATATTAATTCCACGCAGGTTAAGGCCAATGAGGCGGTAACCGTAACGGTTAAGATTAACGGTACGGGCAATCTTCGCGTGCTGAAAAATCCGGAGGTGACGTTTCCCAACGACTTTGAAATCTTTGATCCGAACGTGTCGATGGATACCAGGAACACGACCGCCGGAGTAAGCGGATCGAAGACGATAGAGTATATGGCAATCCCGCGCTATGGCGGTGATTTTGAGATACCGGCGATTGCGTTTTCTTATTTCGATCCCAAGACGGCAACCTATAAAACAATCCAGTCCGAACCCTATAAATTGCACGTGGAAAAAGGGGAAGGAGAAGGGAGTGCTCCCGTTGTTTCCAATTTTGCCAACCGGGAAAGCGTGCGCGTTTTAGGGCAGGACATTCGTTACCTGAAAGTAAAGGGAATTGATTTCGTTTCCAATGAAGAAATTTTCTTCGGTTCTTTCCTTTATTATATCTCTTATCTGTTGCCGGCGATTCTTTTTATTGTTTTCTTCCTTATTTACCGCAAGCAAGTGAAGGAAAATGCCAATATCGCACTTGTGCGTACAAAGAAAGCAAACAAAATGGCAGTCAAACGTTTGAAGAATGCAGGTAAACTGTTGAAAGAGAACCGGAAAGAAGACTTTTATGAAGAAGTACTTCGTGCGCTTTGGGGATATTTGAGCGACAAATTGAATATGCCGCAGGCAAAACTGACAAAGGATAATGTGGAAATCGAATTGCTGAAATACGGCGTAAGCGAAGAGCTGATCAAAGAATTTTTAGACATACTGAATACCTGCGAATTTGCCCGCTATGCACCGTCACAGGTTTCGGAAACCATGGAGCAATTATACGCATCGACTGCCGACGCTATCGGTAAAATGGAAAACACGATCAAAAAGTAAGACAATGAAAGCGAATCAATATATGAAGAGAATACTGTTTTTCCTGTTCATCTTTTGTGCCTGTATCGTCCATGCGCAGGAAGAAGCAATAAAGGAAGCCGAAACGGCTTATACCGGAGAAAATTACGAAGAAGCCATACAAAAATACGAATCGATTCTGGCGGATCACGGCGAATCGTCGCAGATTTACTATAATCTGGGAAATGCTTATTATAAATCCGGACAAATAGCGCCGGCCATATTGAATTACGAACGTGCCCTTTTGCTCGATCCGGGCGACAGCGATATACGTTTCAATTTACAATTAGCGAAGCAAAGAGCAGTAGACAAGATAGAACCGGTAGGTGAGTTCTTTCTGAACAGATGGTTTCATTCCGTACAGGCTATGGGGGCAACGGATTCCTGGGCGCGACTTGGCATTGTAAGTTTTCTGTTTTTAATCGGATGTTTGCTTTTGTTCTTCTTTTCCCGCCGGATCCGGTTAAGGAAAGTCGGGTTTTATGCAGGTATCGTTTTTCTGATCATTGTTATATTCTCCAATATCTTCGCACGAAATCAAAAAAATGAACGCATCAACCGGACAGAGGCTATCGTATTCTCTCCGACGGTGACGGTGAAAAGTTCGCCCGACGCAAGCGGTACGGATCTGTTTATTTTGCACGAAGGGACGAAAGTTTCTGTGAAAAGTACCTTGGGAGAATGGAATGAAATAGAATCGGAAGACGGCAACGTGGGATGGATGCCGGTGAAGGACATTCAAATTATCTAAGATATACCTTGATACATGCTTGAAAAAATCCTGGATTACGAGAGAGAGCTGTTTTTTATGCTTAATGGCAGTGATTCTGTTTTTTTAGA
>JAITVG010000080.1 GCA_031285925.1 Tannerellaceae bacterium
AACTTCACAAAGCAAGGACAATCAATAGGCACGGCTTCTTTCAATGACATGAACTGGCCATAAACGCCTCTATCACGCAACCAACCATCGGCAAAAACATTATTAGCCTGATACTTATACGGCAGTCCGGGCATCGCAACGGTATGATTGATTCGTGGATCGACTTCATATTTTTTCAGGTCTTCGGCAGCTGTAATATTTACATCATTGAACGAATCAAAGAGCGGTAGTCCGTTTTCGGTACGGAAAGCATTGACCATGTTCTGAGTCGGCTGATGGAAGCCGCAGCATCCATAGCCGCCACCCATCGGGTAGTTAAGCATTGCTCCGAAATCCAGTCTTCCTTTGAAAGTGTTGTCGTTGGTAGAGAATTGAATGGCAAAGACCGATTCGCTGCCGTTTTCATATTCGTAGAGGAAATTCTCCGCAAAGTCGGCAGCAAGGCTGTAATAGCCGGCAAGTTCATCGCAAAGGCTGACTACTTCCTGTAATTTGGCATTGTCGATATTCGTTACGGTATAACTGTCGTCTTGAACATAAGCCGAGTAGAGCAACGTTTTTGCCAGATAGGCCTTTGCCTGCAGGCGATTGGCACGTCCGATTTCAGGCTGCGTTTCTGGCAGGTTTTCAGCCGCTTGACGAAACTCGTCTTCGATGATTTTCCACAACTCTGCGCTTGTATACTCCACATTTGAAATGTTGATGTATTCTTCGGTTTTATCGTTTTCGTCTATGTATGGAACCCTGTTAAAGAGCGTTTTGAGTTCAAAATAGAAATGCCCCCGAAGGAACTGTAATTCCGCGCGGCGGATCGTCTTGTCTAAGCCCTCGCCCTCATAGGCATTAACACGGGCAAGCGCATCATTGACACGGGCAATGTTGATGTACATCTCATACCATTTGGCGTCGAGATAGCCAACATTATCACGCATGTATACGAATGTTTCAAACAAGTTCCAGTCGCCCATATCGCCTGTACCGGCGCCACCCTTGTGCGAATCGCCGCTGCGAAGATCACCGTATGGCCACATTGAGTTTATGCCTCGCTGATAGTTGTCGTTGCCAAGTCCCGAATAGGCGGCAATTACCATCTTTTCTATTTCTTCGGCACCACCAAGGAGTTCCGAACTTCCTACTGCCTGTGGCACTTTGTCGAGAAAGTCGCTGCAAGAAGCAGCCAACAAGATGAATAACGCTGTCAGCGTATTTATTATTACCTTTTTCATAATTTTATTTTTTAGAAAGAAACGTTTATACCAAAAGTTAATGTTCTCGGAATAGGATAATTATATGAAGGCGTTTCAGGATCCGGCCCCGTAAAATCACCTGTTTTAAGAGTAAAAAGATTTTGACTCGAAACATAAAGCCTTGCATTTGTCATGTGAAGTTTTTCCAGTGTTTTTTTGGGTATACGGTATCCTATTTCGAGAGTAGAAAGTTTCAGGAACGATGTATTTTCGATAAAATAATCGGAATAGCGTTTCTCGTTATTGATGTCTTCTGCCGAAACCATCGGAATTGTAGAAGATGTATTGTCGGGACGCCACGCATCCAACAGACCTGCACCGTTGTTTTCACCACTGAACCAACTGAAGAAATGGTTTTTCTCTTTTGTCGAATTATAGCCGCATGACCCGTACTGACCGTAAAAAAACATGTTGAAATCGAACTGTCGCCACGATGCAGACAAATTGACGCCATAGACAAAATCGGGATCTTCCACACCAAGCCATGTACGGTCGCTGTCGTTAATTTTCCCGTCCCCGGTAACGTCTTTATAGCGGATACGTCCAACGCCCTTGCCAAGTTGATCGGCATGAGCATCAACATCTGCCTGCGTCTGAAACAGTCCATCAGTAACATAGCCGAAGAGCGAACGCCACGGACGCCCCAAAATGGTTTGGTCATTTCCGTTTCCGGGATACGAGTTGATGACGTCTTCGGGCAGTTTAGTTATTTTATTTCTGTAGCCGGCAATGTTTCCGTTTACCGAAAAATCCACCTGGCCGATCTTTGTGTTATAGCCTGCGGAAAATTCAAGTCCTCTATTCTGCATCGTTGCGCCATTTGTCCAGTAATTACCTCCATATCCGATGGTAGCAATCCATGGCGGTGAAATAAGAATATCGCTCGTTTCCTTGAAAAACCAGTCTATTGATCCTGTAATTTTCTGATTTAAAAACCCAAAATCAAGACCGATATTATTTTGCGTTGTGGCTTCCCATTTCAGGTTGTCGTTGCCGCGTTGTGTGCGAATGAAACCGGAAGGCAGTGTGCCCGAACCTGTTCCGGTGATGTCGTAAGCCGTGCCTTTGTCTAATTCCCAAGTTGGGTCTGTATAGTAAACCGACTGGTAAAGCCCGTAGGACGCGTAGTTGTCAATTTCCTGATTACCCGTTTGTCCCCATCCATAGCGCAGTTTGAGGTCGGAAACGAAACTGTTATTGAAGAACTCTTCCTGGCTGATCCTCCATCCGAAAGAGAAAGCGGGGAACGTACCCCATCGGTTGTTGATACCGAAGCGTGAAGAACCGTCTCGGCGAACCGTTACCGATGCAAGGTATCTGTCTGCATAGTTGTAGTTTATTTTACCGAAGAACGACAACAGTGCATATTCCGAAGCCGAACTACTGTTCTGAGGATTTTTTTCACCGGAATTAAGATACATATAATCAGGGGATTCAACCAGATAGCTCTCGCGGGAAGCCGATACCCACTCGTAGCGGTAATTAACCGATTCCTGTCCGATGAGAATATTGAAATTGTTTTTTCCAAGGTCGAAATCGTAGTCAAGAACATTATTCAGCGTCCATGTGTAGGCATAGTTGGAGTCAATGGAAACCCTGTTGTTGTCGTCGCGCCGGAAGCCGTTCACGTAGGAATACTGCATATTGCGCTTCCACCAGACGGTGTAGTCCATACCGAATTTGGAACGGAAATTCAAACCTTTCAGTAATTTAAGTTCGAGATTGACATCTCCGAAAAGACGGAACAAGTCGCCGTAGTTTTGAAGGTTGTCTTCAATAACACGGACGGGATTGTTTCGGTCGCTCATACTCATGTCTGTTGATGGGCCACCCCAGCCGCCATCAATGGTATGAACGGGAATGATGGAACGCAAAAGCGCGAAATCGCCCTGTCCGCCCAATACCGTCAATGCCCTTGTTTTGGTGAGCAGCAGATTTTCTCCTATCGTCAGACGGTCGTTAAGAAGGCTATACCTGTTATTGAACCTCACGTTGATACGGTTGAAATACGATCCTTTCAAAGTACCGTCATTGCTGTAATAATCGGCAGAAAATAAAGAATTTGATTTATCCTTAACATTGGTTACCGTAAGGTTGTAGTTTTGAGTAAAACCTGTCTGACTGCACTCTTTTATCCAGTCGGTATTACTTGCCAGCATTGTGGGTTCACCATTTACATAAAGATGTTCAGGCATCGTAACTTTATCCAAAACAGGAATATTGTCGTTATAATGCCAGTCATACTTATAGGTATATCCCGGCACCGCAACGTCGTTTCCGGGCTGAATGCGTTTGTCGTTGACGTAGGCCTGCCATAAAACCTGTGCGTATTCATCACTGTCGAGCAATCTTACTCCACGTTGCCATTGCTGTGCAGTCAGCGATGCGTTTAGCTGAATGTGAGTTCCCTGTTGAGAGCCTTTCTTCGTTGTAACAATGATGACTCCGTTAGCAGCGCGCGAACCGTAAATGGTTGCAGAAGAAGCATCTTTAAGCACTTGCACCGACTCGATGTCTTCCATCGAAATCTCACTCAGATTACGGGTAGTAGGTATACCGTCTATAACATACATCGGGTTGCTATTGCCCAGCGTAGAGGC
>JAITVG010000174.1 GCA_031285925.1 Tannerellaceae bacterium
AAAAGGCGCGGGCAGCCTCTTCGCCATCCCGGCCGATTTTCAAGTGATTGTTCATAGAAGACAACAGTTTAATTCCACAGGTAGTTATCCGGTAAAGATACGGGAAATATTAGAATCTCAAGGTGAAATCTTAATTTGAGGTGTTCTTTGGCAAAAAGTAGTCAGAGTAGTCATCAGCTCTGTGGGCTTAGTAGTCAGAGTAGTTAAAGTAGTCAAAGTAGTCAAAGTCACAGTTCAGACTTTCAATTTTTCACCTATCCCGGCAATCCACTGATTCTGCCCGAAAATTTTAACTAAAACAATCGCATGAATGCCTGCCTTTTTCTCACTTTTCCTCTGCCTGCTTACAATTTGAAACACGGAGACACAGAAACACGGAGTTTTTTATGTTGCTCATTATTAGCATAATAAAATAAACTCCGTGCCTCTGTGCCTCCGTGTTTAATCTCTTTTAAACGGAGCAAAAAATGAAAATTCAGCGAAAAAAGAACGAAAAAGAAGCATTTTTACCCTGTTTCCTGCATTTTTGCGCCTAAAAAAAGGCGAAAAACGGGAAAAAGCGAAACTCCGGATGCCGCAAGGCTGTTAAACAGCAAGAGGTATCGGAGTGCACGCGGGGCGCAGCCGTGTTTAACAACTTTCCGACCGTATTAAACACGGAGGCATTTTTGCCTGTATCAGAGAAAAAAATACCGGTCGATCCGGCTTGAATTTTTCATTCTCCGCTTCTGTTTTTTTCTAAAACGCAGAATTTTTCGAGCACGAATTATGCCTTTAACCACCTGTAACTAATTGCGTTACGGAATTTTTAACCGCTTTAGAACAGCTTCCGTGCAATTTTTTTTCTTTCGGGCGAAAATATGGCCGTTTTTTGAGATCAAAAAAACAGAGGTAGTGATTACAAATTGTAAGTGCGCTTCTACTTTTTGTCAAAGAACACCTCAATTTAATATTTAAAATATATGGCAAGTAGCGGTTAGTATATAGAATAAATTCCATCTGTTTCCTTGCCAATTCATTCAAACCTTTTACATTTGCAGGAAATGGGAAAAGCACGTGCCGACAAAAAAAACAAACCGGTGAGTCCGCGTATTCACAAGGTGACGTTTCTGCTCAACGACGAAGAGCAGAAAGCTGTGGCGTATTACCTCCGAAAGTATAAAATCGCCAACAAATCCCGCTGGTACCGGGAAACCATCCTGTCACATGTTTTAAAGGTGTTGGTGGAAGAAGACTATCCTACTCTTTTCAAGGAAAGCGAAATGCGGCGATGAATCCTTTCGACGATACTTACTTTATGAAGCAGGCGCTTGCCGAAGCCCGCACGGCGGCATCCGAAGGCGAAGTTCCCGTCGGCGCCGTAATTGCTTGCAACAACCGGATCATCTCGCGCGCACATAATCAAACGGAATTGCTGAACGACACGACCGCCCATGCCGAAATGCTCGCCATCACGGCCGCGACAAGCGCTTTGGGCGCCAAGTATCTGACGGAATGTACGCTGTACGTAACCGTAGAACCCTGCATCATGTGTGCCGGCGCCATCGGGTGGTCGCAAATAAAGAGGGTGGTTTACGGCGCCTCCGACGAAAAGAGAGGCTATCTGCAATACGCGCCGAAAGCTTTTCATCCCAAAACAGAAGTAACGACAGGCGTCATGGAGGAGGAGTGTGCGCGGGAAATGCGGGAATTCTTTCTTCGGAAACGAAAATAGCCTTATATTTGTCCCTCTTTGTAAATTGATTTAATATGTTCAAGTTAATATTCTTCGTCGTACTCTTTTTCATTCTGATGTTTCTCCTGCTCGGCGTTTCTTTCCTGCGCGGATTGAAAACCCTTATCTTCGGAGGAAGTAACCGTGAACGGCAAAACCAACAGCGCCGACAGTACAGCCAACAACAGCAATCCAACCGAAAACAGCAGGATAATCCCGTTTCCAGGAAAAAGATATTCACCAAAGATGTAGGGGAATACGTAGACTATGAAGAGGTGAAGGAAGATAAAACCGACAGCGCTACATAAAGCACTATCGTCCCCGCTACGCCGAGGAAACCCCACAGCGCCGTAAACACGATCGCCGACACGACAAGCAGGTAGCGGTATTCGTTCCCTTTCCACGCAAGTGATTTAATCTTCATGGAGAACATCGGAATCTCGGACACCAGCAGCAGGGAAGTGCCGGCGGCAGCAAGTATCACAACAGTCGCAAGCAGAATCTCATTCGTCGGCACCACCGGATGCAGCACGCACCCCAGCGACGCCCACAGCAGCGCATGTGCCGGAACGGGAAGCCCGATAAAGGAAGTTGTCTGACGCTCGTCTATATTAAACTTCGCCAAACGTAGCCCGGAGAATACCGGAATAACCAGCGCACAGTAAGGGACATAAGCATTAAGAACCCCCAACGGTAAAGCCGGAGCCGCTTCGCTCAACAGCCGGAACACGATCATCCCGGGAGCTACTCCGAAGCTGACCATATCGCTCAAGGAATCCAGTTCCTTACCCATCGGCGAATAGGCTTTCAACAGGCGGGCGGCAAAGCCGTCCAGAAAATCAAACACGGCAGCTACAATCACCCACACGGCCGCCCACAGAAAGTTCCCTTCCAACGCAACAACAATCGCGGCGTAGCCGGACGCCATACTCAAACAGGTAATCGCATTGGGAATGTGTTTCTTTATACGCATAAGTCTGTTGTTTTATTTGCAAGGGTTGCAAGGGATGCGCGCGATCACCGTCTGATTCCCTGTCACCTTCTGATCCATATCCACCAGAATCTCCGCGTCGAGCGGCAGGTAAAGATCTACCCGCGAACCGAACTTGATGAAGCCCAGATGCTCATCCACGCTGCATTCGTCGCCCACCCGGGCGTAGGTCACAATGCGCCGTGCAAGCGCCCCCGCGATCTGACGAACCAGAATATCCGCCCCGCAGGACGTGGTGATCACCACCGCCGAGCGCTCGTTCTCCGTGCTGCTTTTCGGCAGGTAGGCCGCCATGAAGCGCCCGTTGTTGTGGGATACGTGCTTCACCTTCCCGTTCACGGGAAACCAGTTGGCATGTACATTAAAAACAGACATGAAGATAGACACCTGTATACGTTTTTCGTGCAGTATCTCGTTTTCCTCTACCTCCTCGATGACCACAACCGTGCCGTCTGCAGGAGCTACGATCATTCCTTCAAAGTCAAAGGGGAAGCGGCGGTAGGGACTGCGGAAGAAATTCAGCATCAGCAGGAACACGACGACGGAAACGGACAAAACGGCGTAGAACAACCCCCTGCCTCCCATGGTATAATACAAAGTCATATTCACTGCAAACAACACGGTAAACACAGAGAGCAGCAACCCTGTCCCTTCCTTGTGTACCGTCATTCTTTTTAACCGCCGTTTTTTCATGCATATATGTTATATGAAATACAAAAGTATTTATTTTCACGGAAATACAAAGAGAAAGCATGCAAAAGCATATATATGAGATTAAGGGAGGGATTTCATTTTTTTATTTACCTTTGCTCGCATAGAAGAGTATATTAGTATAACAGAATGGAAAAACAATTCAAAAGAACGCTGATAACAACGGCGCTTCCGTATGCGAACGGGCCGGTACATATCGGCCACCTGGCCGGGGTTTACGTGCCGGCCGATATCTATGCCCGTTATCTTCGCCTGAAAGGGGAAGATGTTTTATTGATCGGAGGTTCCGACGAACATGGAGTCCCTATTACGCTGCGTGCGAAAAAGGAGGGAGTAACTCCGCAGGACATTGTCGATCGCTTCCATTTCCTTATTAAAAAGTCGTTTGAAGATTTGGGGATTACTTTCGACGTCTATTCGCGTACCACATCGGCTACACATAAACAAGTCGCTTCGGATTTTTTCAAGAAACTCTATGACAAAGGGGAGTTTGTCGAAAAAACAAGCGAACAGTATTACGACGAAGAGGCGAAGCAGTTCCTTGCCGACCGCTATATCACGGGTACCTGCCCGCACTGCGCGAATGAGAACGCTTACGGCGACCAGTGCGAGGCGTGCGGCACTTCGCTTAGCCCGACCGACCTGATCCGTCCGAAATCGGCCATCAGCGGAAGTGTTCCGGTAATGAAAGAAACAAAACACTGGTATCTTCCCTTAGACCGCTATGAACCTTTCCTTCGCCAATGGATACTGGAAGATCATAAAGAATGGAAATCCAATGTATACGGGCAGTGCAAAAGCTGGATCGACATGGGATTGCAGCCGCGCGCGGTGAGCCGCGACCTGGACTGGGGTATTCCTGTTCCTGTGGAAGGAGCGGAAGGGAAAGTGCTTTATGTATGGTTCGACGCGCCTATCGGCTATATTTCCAATACGAAGGAATTGCTTCCCGACACGTGGGAAACGTGGTGGAAAGACCCGGAAACCCGAATGCTTCATTTCATAGGGAAGGATAACATCGTTTTCCACTGTATCGTTTTCCCCACCATGCTGAAAGCCGAAGGGACGTTCAATCTGCCGGAAAACGTGCCGGCCAACGAGTTCCTGAACCTGGAAGGGGATAAAATCTCCACTTCGCGCAACTGGGCGGTATGGTTGCATGAATATCTGGAAGAGTTTCCCGGCAAACAGGATGTATTGCGCTACGTATTGACGGCCAACGCCCCCGAAACGAAAGACAACGACTTTACCTGGAAAGATTTTCAGGCGCGTAATAACAATGAATTAGTGGCGATACTCGGAAACTTCGTGAACCGCGCACTGGTGCTGACCGAGAAGTATTTCGACGGGAAAGTGCCCGCGGCAATGGAATTGACCGACTATGACCGCGATACGTTGAAAGAGTTTTCGGATGTGAAAACCAATGTGGAACGCCTGCTGGATACTTTCCATTTCCGCGACGCGCAAAAAGAAGCCATGAACCTGGCACGCATCGGCAACAAATACCTGGCGGATACCGAACCCTGGAAGCTGGCGAAGACCGACATGGAACGGGTAGGCACTATTCTGAATATCTCCCTGCAAATCACCGCCAATCTGGCAATTGCTTTTGAACCCTTCCTACCGTTCAGCATGGATAAGCTGAACCGTATGCTGAATGTCAGCCCGTTGGGTTGGGCGCGTTTAGGGGATGCCGGCCTTCTGGAAGCGGGACATCAGTTGAATAAGGCGGAATTGCTCTTCGAGAAGATCGAAGACCCTGTGATCGAAGCGCAGGTACAGAAGTTGCTGGATACCAAAAAAGCCAACGACGATGCCAACTACAAAGCCAAACCGGTACGGGAGAACATCGTGTATGACGATTTCGCGAAACTGGATATTCGTGTCGGAACCATAATTGAATGCACCAAAGTGGCTAAAGCGGATAAACTG
>JAITVG010000095.1 GCA_031285925.1 Tannerellaceae bacterium
GATAATCATTTGCCGGGCGTAGGTTGCTACCTTGTAAGGATACACATCGAAATTGCAGGCAACGGAATCAATCTGTAACACCTGATTGATATTGCCCGAAACTATCCGGTTGTAGTATCCCTTCTCCTGCATATCCTGATAGTAGCGGAACGCACTTTTATCTACCAGAAACAACGCACGGTTGATATTGCTTTCAATCGCACTCTTGTCGGGGGACAAAGTGAAGAACAGTTCATGGAAACGCTTCACATGCTCGCGGGCTTCCACAGGACGGTTTTGCGATAAGTCCTGCGAAAGAGCCAGCATGAGCGATTTTCCCTCATCCAATACATAGATTTTCTGCCGTTGTGCTTCTGCGAAGCTGTACGAGTTCCATACCGCATAACCGGTAATCCCTGCGCACAGCACGACAAACACAATAGCGATAATCCGTATCTGCTTGAAACTTGTTTCAATGTTTTTTAATGACTTAAATTCCATATTCTTAATTTATTAAAGCCTCCCCAACCCCTCCGGAGGAGGGGCTAAGTCCCACTTTCGGGGGATTTAGGGGGCTTGGGTTTGTTATTTATTTACTTTCCGAGCAACCGTCCGCCGACATTTCCGGCTACCGAACCGGCAACGCCTCCGGCAAGCCCTGCGGCTTTACCGCCCATTTTGTTCACGTTGCTGCCAAAAGAACCTGCTCCGCCCGACTGGATAATCCATCCGGCAACAGTCGGAATGGTGAAATATCCGATAATCCCGATAATCAGAAATACAATATATATTCCGTCAGAGCCATCGGGAATGTAGTTAGGGTCTTGCAGCAGGGCGACATCCTGTTGAAGCATTAATACCTGAATGCGTGCCAGTATTGAAGAAAAGAGGTCGGAAATCGGCAACCACAGATACACGCTGATATAGCGTGCCAGCCATTGGGTGAGCGTTGCCTGAAAACCGTCATAAATGGAAAAGGCAAATGCGATGGGGCCTAATATGGCAAGCACTACCAAAAAGAATGTCCGTATGGTGTCAATGACCAATGCCGAAGCGTTGAACAGCAGTTCAAAGAAATCCCGTATCGCTTGGCGTATCCACATTTTAATGTCGTACCAAAGCCGTTCGCCCCACATACTGATAATTTCCGGTGTGTCGGTCATTCCCAGTTCATCCATTTTCTGGTCATAGGCCTCGTTATCAACGAGCCATGCCTTTCCCTCACGCACTCGTGCCTCATACTCCAAATTGTCTTTCTGCTGCTGGTAGTCTTTCATATCCATCGTCTGTGTTTCCAAGATACTGTGTGTGCCTTTCACAATCGGACTCATCACGGCATTAATGGTTCCCAACACGATTGTAGGGAAAAACATGATGCACAGTCCAATCGCAAAGGGGCGAAGTAAGGGAAACACGTCAATGGGTTCTGCCCGCGAGAGAGCTTGCCATACACGGTACGCCACATAAAACAAAGCTCCTAATCCAGCCAAGCCTTTGGCAATCCCAATCATATTGCCGCAAAGAGGCAACATTTCCTGATACAGATTCGCCAGAATCTGATGTAAGTTATCAAAGTTCATCATATTCAATTTCAAATTATTAATTACGAATTACGAAACAAAACCACACAGCGTAATTTTTAATTCGTAATTCGTAATTGATTGTTACCAATATCTTTCCGATGGACTACCATACAAAGAAAGCACCCTGTCCGTATCGTTCTTTTCCTTAGCACGGATGTACGATACGGATATACTCTTTTGTGTATAATACTTGGTCAGGTTACGGTATTCCAACATCTTGGTATATACCTGATCAATCACCTCCATACGCTCTTTATCGGACAAGGACAGTCCATTGCCTCCGGTTATGATCATTTTCAATTCCGTCACCAATGCACCTCCTTCTTCCAACAGTTTAGCGTAGCCTGTCGAGATGGCCACTAATTCATCCGGCGTAAAATTCGGATCACCGACCATTTTGTCAAATCCGTTCACATAGATGTCCGTGATTTCACTGACCATTTCAATCGTTTTTTGCACTTTACGTGCATCCTTAATCAGATTATTGACCGATTTCAGGGCATCGTAATACTCTTTACCCTGCTTGTAGATGTTGGCACATTCTCTCACGTTATTTATCATGTTGGCAGCCGTAGATGTTCCCTGTACGGCGCTAATGATATTTTGAATAAGGTTGGTCGGGTCGGCAACTATCCATTGTGCCTTTGCCTGAAACGTGAAGCCCGAAAGAGCCACACATAGAATTAAAATTATTCGTTTCATACTTGTTACGTTTTAAATTGATTATTGATTTTGTTTGATGGGGTACTTAGTACACCCTTGAGGATTTCTAAAAAATCGGTTTATAGAGATTCCCGTTTATAACTACCGTAGATGTCGAGCGAGAGCAACTCCCGCTCCTCATCGTAGGCTATCCGTATCATGCCGTAGAAATAGAAAAAGGTAATCCCCCAGCTTTGGCGTAACGGAACGGTAAACACCGCATCGTGCTTATAAATAAATTGCAACCGATAACGGATACCATCGTGGTAGATCCGGATGCAGGGAGAACCGCAAAGGCTTTCCCATGTCCCGCAGACAGCACGAAGCGGAAAACAGGCGTGTGCCTGCAATGCCGGAACCGGCTTACTCTTTTTTCTTTTCATGGCATCTATCCTCCGTATTCCTGCCGCTTGCTTTCGGCAATCTGTTTAATGGCTAACTCATAGTTCCCGCCGAGTTCTTCCGTTTTCTTGGATACTTCCAACTTTTCGGACTCCTCAGTGGTGAACGTCAGATATTCTTCCATCGAAACTTCGGTAGCATATACGGCAGACTGCACGCCACCCAGACCGAACCACACCTCTTTATACTTGCGGCTCGGATTATTTGCCATGTTGATGGAGAGTATCTGCGACTTTTCCTTTTCAGTCAGTCCCAGCAACGCCTGTATCGAATCAAACTTGTTCATATACTTGCGCTGGTCTAACAGGATTTTGCAATCGGAGTTATTGATAATACTCTCTTTGACAATAGGCGAAGCGATAATATCGTCCACTTCCTGCGTGACGACAATGGCTTCCCCGAAGAACTTACGAACGGTTTTAAAGAGATACTTAATGTATTCTGCCATCCCCTCTTTGGCGATGGCTTTCCACGCCTCCTCAATTAATATCATCTTACGGATACCCTGTAACCGCCTCATTTTGTTGATGAAAACTTCCATGATGATAATTGTTACCACCGGAAAGAGGATTTTATGGTCTTTTATCGCATCAATCTCAAAGACAATGAAGCGTTTAGACAACAAATCCAATTGCTTGCCGGAGTTCAGCAGAAAGTCATATTCACCTCCACGATAGTACGGTTCCAATACGTTCAGGAAATTGTCGATGTCGAAGTCTTTTTCCCGTACATTCTTTTCTTTCAGGATGTCCCGGTATTCACTCATCACAAATTCGTAGAATGTATTAAAGCAGGGTTGCAGTTGCGGACAGGTCTTTATCTTTTCGATATACCGGCTTACAGCATTCGACAAGGCGACTTCTTCCGCCCGCGAGGGCGGCTCGTTATCTCTTTTCCACAGGGTAAGAATCAGCGTTTTGATACTCTCACGCTGTATAATATAATTGAAAAGTAGTCCACTAAAATAATTGAAAAGTATACCACCAGTTAAGTAAAATTTGTGAGCGCTTCTAATAAAGCTCTGTATTTTACTAACAAATATTAACATTA
>JAITVG010000097.1 GCA_031285925.1 Tannerellaceae bacterium
ACGGATTGGCGGAAAAAGGAGACACCGTACTCCTGTCGCCCTGCTGCGCCAGCTTCGACCTGTTCCGAAACTACGAAGACAGAGGGGAACAGTTTAAGCAGTGCGTGAGGGAATTGTAATTGTCTGAACTGTGATTCGTGTGATTTATACTCACAAGGAAAAAAGAATGCGAATTATACAATCGAAAAATTCAAAACAGTTTCTTAATTTAAAGGCTGTTATGTTTTTCATAGCAGCCTTTATTTGTGACCTCTTATAAAGACAATGGGTAGCTGAGGGGAATTACTACCGTGAAATTCCGGTTGCCGACTGAAGAATACAAAAAGAGAACGCTCACCCTTCCGGATATCACCACCTAAATTTCAACCCAAGAAGATAGACGAAGCGAAAAGAAAGGTGATAGACCCAATAATTTTTTTTCGTATGTTTGTGACCTATTTCTATTAATTAAATTATTAAATCATGAAAAGAAATGTTTGTGTTGCCAAATGTGGCATGTTTGCCTTGGCTTGTTTGTTTTTTGTTAGTGTGAATGCGCAGGAAAAGGAGTATCCCAAAGCTGAAGCAATGAAGCCGGGAATGTCGGAGTTTTGGACTCCTCAACCGCCTGTTGTTCAACCGGGTAACGACTACACGATTACCGCTCCGTCCGATGCGATCGTTTTATTCGACGGCACCAATTTGAATGCCTGGAAAAGCAGTGGAAAGGATGGCGGAGAAGCTAAATGGACGGTAAAAGACGGTGCTTTCACAGTTGCTCCGCGAACCGGAGATATTGAAACCAAACAGCATTTCAACAGTTTCCAGCTTCATATCGAATGGGCTTCCCCTACGGAGGTTAAGGGAACAAGCCAGGGACGCGGGAACAGCGGTATTTTCCTGCAGGGAATGTATGAACTGCAGGTGCTGGATTGCTACGACAACGAAACGTATTCAAACGGACAGACCGGAAGTATTTATAAACAGGCACGTCCGCTGGTTAATGCCATGCGCAAGCCGGGCGAATGGAATGTGTACGATGTTATTTACGAAGCTCCGACATTCAAGGAAGACGGTACGTACCGGACTAACCCGACTGTGACGGTGATCCAGAACGGCGTTGTTTTGCAAAACCATACGACCATCATAGGCACTACGGAATATATCGGTTTCCCGAAAGTGGTTCCTCACGGAGCAGGCCCGATCAAGCTGCAAGATCACGGGAATCTTGTAAGCTTCCGTAATGTATGGATCAGGGAACTTTAAGCCTTTGGCTTAAAGTTCCAAATTAAACTCATCCTTGAGTTTCCCCATCAGGGGATTTATTTCCATCAAATGCCGGTATCTTTCACTTGTAGTGTAGGCCGGCTTTTTTTCGTTGGTTTCACTGATGCTGACGCGCATCTGAATATGGGTATTCTTTAGGTGTTGCCGTAAGAAAGCAAGAATACCGGCCGCTGCATTAAACAAAACTTCCTGTTGTCCTTTATTGTGCACCTTTACCTCAAAAGAATAGTTATCCTGTAATGCAGGCTTGCAATACGTCATTGCATTTTTCAGATGGATCTCTGTATCCAAATCTTCCGCGTAAACATTCCATCCGGCAATCAAATCTTCCGAAGTAAAAGGATTGTTCATTTCAGCGGCAACATGCGGCTGCTCTGCCTGCTCCTTCGGCTTTTCATTAGTCAGTTCTTTCAACGAGGTGCTGACCGGGCGCACCTGTTTTCTTGCAGGCGGCGTTGCCTGCTGGTTCGCCGACGGTATTGCAATATGGGGATCGGGTGGAACCCGGGGAGGGGGCATCGTGACGGTCTGCGCCGCCGGCCGAACCGGTTCCGCTGCGGCGATGGGTTCAATCAGCGTTTTTTTTTTATCCTCTCCGGCAGAAGTATTACCGGTGCGGTTCAGTTGGCACAACTGTATCAGCGTCAATTCCAGCAAAAGACGTTTGTTTCGGCTTGTTCTGTAATTCAGATCACAGTGATTGGCAAGTTCGATTGCTTTGAAGAGAAACGTATCCGGACATTGTTTAGCCATCGCAATATAACGTTCCCTGATAGATGCCCCAACTTCAAACAGGATAAGGGTAGATTCGTCTTTACACACCAGCAGGTCGCGGAAATGCCCGGCCAGCCCGGTGATTATGTTTTGCCCTTCAAATCCAATTCCAAGTATCTCGTTCAGAATTAGGATCGCACTTCTTACATCGCCTGAAAGTATGCAGTCGGTTAAGCGGAAATAATATTCGTAATCCAGGATATTCAGGTTGTCGATAACCGCCCGGTAAGTGATATTCCCGTTCGTGAAGCTGACCGCCTGATCTAATATCGAAAGCGCATCGCGCATTCCGCCGTCGGCCTTTTGCGCGATCATGTTCAATGCTTCCGGTTCGGCGGTTACGCCTTCCGAAGAAGCGACGTATTGCAAATGCTCTACCATATCGGCAATCGTGATCCGTGAGAAGTCGTATACCTGACAGCGGGAAAGTATCGTCGGAAGCACTTTATGCTTCTCCGTTGTGGCAAGAATAAACAAGGCATGATGCGGAGGTTCTTCCAGTGTTTTAAGGAAAGCGTTAAATGCGGCGGAACTCAGCATGTGAACCTCGTCGATGATGAACACCTTATATTTACCGATAGCCGGCGGTATGCGAACCTGTTCGATAAGCGAACGAATATCATCAACGGAGTTGTTTGAAGCGGCATCAAGTTCATGTATATTGTAGGAGCGGGATTCGTTGAACGCCGTGCAAGACTCGCAGGCATTGCATGATTCTCCGTCAGGAGCCGGATTCAGGCAATTGATCGTTTTGGCAAAGATGCGTGCGCAGGAAGTTTTACCCACTCCGCGCGGGCCGCAAAACAGGTAGGCATGAGCCAGCTTGTTCTGTCGGATAGCGTTTTTCAGTGTAACAGTCAGCGTCTTTTGTCCTACCACGCTGCGAAACGTGTCCGGGCGATATTTCCTTGCCGAAACAATATAGTTGTCCATATTTATATATTATAATATCGATTATACAAAGGTAAACAAAATATTCATTTACATTTGCAAAAACATTTACCCATGTCGCGTATTAAAGAGTTTTACAACAAATACCTTTCGTGGATTAACGTCTACTGGCTGGTCGCAATTATTTTCCTGGCGCTTACATTCACCGCCGGCGACAGCAGCCTGTACAAAAGATACCAATACGACGAAAAGATACGCAGCCTGGAAAAAGAAATCGAAGCGTATAGCAGCGAGATCGAAATGAACCGGCAGAAACTGGACGGCCTTCATAAAGACCGGGAAGGGCTGGAACGTTTCGCACGCGAAGAATATCACATGAAAAAGGCGAACGAAGATATATTCCTTATCAAAGAGAAATAAATGGAACAGCAAACCCGTACGACTGTCTTTTATGTAGCCGCCATCAGTGTGTTGTGTGGCGCTATACTTCATTTCATTCAATGGTTTTTTGCTCCCTACCTGTTTGCGTTGGGCGCGGCAGGTGTAGCCGTTTGTTTTCTTACGCTCCCCGTCCGGGATATGGACTTCCGCCGGAAACGGCTTCACCGTTATAATATATTTTCCGGTCTTTTGATGGTTTTTGCCTCCGCCCTAATGTTTTCAAACCGTAAAGAATGGATACTTTGCCTCACGGTGGCGACCATCTTTTTGCTTTACACTTCATTTGCTTCCCCCTCCGATAAGGAAAACTCATAACATCTTCCCGACCCGCAAACAAACGTTATAAACGTTTACCTAAAATCATTTAGATCTACTTTCCTAAAATAAACTTCCAACAAAAAAGCAGGAATAGGCAGAGCGTAGCGAATTAGCTGACAAAGCGTTCATTACGCTCTGTTTTGCTTTATATGGCTGCCTAATTTCTCCCCTAAAATGGGGAAAAATCAAGTGAAGATATGCCTAATCCGGCTTAGACACAAGGCACCGGGAAAAATTTAGTAACTGTTTCCGGTAGAGTAGCGAACCTTTTCAATCAAATCTTGTTATTATAATATAGTGTTTTTCATGGTATTAGAATTTAGGTTTAGTTAGGCAATTCCGTCTTATTCGTGAGAATAGGGCGGTTTTTTTATGGTCTGTATCGCGAAAGCGACAGTATCTCCTGTGCATCGCCGGCACGCATCAGTCCGGCCGGACGGCAGCTCGTTTCCTTCACGTACCTCTCGATGATCTGCCAGCCGATAAAGGCTCCGATGTTACCCGGTGCTCCGTCGGAGAAGAAGGGCGAGGGTTTTTCCTCGAAATATTGGTTGCTAGTAGTCAGGTCGGGCGTGTAAAGATGTTTGCGTTCGATGATCGTTTGCCAGATCGCCGCCTCATGTTCCTCCACAAAGCGGTACTCTTCCTCCGTGTATCCCATGAGCTGTGCCGGCGACAGGTCGGGGAAAGCCCCGTGGAGCAGGTATTTGATCTTGCCGGCGTGGAGCATCCTCTCCAGCAAAACATTATCTTTTCCGGTGAAAAGGAACTCACTCATCAGCCAACCGGCCAGGTAGTCTTGGGCGACGTATTCGGGCTGCATCTTTATGCGTTGGTAGGGGTAAAAGAAATCTTCGTAGAGAGGATAGTCGTATCCGAGGTACTTGTCGATGGAGAGGGAGAGGGTATTTTCTCCCGTCAGCACGTTCTGATTCAACCCCGACACGTGCATGTAGACGCGGGGCGCTTTCATCTCCGGGAAACACTCCTTCAGGAAGGAGAAGCCCCTGCCCAGCTGCCGTTCGATCTCGTCCACCTCGGCGAAGCGGGAAAGGGCATCCTTATAGAGGGCGATCAGGTGGGTGTTGGAATAATACGCCTTCAGTTTTTCAAAAAAGCCGGGAGAGTCAATGGATCTCAGGTTCAGTATTCCTTTTCCTGTGAGGTCGAGCATGTTCGGATAGTCGCGGAGAAGCGTTTGCCGCAGCCTTGCCGTGTCTTCGGATGCGGTGATGTATTCAAACAGTTTCCTGTCGAATCTTTCGATTTCAAGCGGGTCGGCCGAAGGCTTTGCGGGCGAGCAGGCATGGGCATTGCAGCCGGTCAGGACAAAAACCGGCAGGAGGAGATATAATCTGTGGTTCATGTCTTTCAGAGTGCGATGAAATCGGATTCCTGAAAGCGGACGACTTCCATATCCCACCTGTCCCTTACGAACCGGGCGTGATCAGGGTGTGCGGTATAGGCGTCCATCGTGGCCTGGTCCCGAAAGCGCATCAGGAAACCGTATTGCATGTCGCTTTTCGGACTGCATTGCCGGTATGCCTGGAAATCGCGTACTCCGGGAACGGTTGTCAGTATCCTTTTTGCGTCGGCGATGAACTTATCCGCTTCGGGAGAGTCGTCGGGATGTTTCAGAGAGAAGGTTACGGTGTGTAACACTTCGCCCTCTTTTAATTCCACAGAAGAGCAGGAAGAGAATAAACCGGTTGCTGTTACGGTGGCAGCTGCGAGGCCGGTGCCTGCAAGAAATTGCCGTCTTTTCATTTGTTTCTATTTTTTGATTAATACTGTTATGCGCAGTCCGAGATCGAAGAATACCATCTTGGCATTCACATTTTGGGTGATATGCTGTTCTGCTTTCGCCAGCTCTTCTATCAAGTCGAATACATTCCGTTCATTGACAAAAGGGGAAAAATTAACGGCGAAACCGGCTTCGCTCTTATTCATGTAGTTCAATTCGGGCGACTGAAAGCGGTAGATGAAGTTTTCCCTTATCAGATGCTGACAGTAGGCAAGGAAGTTCTTCTGACGTTCGCGCCCGATAGCGGCCATCTCGTCGGCCATGGTCTTCATTCCCTTTACGTTCCGCGACCAGGAATTGCGCATCATCGCTTTAAACTGTTCCATGAAAAACTCATTTTCCTCTCCCATGCTGATTGCTTCCATCGCCTTGATGTAGTTGCCGGCAGCAAGATGTGCTATCTGCGTCGCGTCGTCTTCCGGCAGTTGAAACTGTTGCACGAGGGCGTTGTGCACGGCGTTTTCCTTTATCGGGCGTACGTTGATCCTCTGCGCCCGCGATTGGATTGTGCCGAGTATCAGGTCAGGCGCTTCCGACACCATTAATATAATGGTATTCGTCGGCGGTTCTTCGATTATTTTCAGCAGCTTGTTTGCGCAGGTCTGGTGCATCTTTTCCGGCAACCATACCAACAGCACCCGGTAATCGGCCTCATAAATTTTCAAAGACAGCTTGCGGATGATTTCATCGCTTTCCCTTGAATAGATGATAGCCTGCGAATTTCCCGCGTCCATGTAGTCCATCCATTGGTCGAAGGTGAAGTAGGGTTTCCCCTGAAGAAAGCTCCGCCATTCGGCCAGATAGTCGTCACATACTTCCTTTTTCTTTTCTTTTTTGGAAACGATGGGAAAGACAAAATGCAAATCGGGATGAGCCAATTCGTCATACTTCAAGCAGGACGGGCACCGGCCGCAGGCATCATCCGTATCCGACGATTGCCGGCAGTTCAAATAACGGGCGTAAGCTATGGCAAGCGGGAACGCACCGGCTCCTCCCTGTTCGCTGAATAATTGCGCATGAGGCACGATTCCCGACCGGGCGGATCGGATCAAACGCTCTTTTAACTCTTCCTGGCCGATAATATCTCTGAAATACATCCGGTAAATTCTTTGAATGCAAAGATAGTGTCTGCTAATCGATTTCGTCCTATCACCGTTAAATAAATTTGTATCGCATAAGCAACTGTTTTGAAAAATCATCTAACCGTATTTCAAAAAGGAAGCCCTGGCAAAACGCAGACCTGACGGCCACGAGCTGCGCTTGCTGAAAGAATAAAAATTAGTACGGGTAGTATTTCTTCGTACTACCTATAGTACGGCGCCGTTGTATAGGTAGTACGAGCGCGTACTATATATAGAAACACTTTTTAACATCTCGTAATGTATTGGGAGTGTGGGTGTTGGGTTTATAGCTGTCTGAACTGTGATTTATCCTGTATTATTCATACTGATCAAATTAGCGAGCGCAGCGAGTGGCCGCAGGCCTGTATTTTGCCGTTGGTTTCAACCAACGGTTTTAAAGATGGAGGCGAAAGCCTCTTCCTCTGCGGGTTTCA
>JAITVG010000114.1 GCA_031285925.1 Tannerellaceae bacterium
ACCAGATCATTCTTTATCCGACGTTTGTGCATATCTCGCACAAAAGGGACGGGGAGAACCGAAGGAATGTACTGTTTGCAAAAGGAGTGCAGCCATGAACAATATACTTGCCATACTTGCAGCCCTCGTAATCGGTGCCGGTATCGGTTACTTTATCGAAAAGTCCTGCATCGAATACAAAACCGAGGTTGAGTATAAACGTGCGCCGGAGTATAAGGTACACTTCAATATCGCCGCTCCCAAGGTAGAACTGCTCACCGAAGCTGATTTCAAATTCTCCGACACGCTGATCCCTGCCGGTTTCAACTTCCCGGACAGCGTAACGGAGAAAGAGTTAAAGCAAACCGCCTACGACTGGAACATGGAACGAAAATACCTCGAAACGCTGTTCGATAATCAATACGGTAAGTTCAGTTTTGAAGCAGTCGTCAAGAATAACCGCCTGCAATCCATCACCCCCTCATTCTCTCCGATAGAAAAAGTAGTCACCAAATACGCAGTAGACAAATGGCAACCGTTCGTTATGGCTTCGTACAGTTCACTTGGGCATGTTTCTGTTGGCGGGGGAATGTTCTACCGGAACATCGGAGTGAGCGCCGGATACACGACCGATTTCAGCCGCAAGGGGTTTGATGTAGGGATTGTGTATAAGTTTTGAGCGTATTCTATACACAATATTCCGAAAATAAAACCGTATTTTTGCAAACCGAAATAAAAACAGTTGTTAATGTCAAAGAAAAGCAGGCAGATAATCAGTTGCATTTTGATTGTGATATTCACATTATTCTATGCGAATATCTGCTTCTTTTACCACAGCCACATTATCAACGGTGTTACCATCGTCCATTCGCATATCCACAGCAAAGCTCACGCACAAACGGGTACACACAGCGTTACCGAATTGACTTTGATTTCGACATTGTCTTCTTTCCAGACACTTCAGGCCGGTTTATGCTTTGCAGGCTTGGGAATATTTCTTCTATTTCAGGCAATTATCCGTCCGCTCTTCAGGGATAGAACCATTCCGAAATCCGTTGCCTGTGTTTCTCTGCGGGCGCCTCCCTGCGTACTTTAATTTACATTCCACTTACACTCGCAAATAATCAGGCCGTTATTGTTGACAAACAATTATGTCCTGTGCGGCTGACTGTGCGACTGACAGTATACCTTGAAGGTATTCAAGCAAATAATTTATTCAGTCGTTGTATCAACGGCATTTCACATTTTTAAAATTTTCAAATCACTGTTTCAATGATAAAATTATTCATATTGGCGGGGGCATGTGTTTTACTGGCCTCGTGCAAACAAAACAAACCTGCAACCGAAAATGCAGACATTCAATATAAGGGCGACACCATAGTTGTATCCGAAAATTCACCTGTTTTAAAGGATATGGCCGCCGCAAGCGCTCAACTACAGGATTTCTCGGCAGAGTTCAGAACCGTTGGAACCGTTCGCCCCGTTACGGGCAAATTGGCGGGGATTGCCCCTCCGTTCGCAGGGCGGATTGTAAAATCGTTCATTCAATTAGGGCAAAAAGTAAACGCCGGTTCACCGGTTTTTGAATTGGGTTCATCAGAATTTTACGAAGCCACCAAGGCTTATTTTACCGCTCAATCGGCCAGCGAACTTGCCCAACAGAACTATAACCGCCAGAAAGAATTGACGGCCAACGGCGTTGCCGCTCAAAGAGATTCGGAGCAGGCAAAAAGCGAAGCACATATTGCCAATCAAGAATTTGAGCAGGCAAAAGCAACGCTTCAACTATTTAATACAGATGCCGCTTCACTTCAAATGGGACAACCCTTAAAAGTTCTTTCTCCCATTGCAGGCGAAGTCGTAAAAAGCAATATCACTATCGGCAATTATATCGGAGAGGATTCGGAGCCGCTGGTGATAGTGGCCGATTTGTCGCGCGTTTGGGTGGCTGCACTTGTCAAGGAAACCTTTTTCGGAGCTATTAACCCCGGCGACCGTGTAGAAATATTTACCAATGCACATCCTAATAAAGTCATTTGGGGTATGATTCACTACATAGGTGAAATGCTGGACGAAGAAACCCGCTCGCTCGAAGTGATAGTTGAATGCAACAATGCCGACAAAGAGTTGAAACTTGGCATGTTTTGCGAAGTTCACTTCCTGAGTTCCCCGACAAAAGCGATTATCCTGCCTTCAACTGCCATTATGCAGGAACAGGACAATGATTACGTGTTGATTGAATTATCAAAAGGGAACTACATCCGGCGCAAAGTGGAAACGGAGTCCGTTCACCAGGACAGTGTGCGTGTTGTCAGCGGTATAAGCGAGGGTGAAAAGGTGGTCATCAAAGGTGGTATCTATTTAAACAGGTAAGTCTATGGAAAAATTGATGAACACCCTGATTAGTCGTCGCTGGTTGATGCTGACGATATTCGTACTGTTGTCGGGAATCGGTATTTACGCATGGAGACAGCTTGCCATTGATGCCTATCCCGATATTGCCGACGTATCGGTCGGTGTGGCCACGCAGGTGCCGGGACTTGCCGTTGCGGAAATTGAGCAACAGATAACCATTCCCCTGGAACGGGAATTGAACGGTATCCCCGGTTTGAAAGTAATGAGGAGCAAGAATTTTTTCGGCATATCCAAGATTACACTCGTTTTTGAAGGCGGAATAGACGACTATTGGGCTCGCCAGCGGGTAATGGAATGTATTAACGATGTCGATTTGCCTTTCGATGCCAAGCCCGGACTCGACCCGCTGACTTCGCCCACAGGCGAAATATACCGCTATGTGGTTGCGGGAAATAAAAGTCTGAGGGAACTTACGGAATTGAACCATTGGGTGATTATTCCACGCTTGCGGCAGATTCATGGCATTGCCGATGTATCCAATTTCGGCGGCATCACCACACAATTCCAAATAGAAATCAATCCCAATAAATTAGCCGAATACCATCTATCGCTCAGCGAAATTACGGAATCCATCGAACGCAACAACTCCAATGCGGGCGGCAGTACAATTATCCGAGGGGATTTGAGTTACGTGGTGCGCGGCGTAGGACTTGTGCGCGATTTGCAGGACTTGGGACATATCGTAGTAAAGACCGTTGGCGGAGTCCCCGTCTATTTAAAGGATTTGGGCGAATTGAAATATGGAAACCTCGAACGCAAAGGGATTATGGGCTATTTAGACGACGAGATAAACTACGAAGACGGCGTTCAGGGCATGGTGCAATTGCTGCGTTATGAAAATCCGTCGCTGATACTCAAAGAAATAAATGCGGCAGTCGATGATTTGAATGATAACATCCTCCCGAAAGGCATAAAGATTCACACCTTTTATGACCGTACCGAACTGGTTGATGCTACCTTGAACACTATTTCGCATACGCTTTCGTTCGGCATCCTGCTGGTTACAGGCATTCTGATCATATTCCTCGGAAGCCCCAAAGGGGCGTTGCTTGCCACCATTACCATTCCCGTTTCGCTGCTGATATCCTTCATCCTGATGTGGCTGACCGATATCCCCGCCAACCTGCTCTCGCTGGGAGCCATCGATTTCGGCATCATCGTGGACGGCACGATTGTAATGATGGAAACGATTCTCAAAAAACGCGAGGATAATCCCGATGCGCCATTGGACAGGGCGAGTATAGCAAAACGTGTTTCCGAAGTGGCAAAACCCATCTTCTTTGCCACGCTGATTATCATTATTGCCTATCTGCCGCTGTTTGCATTCGACCGCGTCGAACAGAAACTCTTTACCCCGATGGCGTTTACATTGAGCTTTGCCTTGCTGGGAGCATTGGCGTCGGCATTGATCCTGATTCCCGGCCTGGCTTACGCGGTATATAAAAAGCCGCAAAAGGTTTATCATAATCGCTGGCTCGAACGCCTGACGGGAATATACAAACGGCAGACAGCTAAAATTATCGCCGCACCCAAAAGAGTCATGGCTGCCATGGCTGTCATTCTGCTTGTGGTTGCCGGGCTTTCGGTATATGTGGGAAAAGATTTTTTACCCGCTTTGGATGAGGGAAGTATCTGGATTCAGGTGCAGCTGCCTCCCGGCATGTCGCTCGAAAAGTCTTCCGAAATGGCTACTACGCTCAGGAGTAAGCTCAAAACCTTTGACGAGGTAACCTACGTGATGACCCAAACGGGACGCGACGACGAAGGCGTATGTCCGTTCTCGTTCTCGCATATCGAAGTGATGATTGGCTTAAAGCCTTACGACACATGGAAAGATGGCCACAGGAAGTCAGACCTGATTGCCGATATGGCGGCCATGGTCGATACGATGCCCGGATATGGCGCAGGCTTTTCCCAACCTATTATCGATATGGTTCAAGACCAGATTGCAGGGGCGCACAGTGATTTGGCCATCAAAATATTCGGAGAAGACCTGACTGAGAGCCGCCGCATAGCCGATGAGGTGGTCAAGGTTCTGTCAGGCATACAGGGTTCGGGCGATGTCGGCATTATGGAAGAACCCTTTCTGCCGCAACTTCAAATCGTAGCCAACCGCGACAAAATAGCCCAATACGGACTGAATGTCGCCGATGTTGCCGAGTTGATAGAGGTTGCCATCGGCGGCAAGGCTATCTCGCAGGTATTTATCGGCAGCAAGGTGTATGATGTGATTTGCCGTTACAATGACATATCACGCGATACACCTGAAAAAATCGGGGCGCTGATGTTGACTTCGGGTTCGGGAACGATGATACCCCTTTCGGCCGTGGCAGAGATTAAAACGACAACCGGCGCCAGTATGATTTCCCGCGAGAAGGGGCAACGTTTTGTTACCGTGCGGATGAATCTGCGTGGAAAAGATTTAAGCTCGTTCGTTAAAGAAGCCGGATCGAAGATAGAAGAACAGGTAAAATACGACCACTCCAAATTCAAATTTCACTGGGCGGGACAGCTGGAAAACCAGCACCGCGCTTTTAGCCGCCTTGCCGTAGTCGTGCCTGTAACACTGACTGTAATGTTCCTGCTTCTGTTTTTCACGTTCGGAAAATTCCGGCAGGCGGGATTGCTTGTCGGGATGTTGCCGCTGGCGGTTTTTGGCGGTATGTTAGCTTTGGTCGTGCGTGACATGACCTTTAATGTATCATCAGCCGTGGGATTCATTGCACTTTTTGGGGTCTTCATCCAAAACGGTGTAATATTGATTTCACATATCAATATATTGCGAAAGAGAGGAACGGAATTGAAAGAAGCCGTAATTTCAGGTGCATCGCACCGATTGCGCCCTGTATTAATGACAGCCACCGTAGCGGTTTTGGGACTGTTGCCCGCTTCCATATCCACAGGCATCGGCTCCGATGTACAGCGTCCGCTGGCAACGGTAATCGTTTACGGCCTGTTGTGTGGAACCATTCTTATACTCTATGCTTTACCTGCATTTTACTATATGCTGGAAAAAAGAAACTTAAATAAAACAACCGATTAATGATGATTTCGATGAAAATTATTAAACCGATTATATTACTTTATTTCCTGTGCATAGCCGTTAACGGTTATCCACAGGAAAAGCAAGTATTGACATTCAATGAATATTTGAACAACGTCAAAAACTCCAATGTCAGCTATCTGGCTGAAAAGTATAACGTAGACATTGCCGATGCCGGTGTGAAAGCCGCTAAAGTTTTTCCCGACCCCGAATTGTCGGTGGGTTATGCCAACAATCAAAACTGGAACCTGCAAATGGGTTACGGAGTGGATGCCGAATTAAGTTGGACGTTAGAGCTGGGCGGAAAACGTAAAGCGCGAATCCGGGTGGCGCAAAGCGAAAAAGAAATGACAGGGGCGCTTTTGGAAGACTATTTTCGCAATCTGCGTGCCGATGCTACTCTTGCTTTTTTAACGGCGTTGAAACAAAAAAGATTGAATGAAATACAACAATCATCGTACAGGCAAATGCTCGGACTGGCTCGTGCCGACAGTTTGCGCTTCCGTGCGGGTTTCATCATGGAAGTCGATGCGCAGCAATCGAAACTGGAAGCGGCCACCATGTTGAACGAGGTTTATGCAGGCGAAAGTGAATTGCAGGATATTCTGGTTCAGTTGCAATTGTTGCAGGGCAGTAGAAACATGGAACTACCCGATTCGATTGCGGGAGCATTGTTGTATTCCAAACGGGAGTACAATTTATCCGAACTGATTACTGCGGCGCAAAACAACCGTGCCGACTTGCAGGCTGCGTTGAAATCAAAAGAGGTTTCGCAAAACAACGTGCGCCTGGCAAAAGCCAACCGGGCAATAGACCTTGGCTTCAGTATCGGCGGCGGTTATTCTTCCGAAGTGCGCAACGAGATTGCACCTGCTCCCGCATTCAAAGGCATTACGGCGGGTGTCAGTATTCCGTTGAAATTCTCCAACACCAATAAGGGAGAGCTACGGGCGGCTCAACTGGCAGCTACACAAAACGAAATGCAGTATCAGGCTATTGAATTGCAAATCGCTGCGGAGGTGGCGCAGGCTTACAATAAATACAAAACGACCTGCCGTCAGGTAGAGCAATTCAATACCGGATTGTTGAACGAGGCGGAAACCATCTGCAAAAAGAAAATGTATAGTTACGAGCTGGGCGAGACAGGTATTCTCGAACTTCTCAATGCGCAACGCACTTACAACGACGTGCAGGTAAATTACAGTGAAACGCTGTATAACTGTGCCGCCGCTTTGGTGGAACTGGAACGCGCCTGCGGTACTGATCT
>JAITVG010000128.1 GCA_031285925.1 Tannerellaceae bacterium
AAATTCCCGGCAAAAGTAGTGGGAACAGATTCGCAGACAGATATTGCATTAATTAAAATTGATGCCAAAGATCTGCCGACAATCCCTTTCGGCGACTCTGAAAAACTGAAAGTAGGCGAATGGGTATTGGCTATCGGCAACCCGTTTAACCTTACATCCACCGTTACAGCCGGAATTGTCAGTGCGAAAGGCCGCGGCAGCATATCCGGAAGAGGTACCCGCGGCGGTATAGAGTCTTTTATCCAGACGGATGCCGCTGTAAATCCCGGAAATAGCGGCGGCGCCCTTGTCAATACAAAAGGCGAACTGGTCGGTATCAACACGGCTATCTATTCGGAAACCGGAAACTTTGCCGGATATTCCTTCGCCGTGCCCGTCAGTATAGCCGGGAAAGTAGTAGCCGACCTGAAACAATACGGGATAGTCCAAAGAGCCATCCTGGGTGTAATGATGTCGGATGTTCAGCAAGTAAAAGAAGAGGAAAAGGAAAAACTGAAAGTAACGGAAGGCGCTTATATCGCAGAGTTTGCTCCATACAGCTCCGCCAAGGAAGCAGGAGTGGAAACCGGCGACGTGATTGTAGCCGTAAACGGTGTGAAGATCCGTACCGGCAGCGCATTGCAGGAACAAATCAGCAAGTACCGCCCGGGCGATAAAGTGAAGGTTACGGTAGACCGCTACGGAAAAGAGCTTACATTTAATATCGAACTGCGCAATGCACAAGGCAATACGGAAGTCGTCAAGGGAAAAGGAGATGTTGCCGAAGTATTGGGTGCAGCCTTCAAGGAACTGACAGATGAACAAAAACGGCAGTTGGGAATAAGCTACGGTGTGGAAGTTACCGGCGTAGTGGACGGAAAAATGAAAGATGCAGGCATTACGAAAGGCTATATTATTCAGTCCGTCAACGACCGGCGCGTTTCTACTCCCGAAGAACTTAACGAGATCGTCGAACGTGTAATCAAAAGCGGCGAAACAGATCAGGCATTATTTATAAGAGGAATATATCCGAACAAGAACAATACCGGATTCAAGGCTGTCTATTACGCAATAAATTTGGCGGATTGACAAGTTTCGCATTAAACTCTGCGCCGGTTTTTAAGTCAAAGGACTGTTAAAGGTATTTAATTAGCTGAATGCGGAGGTGCATTCAGCTAATTATAATGGTAAAAACATTATCTTTGCACCCCGTTTATTCTCAATAGATCAACAGCATGAGGCAACTAAAGATTACAAAGTCCATCACTAATCGCGAAAGCGCTTCTCTTGACAAATATCTCCAAGAGATCGGCCGTGAAGATCTTATCACGGTGGAAGAAGAAGTGGAATTGGCACAAGCTATTAAAAGAGGAGATCGCAAGGCCTTGGAAAAACTTACCAGGGCTAATTTGCGTTTCGTCGTATCTGTCGCAAAACAGTATCAGAACCAGGGATTGAGTTTGCCGGACTTAATCAATGAAGGCAATCTCGGTTTGATCAAGGCAGCGGAAAAGTTTGACGAAACTCGTGGATTCAAGTTTATTTCCTATGCCGTATGGTGGATTCGCCAGTCTATTCTTCAGGCTTTGGCGGAGCAGTCGCGCATAGTTCGTCTTCCTTTGAATCAGGTAGGTTCGCTGAACAAGATCAGCAAAGCTTTCTCCCGGTTTGAACAGGAAAACGAACGCCGCCCTTCCCCCGAAGAACTGGCTGAAGAACTGGATATTCCCGTAGACAAAATCTCAGACACGTTAAAAGTATCCGGGCGCCATATCTCTGTGGATGCCCCATTCGTGGAAGGCGAAGACAACAGCCTTCTGGATGTGCTTGTGAACGACGATGCACCCATCGCCGACCGGACGTTAATGAATGAATCGCTGGCAAAAGAAATCGACAGAGCGCTTGCCACACTGACCGAAAGAGAATGCGACATCATCAAAATGTTTTTCGGTATCGGTTATCAGGAAATGACTTTGGAAGAGATCGGCGACAAATTCGGACTCACCCGGGAACGCGTCCGCCAGATCAAGGAAAAGGCAATCAGAAGACTAAGACAAGGCACGCGCAGCAAACTCTTGAAATCCTATTTGGGATAAAACTCCTGTTTCAAGTTTAACTTTTTTACTCCATAATATAAGAGCCTGTTTAAATTTTCCCCGGAAAATTTGAACAGGCTCTAAGTCTTTTCGTCATTGGCGAAACGATTTGTATATGGAGTCTTGTATTCGTGTCCGGATGTCTAAAGAGAAAAGTTTGGTATTTGTGCGGCTCGGATGCAGCCGATTGGTAAGGAATATATAAATAAGTTGATTATCCGGATCTACCCAGAAGCAGGTTCCCGTATATCCGGTATGCCCGTAGACCGAAGCCGGAGCCAAATCCCCGCAGGGAGAACCCGCCCCTCCCGGCAAAGGCTTGTCGAAACCCAATCCGCGGCGGGAGTTCGGCGACTTGCTTTGCGTAAACAAACGGGTAGTTTCCTTAGACAACAGCGTATCTCTCCCGTACGTGCCGTGCGAAAGAAACAACTGCAACACTTTCGCCAGGTCTTCCGCACTTGAAAACAATCCGGCATTCCCGGAAACTCCACCCTGAAAGGCTGCCGCTTCGTCGTGTACGTAACCGCGCAATAACTGCCGGCGAACAAACCGGTCGTTCTCAGTTGGAACGATCAGCCGTTCATCCATTTTCTTCAACGGGTTGTATGTTGTGCTCCGCGCTCCCAGGCGCCGGTAAAAGTCATGATCCAGCAGTTCGTCCAATGGCTTTCCCATCTGTTTATGCAGCATCATTTCCAGCAAGATAAAGTTTATGCAGCTGTAACGGTAGCGCCCTTTCGTTCCAGGCTTCGAATCACAGATTGCCAGCATAATGGAATCCCTGAAACTTTCGTGCAGATAGAAATCTTTGGCAACCTGCATGGGGAATCCCGCTTTCGGCGTTTCGGAAACGATTCCCGGCAAATACCTGAAATCATTGCGCACGTAGGTTCTTTCATCGAAGCGGACAGTATGAGCAGCACTCCGGCGCGCACTGTACAGGCTCCCGGCATAGCTCTCCCTGTCTATTGCCTTGAGATAAAAATTGATGGTCGGCACCAGTCCGGATTGGTGATATAACATATCGCGGATAATTATATCCTTTTTGTCCGAAGCTTTCAGTTCGGGGAGGAAATCGGATATCTTGCCGTTCAGCGTGAATTTCTTTTCGTCGTAAGCCTTCATTACGCCCAGCAATGTGCCCGCGGCTTTCGATACGGAAGCAAGATCGTATACCGACCGGGTGCTTACTTTTTGGGTTTTCTCCGAATCATAATAGCCGAAGGCCTTATTATAAACAATCATTCCATCCTTTGCCACCAACACCTGACAACCGGGAAACGCCTCTTTGTCCAAACCTTCCTGTACGATCGATTCAACTACCTCCAAACGCACCGGATCAATGCCCACCTCCTGCGACGGATAAAACCCCAAACGGGATTTTCCGGTAAAAACCCCCATCCCTTCATAGTAAAGGCCGGGAATGGAAACCGGCAACTTCCCCTTTGCCGGAACGCCCCCGAACACCATCTGTGCCGCATAGCTTTGCGCCAACGGCGTCGCTTCGTAGGCCATCACCACCGCCTTTGCCTGTCCGATCGACTGTTTGTAATTCCGGCAGGAATAGGGTAATGTGAAGAAAACGAGAACCAAATCCTTCTTTACCGCAAGTTGTCGCAAATCCGCGCTTTCGGGAATACGTGACGTATGGACTGCGCAGATAATCCGATCGTAATTCATCAACCGCCCATATACCTGTTTTACTTGAGCTTCCGAAGCGCTTATCCCCAGATTGAAACAGGCGATCGAATCGTAGCGGCTCAGCATTTGCCGGAATTCATTATCCGCTTCACCTCCCAACGACAATAAGGCGATCTTTTTCTCCCCCATTTCCCGCAGCGGAAGAAAACCCTTCTCATTCTTGATCAGCGTAATGGCTTCCGCGTTCAGTTTGGACACAAGCCATTCCGCGTGAGGAGTATTAAGCCTTTCCGATAGTCCTTTTATCTCCACCGGCTTATAATTATGCAGCCCTGCGATATATTTATATTGTAAAACTTTGATACATTTTTCCTCAATATCCTTCCTGTTAATAATACCTTTATCGACCGCTTCTCTGACTGCGGCAAAGTCTTTGCTCAGTGAAGCCGGAGCCAGAAGAATATCATTCCCGGCCAGCAACGCCTTCACGGAAGGATTATCCGAAGAGGCATTGCCGCTCGCCCCTTTCATGGCCAGCGCATCGGTGAAGCACAATCCCCGAAAGCCCAGCTGCTCTTTCAGCAAACCCGTCACGACAGGGTGCGACAGGGAAGAAGGCAAACCGGGCGTGTTGTCCAAAGCCGGCACATACAAGTGGCCGGTCATCATCCCGGCGAACCCTTCATATATAAAACGCTTGAAAGGAAGCAACTCCACGCTGTCCAAACGTGCCGTGTCGTGGCGGACAGCCGGTAGCGTGTGGTGGGAATCTTCGGCCGTATCTCCGTGACCGGGAAAATGTTTGGCCACGGCCATCACGCCCATCTTTTCCAGCCCGCGGGCGTAGGCAATACCCTTCTCCGCAACCGCGTACGGATTCTCTCCAAAGGAACGGATGCCGATCACCGGATTCGACATGTTACTGTTTACGTCCACGTCGGGCGCGAAATTGATATGAATCCCCATTTCATTGCATTGCCGACCGACTTCCCGCCCGTAGGCTTCAATCAGGCTGTTGTCTTCAATCGCACCCAACATCATGTTTTTGGGAAAGCGCGTAGTGCCATCCAAGCGCATCGAAAGCCCCCATTCGCCGTCCAGCGAAATCAGCAAAGGAACCCGTGCCGCCTTCTGCACACGATTCGTTACCTCCGCCTGCTTCACCGCGTTTCCCTTTTGGAAAAGCAGTCCGCCAACCTTCATTTCGCTTACATAACGCATGATCGTTTGCATATTCCGGCTGTCGTCCGCAGGATTTACCACCGGCATAAACAATTGCCCGATTCGCTCCTCCGGCGTCAATGCATCGAAAACGGAGTCTACCCAATGATTCATTTTCGCCCTGTCCGCCCGGCGATAGAGTTCCGGAACAGTTTGCCCCTGCACTGAAAGGATACACACGCAATTGATCACACATATAAACACTCGTTTCATCTTTTTCCCGGTATTAGGGTTATAGTGGCGTAAAGATAGTGGATCAATTCTCTTGAAGAAACATTTATGGTGAAAATGTCCGGTAATTAGTGAAAATCACATGAATGCTTTTTTAACTCGCCCGGCATTTTTTCATGATTAGTAGAATCAAACGAATCACAGTTCAGACAATAGCGCAAGCGTTAAAAAAGTAAGTATTTCCTGTTTAGATATATTTATTATCTTTGTAGTGCGTGAAAATACGCAATCTACTGCATAAAATGTAATAATATGTATAAACGATCAGAATATCAGACGATTAAGGGCAGACTTAAAGAACAGCGAAGATTTATTCAGGTCGTTATGGGTGCTCGTCAGACAGGTAAATCGACCGTAGTCAAACAAGTACTTAAAGATTTGGATGCTCCTTATCAGCTGTTCTCTGCCGATAATGTTCCGGCTACGAATAGTGCCTGGATTTCTAATTGTTGGGCGGCTGTTCGCAGCTTGAAAGAGAACCGTGGTTGGAAAAGTATAATTCTTATTATTGATGAGATTCAAAAGATAGCCAACTGGAGCGAAGTCGTGAAAAAAGAATGGGATGATGATACATTTCATGATCGTAATATCAAAGTCCTGCTTCTTGGCAGTAGTCGCGTACTATTGGAAAAAGGGTTGTCGGAATCATTGGCAGGACGATTCGAAGAAATTCGTATGAGCCACTGGAGCTATCAGGAAATGAAAGAATGTTTTGGTTTCTCGCTTGATCAATATCTGTTCTACGGCAGTTACCCTGGTGCGGCATCTTTGATTGATGACGAAGAGCGTTTTCAACAATATATTCAATCATCCATTATTGAGGCTACGATTAATAAAGATATTTTGATGCATACTCCCATAAACAAGCCGGCTTTACTGCGTCAGACATTCGAGTTGGGAGCTGCTTACTCCGGTGGATTGCTCTCTTTGAACAAGATGTTAGGTTCGTTACAGGATGCCGGCAATACGGCTACTTTGGCAGGATATATCAATTTATTGGATGAAAGCGGATTGCTTGGTGGGCTTCAGAAATTCAGTATTGATACGGCAAGACGAAAAGCCAGCATTCCCAAGTTGCAGGTTTACAATAATGCGTTGAAAATGGTGTATAATCCTCTTACTTTTGAACAGGCGATTCTTGACCGTAAAGCATGGGGGCATATCTTTGAATCGGGTATCGGGGCTTATCTTGTCAACCAGGCATTTACCTGTCGTTTTGAGGTGTTTTACTGGCGCGAACGTAATGATGAGGTGGATTTCATTCTGCGAAAGAAGGATTCAGTGGTAGCCATTGAAGTCAAGAGTAATGCGGAGAAGAAAACGAAAGGGCTGGATAAATTCAGGCAACTCTTTAACCCTCAATCTTTATTTATTGTCGGCGATGGTGGAATTGACGTCGAAAGTTTTCTTTCGATGGATATAAGGAAGTTGTTTTGAGAAACAACAAAAGCATCCTTAAATAATACGCGTGCGAGGGATATTCTCAAAAGAAATATGAATGGGGGCATGGAAATCGAAGATTTATAGTTAAGTTTGCAAATCAAGGAGATATTAATCAAGGAAATACTAATATGGAACAGAACTTGCGTATCAGCATGATACAATCCCATATTATATGGGAAGACAGGGACGAAAATCTGGGTTACTATGGAGAATTGATCCGCCGGGTGAGTGGGAAAACGGATATAGCCGTTCTGCCGGAAACCTTTTCCACCGGCTTTTCCATGGATGTGGAAAAGCTTGCGGATACGCCGGACGGCATAACCGTATCCACGGTGAAAGAGTGGGCAAAGAAATACAAGTTGGCCGTGGCAGGCAGCTTTATCGTGAAAGATGACGGGAAATATTTCAACCGTGCCTTCTTTATCACCCCTTCGGGCGATACGTATTATTACGACAAGCGACATCTTTTCCGCATGGCGGAAGAAGATAAGTATTTCTCGGCAGGAAACCGGCGCACCGTTATTCCCTACAAAGGCTGGAATATCTGCTTGCAGGTATGCTACGACCTGCGGTTCCCGGTTTGGAGCCGTAACGTGGACAATGAATACGACCTGCTGATCTATGTGGCCAACTGGCCGGAAGCCCGCAAACGGGTTTGGAAAACGCTGCTTCAGGCACGTGCGATGGAAAATATGGCTTTCGTTTGCGGAGTAAACCGTGTAGGCATCGACGGGAAAGGATTCGTATACCGGGGCGATTCCTTAGTGTTCAGTCCGAAAGGAAAGAAACTTGCGGATGCCGGCAAGCGGGAAGAAATAACCCGCACCTGTACACTGGAAAAGAAAGATTTGATCAAGCTGCGCGAGAACTTCCCGGCCTGGCAGGATGCCGATGAATTTGAAGTGAGAGGATAGAGCGCTTCCCCTTTATGAAAGGAATTTTTCGATCACCCGGGGGTAATGTTCATATTCCAGGGTGTGTACTTTTTTTGCGACTATCTCCGGCGTATCATGAGCGTGTATCGGGAATGAGGCCTGGAATATAACTTCTCCGTCGTCGTAAACCTCGTTAATGTGATGGATCGTAATGCCGGTTTTCTCCTCCTTTCCGGCAATCACTGCTTTGTGCACATGCATTCCGTACATACCTTTTCCGCCGTATTTCGGCAATAATGCGGGATGTATATTGATGATCCTTTCCGGATAGGCGTTGAGAAACGCTTTCGAAATCATATTTAAAAATCCGGCCAGTACAATAAGTTCTACACGATATTCCGCCAATTTCTTCAGCACCGGCGAGCCTTTTTCAAACTCTCCGCGGGAAAAGACAAAAGAGGGGACTCCAAGTCTTTCCGCCCGTTCGAGAACACCCGCGTTCGGATTATTCGATACAATCATCGCGACCCTGATTTCGCTGTGTCCGGCGAAATATGTAATGATATTCTCGGCATTGGAACCCGACCCTGAAGCAAAAACAGCAATATTCTTCATACTTTTATCTCTTTAACTGCACACGGAAAGATAAAATGTGCATATTTTCGTATTTTTAGTTGATTATATTTGTTTGGTAAACAAAAAAATTCTTTCCTTTGCACTGCAAATTTAAAAAGTATATTTCAATTATTAATTTAAAATCAAAAAGTTATGTCTGAAGTTGCATCAAGAGTTAAAGCTATCATCGTTGACAAATTAAGTGTTGAAGAAACAGAAGTGACACCGGAAGCTAGCTTTACTAACGATTTGGGGGCAGACTCTCTTGACACGGTGGAATTGATCATGGAATTTGAAAAAGAATTCAATATCTCTATTCCCGACGATCAAGCAGAGAAGATTACAACCGTAGGAGACGCTATTGCTTATATCGAAGCTAACGCGAAGTAGTCATCCACCCTTTCATATTCAAGTATGGAATTAAAAAGAGTTGTAGTAACAGGTCTTGGAGCCATTACTCCTCTTGGTAATACCCTTTCGGAAACCTGGGAGGGTCTTACTAATGGGAAAAGTGGCGCAGGGCCTATTACTTTATTTGACGCATCCAAATTCAAAACCCAATTTGCCTGTGAGATCAAAGACTTTGATCCGTTGCAAATAATGGATAGAAAAGAAGTAAGAAAGTGCGACCGTTATACCTTGCTGGCCTTGAAAGCGGCAGATGAAGCCGTAATTAATTCAGGCCTTGACCTTGAAAGTGAGGATAAAACCCGTATCGGCGTGATATTTTCTGCCGGTATCGGAGGAATCAAAACCTTTGAAGAAGAGGTAAAGGGATATGATGCCGAACGCGGGCCACGCTTTAATCCTTTCTTTATTCCCAAGATGATTGCAGACATCGCCGCCGGCCATATCTCCATGAAATATGGTTTTAACGGGCCTAACTTTGCTACCGTTTCTGCTTGCGCTTCTTCGACAAACGCTATCGGCGACGCATTCAACTATATCCGTTTGGGGAAAGCAAATGCGATCGTTACCGGCGGAGCGGAAGCTGCGGTTTCCTTTGCAAGTATCGGCGGTTTCAACGCAATGAACGCCCTTTCTACCCGTAATGATTCTCCGGAAACGGCCTCCCGCCCATTCAGTGCGAGCCGCGACGGTTTTGTTATGGGTGAAGGTTCAGGCGCTCTTGTTCTGGAAGAACTTGAACATGCACTTGCACGGGGAGCACATATTTATTGCGAAGTGGTAGGTACGGGATTATCGGCCGATGCATACCATCTGACAGCCTCTCATCCGGACGGACTGGGCGCAAGGCTGGTTATGAAGAACGCATTGGAAGACGCCGGAATGAAACCGGAAGAAATAGATTATATCAATGTACATGGAACGTCTACTCCGGTGGGAGATATATCGGAAGTGAAAGCGATCAAGGAAGTTTTCGGAGATCATGCTTCCAATCTCAACATCAGTTCGACGAAATCCATGACCGGACACCTTTTGGGCGCCGCAGGAGCTGTTGAAGCCATTGCCTGTATCAAGGCGATAGAAGAAGGCATCATCCCTCCGACGATCAACCATGAAGAAGGGGACAATGATCCGGAAATTGATTACAATCTTAACTATACGTTCAATAAAGCACAAAAGAGAGAAATTAACGCAGCTCTTTCCAACACCTTCGGTTTTGGAGGGCATAATGCTTGTGTGATTGTAAAAAAGTTTGTGAAGTAATCGTGTTATTCAAACAGTTAAATAAAAAAATAAGGCTCCTTAGACACAAAGGCAAGGAGCCTTATTTGTCTATATATAAGATCACGGGATATTATCCCGACAACATAGAACTTTACAAACAATCCCTTTCGCACAGGTCGGCGCCGGTCATGATGGACGACGGGAGATGGCTGAACAATGAACGGATGGAGTTTTTGGGCGACGCCATATTGAACTCAATTGTAGCCGACATTCTTTATAAACGATATCCCAACAAGCAGGAAGGTTTCCTTACCACTACACGGTCTAAAATAGTTCAGCGGGAAACCTTAAACCAAATTGCCGTTGAACTCGGCATCGACCGGATTGTTCGCTATGCAACTCCCAATATTCACCGTCACTGTTATATCTTCGGAAACGCGATGGAAGCCCTGCTCGCCGCTCTTTATCTGGATCACGGCTATCGCTGCTGCTTCAATTTTGTAAACGATGTGATTGTTGAGCGTTATCTCATTTTGGAAAAGATCACTAAAAAGGAATACAATTTCAAATCTCTCCTGATCGAATGGTGTCAGAGGAACAAGCTGAATATCACATTTAATCTGATCGATACTTATTTCGATGCCGACAGAACTCCGGTATTTCAAACCGAAATATGTATGGGAGAAAAGCAAATAGGCACAGGCGCAGGATTTACCAAGAAGGAATCGCAGCAAAACGCTGCGGAGGCGGCAATCTCAGCCATTCGGACAGATGCTGAAATCAGACAATACATTTCCGTATTGAGAAAAGAAAAAGACAGAGGAGATGTGGACGAGAGGGAATACGCAAGACTTCCTCTGAAAAAAAAGGAATCAATAGAGGCTGTGACTACTACCGACGATTCTGAAATCATCGACCAAACATAATCCCCATTCGTTTTCCCTGTATAACCAGATCGTGCTGCGGAGTGACTACTTTCAGTTTTCCGGCGACTTCTTCCAGAGGAACGGAATCTACCTTATCACCATTTATACAAACCATCCGCCCAAACCTGCGATTGACTAACAGCTCGGTGGCATGGCCGCCCAACCGGGTTGCCAGGTTGCGGTCGAACGGCGAAGGGTTTCCACCTCTTTGCGTATATCCGAGCACCGTTTCGCGTGCTTCTATTCCCGTTCCCTGTTCGATCGTCGGCGTAAAATAATCCGCAGGCCGGTGTGCCGGAGTCTTTACCCCTTCGGCAACCACTACAATGGAATAAGGTTTCCCTTTTTGCGCCCTGTTGAGGATCGCCTCGTTTACCTTATCTATCTCGTAGCCCAGTTCGGGAAGCAGTATAACGTCCGCTCCGCCGGCCATACCGGCATAAAGAGCGATCCAGCCGGCATGGTGCCCCATCACCTCCACCACCATTACCCGTTTATGTGAACTTGCAGTGGAATGCAGGCGGTCTATGGCTTCGGTCGCGATATTTACCGCCGTATCGAATCCGAAAGAAATATCGGTTCCCCACACATCGTTGTCGATAGTTTTGGGAACGCCTATAATGTTAAGCCCAAGTTTTGAAAGAAGATTGGCCGTTTTCTGCGTGCCGTTTCCGCCGATACACACCACGGCATCCAGCCCCATTTCGTTGCAGTTCTTCAGAATAACGTCCGCCAGGCCGTTTTCATTGCTGCGCAATCTCTTGCGTATGCCTTTTTCGCGGGAAGTTCCGAGAATAGTTCCGCCCAGGTTCAGTATGCCCGAAAGCGTCCGTTCGCTGAAAGTGACCGTATCTTTTGTGATAAGCCCGGTAAAACCGCTATGGATGCCGATCACTTCCATGCCATATTGCATAAGTGCCGTTTTACCCACGCCACGTATCGTGGCGTTAATTCCGGGACAATCACCGCCGGAAGAAAGAATCCCTATCTTCATGGATGTTAATTTATTACGCGCAAATATATGAATAATAAACAATATGGCTATCTTTGCGCTTTCCCGAATTAAAAACAAAGCCAGGAAGTATATGGATTTTCTTACGGGTTTGGTTTCTCCCTTTTTCCTTCACCGGCAGGGCAACATAAGGAAGTATGAGCAGGAAAGCGAAAGCATTCAGGCCATGCAGTTGCACAAACTTCTATCCAAAGCAAGGGATACCGAATGGGGAAGGAAATATGACTATAAAAGCATCCGCACTTATGAAGACTTCCGCCGGCGCGTTCCCCTGCAAACGTATGACGATCTGAAACCGTATATCACCCGCATGATCAACGGAGAGAAAGACGTTCTCTGGCCATCCGTTGTCCGCTGGTATGCGTGCAGCAGCGGAACGACTAATGACAAAAGCAAATATATTCCCGTTACGAACGAAATCCTTTGGCGATGCCATTATAAAGGAGGTGTCGATTGCGTAGCCCTTTATCTGGAGAATAATCCCAAAAGCCGTTTCTTTTCACGGAAAGGTTTGATACTGGGCGGAAGCCATAGCCCTTCGCCGCTGAACACACAGGCGCATCTGGGAGATTTGTCGGCGGTTTTGCTGCAAAACCTCAATCCGCTGGTCAACCTTGTTCGCGTTCCTTCGAAAAGGATCATCCTGATGGACGAATGGGAAAGCAAGATCAAAGCCATTGTGGAAAGTACGTGGAATAAAGACGTAAACAGCCTTTCGGGCGTCCCTTCCTGGATGCTTGTACTGATCCGCGCCCTGATGGAAAAGACAGGAAGTGAATACCTCACCGAAGTGTGGCCTAACCTGGAAGTATTCTTTCATGGCGGAATCAGTTTCGATCCCTATCGAAACCTGTATAAAGAACTGATTCCTTCGGACAAGATGCACTATATGGAAACCTACAACGCGTCCGAAGGCTTTTTCGGTATTCAGAACGATCTTTCCGACCCGAACCTGCTGTTGATGCAGGATTATGGTGTTTTCTACGAATTTATACCACTCGACCAGACAGGCAGTTCCGATCCGAAGATATTATCCTTGCAGGAAGTGGAAAAAAGCGTGAACTACGCGATAGTCATCAGTACGCTGGGCGGGCTTTGGCGTTATCAGATCGGCGACACCATCCGCTTTACCTCTCTGTATCCCCACAAATTCCATATTTCCGGAAGGACGAAGCATTATATAAACGCTTTCGGGGAAGAATTGATCGTCGACAATGCGGATAAAGCCATCTCCATGACCAATAATGAAACGGGCGCCATCGTGAAAGAATACACCGCCGCCCCTCT
>JAITVG010000198.1 GCA_031285925.1 Tannerellaceae bacterium
ACTCTCTTTCAGCGAGCGTAGCGAGTGGCCGTTAGGCCTGTCTTTTGCCGTCATGCTTTAGCTGACGGTTAATTATTTCCGGCTTCAAGGCCGGTTCCTCTGTGGGTTTTAACCCCCTTGTCTTTTCTCCCCTCTACTTGTGGAGAGGGGTCGGGGGTGAGGTGTAAAGGGGTTGAAACCCGCAGAGGAAGAGGCTTTCGCCTCCATCTTTAAAACCGTTGGTTGAACGGCAAAAGACAGGCCTGCGGCCACGAGCTGCGCTCGCTGAAAGAAAAAGAGTATGAATAATTCAAGTTTAATGGATTTCAGAAGAAAACCCCAAAAACACCGGAAAGTGAAATTAAAAAAGCAATTAAAATAAAGGAAGAATACTATGGCACTAAAAGAAATTACTAAGGATATTTATGATGTAAGCGCCGAAATGGACGAACTTTACGGAAAGGTTGGTACTCCGGAGCGCGAACAGTTCCGCCGTGAAGCATACGCCTATTGCATGGGCCAAATCATTCACGATGCCAGAAAAAACGAAAAAATAACGCAGGCTGAACTTGCCAGCCGCATAGGAGCAGAAAAATCGTATATTTCAAAAATTGAGAATGGGATTATTGAACCAAGCGTGGGAACATTCTACCGTTTGATAGATGCACTCGGTTTGCGAGTAGAAATTGTGAAGCCTATTTATTAACTTGCTCATTGTCAAAAGTCGTTTAAAGAGATTCAACACAGAAGCATCGAATGAATCATATCGACTGCCTCTTCCGGCGTATCGGCGACAGCCCACATCGTTTGATGCTGCGGACGCATGAATTGCTCGTCGATCGCCCGCCGCAACATGTCGATCAGGGGATCATAATAGCGATTGGTGTTCAGGATGACGATCGGTTTCAGATATAGCCCTAATTGTTTCCAGGTAATAACTTCCAACAATTCCTCCAGTGTGCCGCAACCACCGGGCAAAGCAATTGCCGCGTCGGAAAGATCGGCCATCTTTTGTTTGCGTTCGTGCATGGTTTCCACCTCGATCAATTCGGTCAGTCCGGGATGATGCCAGTTTTCTTTCACCATAAAGCGCGGAATCACTCCGGTAACTGTGCCTCCGGCCTTCAGCGCACTGTCGGAAACCGCTTTCATCAGCCCTATGGAGCCGGCACCGTTGATTACCTTTAATCCTTGTTTTCCCAATAACCGCCCCAAACGGTCGGCCGCTTCAAAATAGACAGGATCGATCTTTGTGCTTGAAGCACAATAGACACAGACGGAGGTGAGTTTGCCCGGCATTGAAATTATAGTTTAATAAATAGCGTATTTATTGTTACTTACTCCTGCAAATATACGAATCAATTATTACGGGGAGGGTGTCAAAAGTCCAATAATTACAATAAAACACAGAGGCACAGCGCTTTTTATTATTCTGATAATTAGCAAAATAAAGAACTCTTTGCCTCCGTGCCTCTGTGTTTAATCTCTTACAACAGTTTCCTTAATGCAGTAATTCAAAGTCTTCCATCAAACCGTAGTCCATCATCTGATAGTCTACACCGGCAATCGGTTCGCTGATATTCTTCCAGTGACCCGGAGATGCCAGCCCGGGAGCCGGATTTCTGTAATGCGGCCCCAACAGGTTTTTCAAACTGCCGATCACATGCACATCGATCTGATTAATCCCTTCCTTTAAGTGAGGAGTCACATCCAACTGATACGGATCATACCCAATGATACCGGCCTTTACACCGTTTACGTAAACTTCGGCTACTGTACCTGCCCACTGTCCCAGTTGCACTAAATAGGTACCGGCCATATCCGTAAGGGTATACGATTTACTATACTTCATATCCCAGGAGTAAAACGGCTGTTTTTGCGCTTTCCAGCTACCCAGCGCCAATGTGTTCACCGGCGCACTGATACTCCAGCCTTTGGCTTCGGGTACAACGGCAAAGTCTCCCAGTACATAGACCGGTTCGATTTCGGCAAATATACTCATCGGAGTGACATTCAACCGGATCGTATTAACTCCTTTCTTCACGTATCCACCCATCTGATAGACGCCAAACGAGCGGTCTAACCACCATTTGCCGGGAACGGCCGTCACAGCATTGCCGTTTACCGTCACCTTGAAGAACTCAGGCCGTTCGGTCACCAACTGCATCTTCGAATAATCGAAGTCGTCATTGACGGTAAAACGATAGGTCGCCGTAAAACCTCCATCGGTAAAATTATCACGATCCAGAATGTTGCGTTTATACTGAACGGAAGAATTCCAGGGATTCCCGTTCGCAAAGCCATGCGCTTTGTAAGCAATATTGGCGGCATTGGAGAAATGAACATTATTCGTTGTCTGTCCTTTGACCGTCACATCGCAGAAATCGATCGTCAATGCATTTTCCTTCACACGTGTAATTACCGTTTCACCGTCAGCCGTGAGCACATTTTCAACTTTCTCTTCCGGTTTCACCGTGTAGGTACGGTTCGTTTTATATGAGCTATACAGCAACAAACTTCCTGCCGGTTCTATCCGGAACGAAGCCGTCATCATGCCGCCTTGCGCTTCCGACGGATAACTGTATATTTGCCCGTTCAACGCATCCATCTCCAACAGCGTCTTTCCCTTGATAGTCAGACTGCCTGCAGTAGCCTCTTCCATAGACGAGTTGGCAATAAAAATCAGTTCCCCATCCGCATACTGACGGCGATGGTGAAATAAATTCCCCTGACTGAAACGAATGTCAAACCCTTTGGTTGAAGCAAAATATTTCTTCAGGATCGCCTCGTTGGCTTCGGATTCATGAATAATCGGTTCCTGATCCATAAACGATACCAATTCCTGATTGATAGCCCCGTCGATCCGGTCGGATTCGGCAAAGGTAATTAGGCGTCCACCCTGTGCTACAAACTGACGTAGCAACTCAAAAGTCGGTTTGTTCAGCGTTTCGTTCAGCGGCGGTATCACCACGGTCGAATAAGGCGCTTGCCCGACGATCAACTTACCGCCTTCCACACGTCCCTGATCTTTGATGATATTTTCCGATCCCAGATCATATTCCACCTGCCCTTTTTCCAGTAAGGTAACAAAAGCCTGAAACGCAGTCCCTATGTCCGTCAATGGCTGGTTTCGCCTGATGGTATGTGAATAATAACCCCACAGTGTGGAGTTAGGCTCCAAGACCAGGATTTCATTCCGTTGAACGCCTTTACTCATCACTAACGACAGGCGGGCGAAATAGTCGTTCAGCACCTTGTAGTTCGAGAACCACGGCGAATGGTACGTAAAGACAGGCGGATAATCATACTTGCGGGCACCGGTAAGCGTCATGTGCGAAAGGTGCTGATTCATAAAATTAACGCCCAGCACATACTCCCAATCACCCAAGCGCTTGAAATCCTTGAATGTTTCGTCCCATCCGCCGCCGCCATACGTTTCGCTGAGTGTACGTTCGCGCCCCATCTGGTTGGCCGCACTGCGCACCTCTTTTACCGCACGGATATTACCGAACTGAGCTACCGGCGACACCTCGTTAAACTGGTTAAACAGCATGTCGATAGACGGCACCTGATGCCAGGCATACATCGCCATATTGTCCGGCCCGTCGTTCATCTGCGGCCAACCGTGTTCCCAATAGTGCCCCGTCCATTGCAACTTGTTTGCCTCCGTATAGGCATACCAAGGCTTCGACCACCGGTCGATAAAGAGCTGCAACAACGTTTCCATATAGTTATGACGCACTTTTTTCCATTCGCCCGTTTCTTCTTCCAGTAAAGGCAACAGTGGCCGGAGATCATATCCCCATTGTTTTTGGAAAACGTCGAACAAATCCGGTGTCCAGCGAAGGCCACCCGATGTCACGATATTCGGTTCGTCCGTAAACACGCCGGGTACTGTACGGCCTGCACCCAATTCGTCTTTCGCAATGTTTTCATACCCTTTCATGGTGATGTCGATAAACTTCTCCGTCACGCCGGGCACCAACAAGTCTACATACGAATAACCTCCATACCAGTCTGTTTTCCGGTAATATGTTTTTTCATACAGGTAATAATCTCCTTTTTTGCCTTTATACTCATCCAAAGAGGCGGTTATATCCTTCCATACATCGCCGTCCTTTGCCAGAACCAAATAATACTTGTCCGTAGCAGCAGGCAACATCGTTGCTTTTTCCAAGCGAAGTCCCTGTCCCTGATTATACGATTCAGGCATTTCCTGCGGCACATGTCCGCCTGCAAAACCGCTGGGATACGAATTTTCATCATAAATCCAAATTTCCAGCCCCAACTCTTTTCCCTTATCGACCGCATACCTGAATAGCTTAAACCAGTCGTCCGAGAGATACTCGGTAATCATTCCGGGACGCGGGTGAGCAAAAGCGCCGCCCGATCCGGCTTCTTTCAATTCGATCAGCATCCGGTCGATTTCGGCTTCCGTCACCAAGCCGTTCCATACCCAGAAAGGCATCGTACGATAGGCTGCCGGCGGATCGACAAACGCTGCTTCCAAAGCGGCAAAATCATCTTTCCCGTCGGCGTTGCTACCATCATCACAACTGAAAATCAGCATAGACAGCACTACAAGTATGCAGGCCTGCATTTTTTTAATAAGACAAATACGTGTTTTCATGCGGTATTATTTATGTTACATTTTTAATTCCAACTGATAGCTTCCGGCGACCAATTCATAGACTTGATCCGAGAAACTGTTCAATTCCACCTTTTCTCCGGATGCCAACTGCGCTTTCTTCAATACATATCCTGCCGGCACATACAATTCGGCCTTGCTGTTAGGAGGGATAACCACTTTATAGCGAACCGTTTTCCCTTTGCGTTCCCAATTTGAAACGATCACCCCATAAGGCGATTCATACGATACGTTCGCAGCGTTCAATCCTTTTACAAACTGCGGTTTCAATAATGTATTTTTGAATCCCGGCGCTTTAGCATCAATCCGTATACCCCCCAACGCCTTATAAAACCAGGCGCCTATCTCTCCGAACATAATATGGTTAAGCGACGTTTCTTTTCCCGGTTCCACAGTCCATGCTTCATAGAGCGTGGTCGCTCCTTTAGCAATCCAGTATCCCCATGAAGGATATGTCTGCTGTGAAGCGACAGTAAATGCCAAATCCGCATATCCGTTTTCGCTCAAGGCATTCAATATAGCTTTTGAGCCTAACAGTCCGACGTCAATATGCGATCCGTCGGCAATGACCCGTTTCGCCAAGTTATCGGCCACCTTTTGGCGATATGCATCCGGAACGATACCCCACTGTAGCGGAACGCTCTGTTCGGTTTGGAGTCCTTCGCCGTAGATGCCGGTTTCGGTGTTCAGATAGGTATCATTGACCGCCTTTTTAATCTTTTCAGCCAGTGCACTGTATTTCCGGTAGTCTTCCTGCCTGTCAAAAAGCTTAGCCGTATTTGCCAAAATCGTCGCATCCACATAATAATAGATTGAAGATGTAAATCGAACCGGCGTTTTTGACTTGACAGGCACCCAGTCGCCGAGTCCCCAATCCGTCAGACCGTCCGGACTCAAATCAGTCACATGATCCACATACAGTTTCATATTATCATAGCAATCCCTCAATAAACGGGAGTCGCCGTAAAATTCGTAGATGCTCCACGGTATGATGGCGATAGTACTGGTCCAGTCTAATCCGTTCCCCCAGTCATATCCCCAGCCACTGCTTGGAATAATAGCCGGCAATACGCCATTGGGTTGTTGTTCATCGCGGTGATCGGCCAACCATTTTTCATACACGGTAATGGCATCAAAATTATAAAGTCCTGTTTCAATCGCAATGTGCCCGTCGCCTGTCCAACCATTCTTTTCCCGATGCGGACAGTCGGTCGGGTAACCGAACAGGTTTGATAAATACGCATTGTTGGTTGCCCACCATATCTTATTTATCAGTGGATCGGATGTTTCCAGCGAACCGGTCGGCGGCACATCGCTGTGCATAAACCAGCCGGTCAGATTATCTTCGGTCAGTTCGATCGGTTTATTGGATTTTACTTCTACATACTGGAAACCCTTGTAATTAAATTTCGGCATAAAAACGTCTTCCCCATTCCCGCTCAAGATAACGATATCTTTCTGGAACGGATCACTATCGTCTGTGGGACGGTAATGTTCATTCAGATTTTTCATCCGTAAACGGCCGTTTTCATCTGTTAGCTCCCCATGCTCCAATGTAATAACAGTTCCTGCTTCTCCCTTCACTCTAAATTCGGTCACACCGGCAATATTCCGTCCCAAATCATAACAATAGGTATAATCGTCGATCTTCTTTACGGATTTAACAGGTATTTTTTCCACATTCCGGATGGGATACAGTTGTTGCGAAACGACATGTTGTGAAGGAGCCGCCCGCAGGGTAATCCGTTTCCATCCGGCGTCATCAAAACCGGTTTTATTCCATCCGGGTTGTTCCAATCGCGCATCGTAATGCTCGGCGGTATAGATACTGTTAAAAATAAGTGGACTCGGAGCTGTTTTCCACGTATTGTTTGTGGTAATCGTTTCCACCGTACCGTCTTCGTATGTGACACGCACGTCCATACAAAACGTCGGCCGGTTACGCCACGGCGCCCGGTCGAAATACCATACGGCCGTAGACTGATGGTTATACCATCCGTTCCCCAATAGCACGCCGAATGCATTGCCGCCGTTTTGCAGGTTGGCAGTCACATCATAGGTAACATAGAGATTGCGGCGATCAAACCGGGTGTACATCGGGTCAAGCCGGTGGTTTCCTATTTTCTCCCCGTTGATATATAATTCATATAATCCCGCCACGGCAATATACGCGCGTGCGGATGCAATCTTTTTGGCAGGCGTAAATTCTTTTCTGAAATAAGGGGCAGACTTGTCGTGGATGCTTTTCCCACGCAACTCATGCCCGTCGCTGATCCATGTCCCTTTCCAGTTTGCGACATGCATCATACCGGTTTCAAAAGCGGCCACATCGGATGTTCTTACTTCCCGGTCTTTGTCGCGGATAGCAACTTTCCAGTAATACCGGGTAAAAGGAGATAGCTCCGGGCCGTCATAACAGACCATCATCCGATCCGAGGCGACCTCTTTTGTATCCCATACATTACCGTTTCCTGCCGCTACGGCTGCCGAATCGGTTCCTACGATCACTTGGTATCCCTGTTGCAAGGCGCCGTACCGATCATCTTTCAGTTGCCACGACAACCGAGGCTCCGGCGTATCGATGCCTAACGGATTGGGCAAGTGTTCGCACTGCAATTGAACCGGTTTGATTTGCGCTTGCAATAGCATACCTGCCATGCAAAAAAGGATAGTTAATAAGGTTTTCATTTTTTTTGTTTTTACATATTTTACAATACTTCTTTTAATAATATAGAGGATGTGCCAAAAGTCAATTAGCTTGTATTATTCATATTTTTTTTAGCGAGCGTAGCGAGTGGCCGCAGGCCTGTCTTTTGCGGTTTCAACCGACGGTTTAGAGAATGCTTCATCTCCTCTTCCCCCTCTCTTTGTGGAGAGGGGGGCAGGGGGGAGAGGTAAAAGGGGGTTGAAACCCACAGAGGTTGAGGCTTCGCCTCCATCTACTTAACCGTCAATTGAAATTGACGGCAAAAGACAGGCCTGTCGGCCACGAGCTGCGCTCGCTAAACAATTCGTTAATTTACCTGCTTACAGGCCTAAAGTCCGTCACAACAAAAGTATTAATTGTCAGGAGCTTGGCCAAGCCCCTGACCGTTAATTAATCAATAATCCCCCTTGTATCCGGGATTTTGTTTCAATTCTTTATTTACTCGCAATTCACGGAAATAGAACGGATAGAGCAACCTATCCTGCGTTACGTTAAACGCTCCCGGAAGAATATAGGAGTACATCGCTTTCATTTCCTGACCGAACCGGGTCATCACCTCGATAGCCTGTCCCGTACGGATCAGATCCGTCCAGCGGTGGTTTTCAAACGCCAACTCATGACGCATTTCGTCAGAAACCTGCTGTTTCGTCACGGAAGTCAGCGCCGGCAGCCCTGCTCTGGCACGTACCTGATTGACCCAGGGTAATGCCTCGGCATTTTTGCCCTGTTCCACCAAACATTCGGCCAGCAGCAACAATGCACCCGCATAACGGTAAACCGGGAAATTGTCGCCTGCCCGCAATCCAAAGCTATACGGCGGATGATAGAACTTATTGGTGAAATAACGATATGCTTTGCCTTCGGGGCATACATAACCTTTCACGTCCTTGATGGATTCGAACGTAAACTGTTCGGCCGCATTGACCGTACCTTCGGCCACCACAATTGAAGCCGGCAGACGTTTGTCACCGTCTTCATACGAATCTACCATTTCCTGCGTCGGAACCACCCATCCTCCGCTGGTATAGGCGTAGTTATTGGCTGAAACTCCCATCATTACATTCAGATTACTGCATTTGGGGATCAATCGCCACGGAAAATCGCTGTGCTGGCCACCGTCACCGTCCAAGTACTGAATTTCAAAGATCGATTCTTTGGAATTTTTATTGGACAGCGAGAACACATCGGTATAGTCATCCAGTAAGCCATAGTTCATTTGGGTAATGGCAATCAAATCCTGTTCGGCCTTTGCATATTCGCGCGCCGGTTTGGACATGTAGGAATATGCCCGCAACATCCGGGCGGCTCCCATCGTGGCGCGTCCCGACTGCGGGAAAGTGGTAGCCACCGGCAGTCCGATGCTGATCGCCTCGTCTATATCTGTCAAAATTTGATTATACACCTCTTCAACAGTTGAATTGGGAAGAAACAATTCTTCTCCCATTTTCGCTTCCGTCAATACCAACGGAACACCTCCCCAGTGGGTTACCAGATCATAATAGAAGAATGCTCTTAAGAATAACGCTTCTGCCCGAACGGCCTTTTTCTGATCGTCCGTCAACTCCGATCCGTCCAACCGACCAATGAGTGTATTCACGCGTGAAATACCGTTATACACTTCGTTATAGCGAGTGGGTACCCAGGTATCCGTCGTCTCGTCATCCAAAAACAACCCGATCACTTCCGTCCTCAGATACGGGCCACGGTCGCCGGCATACATCGTAAAATGCGCATTATCCGAGCGCATCTCGTCCATAATAAGTCCATTCAACGGGATCGTGCGCGTTCTTGCATACGCCCCCGTAATTGCCTGTTCAAAATGAGCCGGTGTCTGGTAGAAGGTAGTGGAGCTGAGGGACGTCTGCGGATATACGTTCAAAAAGTCTTCGCTGCAGGAAGCCAACCCGACGGTTGCACCCAGGAAGATATATGTTAATATACGTTTCATATTGCTTATGTTTTAATCATTAGAATTTTATGTTTACACCTACCGTATAGACCGATGCCACCGGATAAGAACTGTTATCTACCCCCTGACGCAATCCGTCGTTTCCGTTATTGCTTACTTCGGGATTCATGCCGTGGTAATTCGTCAGCGTCAGTAGGTTCTGGCCGCTTACATACACACGCAACCCGTTCACATAGCTGTTCGGTTTTACCGGAAGTGTATAACCGATCGTCAGGTTCTTCACCGAGAGATACGAACCGTCGAATACCCAGCGTGAGTTGTTGAAACGGAACAGCTCGGTCGTACCGGTACGGGTACGCGGAATATTGCCGTTTCCGGGATTCTCGGGTGACCGCCAGCGTTCGGCCACTTCCTTGCGTACGTTGAACACCCCGTCGATATTTTCGGTCCATTCCATCGTCGCATCGATAATATCGCCACCGACAGCGCCGGCCATTACGATGCTGGCATCGAAGTTTTTGTAACTGAATTCATTGGTGATACCATAAATCATATCCGGGTTTGGGTCGCCGATAAAGGTACGGTCGCTCATATCGATGATCTTGTCGCCGTTCAGGTCTTTCATCCGTGCGGTTCCGACCATCGAAAATGCATGTTTCGGCCCGGCTTGAAATTCTTCTTCCGTCATGTATACGCCGTCAAAAATATAGCCGTAGAACTGTCCGAGCGGTCGGCCTACTTCGGTACGGTTCCAATCGGTCTGATTCATATTTCCGCCGATCGGCGCATCGTTCGTACCCAAGTTGATAGCCTTATTGCGGTTGAACGTTAGATTCAGGCTTGTGTTCCATTTGAAATCACCCACGAAATTCCGCGTTTCGATACCGATTTCATGCCCCCAGAAGCGCAGTTCGCCAAGATTGGATTGAATATTTCCAAAACCTGTTTGCTGGGGAACATCTGTCTGGTACAACATGCCGTCCGTCGTTTTCCGGTAGTAGTCGTACACTAAGAAAATCCGGTCGTTATACAAACCGATGTCAATACCCAGGTCTAACTGCTTGGTTGTTTCCCAGGTCAGGAAATCGTTCCCGATTCTTATTAATGCCCGGCCGGGCGCAATGGCGCCATTGAATACATAATTTGACATATCGGCCGTAGCCAGATACGTGTAATTCCCGATTTCAGCGTTCCCTACTTCTCCGTAGCTGGCTCTTGCCTTCAGATAGCTCATCCAATCCAAGGGTTTCATAAACGATTCGTCGGAAATGATCCAACCGGCCGATACGGACGGGAAATTCGCCCATTTGACATTCGGTCCGAAGCGAGAGTGGCCGTCGCGACGCAGCGATACGGAGAGCAAATATTTACCGGCATAATCGTAATTGATACGTCCCAAATAAGAAAGCATTGCCCATTCGTCAATACCTCCATTATTCCCGACTATGCTCGATGCTACTCCCCACCAGGGAATTTCATTGTCCGGATAATTATTGGCAGTTATCCGCGCCTGATTCGACCATGTTTTTTGGGCCGTATAACCGGCCAACAGGTCGATGTTATGTTTCTCGGCGATCGTTTTTTGGTAAGAAAGTGTATTTTCGATCAGCCAGTTCGTATAAACGTTGTTCTGTTGCCATCCGATCGCCGGGTTCGGAGGCGCGCTGAACATGGCGCCGTTCACATCCGAAGGCACCCAGCGCTCTCTCAGGTCAGATCCTAAATTGGCATTGGCGCTTAAACGGTATTGCAATCCTTCGATCAACTCGACGTTCATATAGGCATTGGCCGTTCCCCGCATCTGTTTCCTCGGATGTTTTTGTTTTTTCAATACCAGGTAGTAGTTCGGGTTGGCAAACATACCCGGCTGGGCAAACGCGATCGGATACGTGCCGTCTTCGTTGATGTGTTTCAACTGCGGATCCATCAGGAAAGCCGAACCGATGATATTACGGCCGTTACCCAACCCCTCCGTCAATTGTCCTGTGCGGTACGATCCGGAAAGGTTCAATCCGAAGGTTAGCTTGTCCGTCGCCTGGAACACGTTGTTGCTACGCGCCGAGAAGCGTTCGGTATAGGTTTCCAGCAGAACGCCTTCCTCCTTGTTGTAGTTGAGGTTTACCGACGATTTCACTTTTTCCGTACCGGTCGTCAGCGACAGATTGTAATTCTGCGCCACGGCATCCCGCAGCAACAGGTCGAACCAGTCCGTTCCGTCCGATAAGGATTGCGGGTTTTGATAGGCAGCGGGAACTCCTTTATCATACCCTTCGTAAAGGGCAGCGTCTTCATAGTATTCTTTCTTGAACTGGGCAAATTCTTGCGCATTCATCACATCGGGCTTTCCCCTGTCCCCAACATGGGTCATGCCGAAATAGGCCGACAATTCGATATTGGTTTTCCCGCTCTTGGCAGCTTTGGTCGTTATCAGCACAACGCCGTTGGCCGCACGCGATCCGTAGAGGGCTGCCGAAGCCGCGTCCTTCAAAATAGTAATGGTTTCAATTTCGTCCGGACTTAACTCTTCCAGCCCTATAGCCGACGGAAAGCCGTCGATCACGAACAACGGATTGCGTCCTCCGCTTAATGAAGCCTGTCCGCGGATACGGAACGACAGTCCGGCTCCGGGTTCCCCGTTCGCCTGATAAATCTGAACACCGGAGAATTTCCCCTGCAGTTTTTGTCCGACATTGGACACCGGCATATCGGCCAACTCGTCCGTACTCATTCTACTCATTGAGCCGGTCACCGAACGCACCTTTTGCGTACCGTAGGCTACGACAACGACTTCGTCCAATGCTTTGGTATCTTCCCGCAGGACAATCTGTAACGCAGTTTGATTGCCTACCGGAACTTCCTGCGATAAATAGCCGATGTACGATACTTGAAGCACAGCATTCGTCGGCACTTCCAATGAGAAGTTGCCATCGAAATCGGTTACCGCACCATTTGTCGTTCCTTTTACCAAGACACTTGCTCCGATAATCGGTTCTCTTTTTTCATCAAAGACTTTCCCCGTCACTGTGCGGGTGGCTTGATCTGATGCTAAAGTGTGCATTTCGTTGTCTGCATAGGCCGGAACAGAAACGAGTCCCACCAGACACAACGCAAATACCCACACAGTACATTTTTTCACATAATTCATAATAATAAAATTTATTGATTAATATTCGATACTTACATTCCGACACTGCGTTGAACGCAATGATTCAAACAGATGAGTGTGTGTTATTCTTTCCTTTTTTCTTCCATAGGCATTTATCTTTAAGATTACAATATCGCTGTTACGCAATCGCACTTACGCGCAATGACAAATATCGCCTCTTTAGATATAAGCGTATATTTCAAAAATGATTTATAATTTCAAAAAAATGGGATTTTTTCAATGTTTTTTCACAATTTGCAACTCTTTCCGGTATTTTGTCATTAAGAATAACCCATTGGCGAGCAAAATTCAAAACAGCCTCTTAGCCTGTATTATTCATACTTAACCGAAAGACACTTTCGCGAGGCTCTCCTCCTTGGATAAGGAGGAGTACGGCGAGGTACGAGCCGGGAGGTGGTTGGATAATTAATAACTAACAATTTATAATTAACAATTATATCTCCAACCA
>JAITVG010000202.1 GCA_031285925.1 Tannerellaceae bacterium
AGCAACAGGAAATCGTTGGTTTCCTTCAGCATGTTCTGTCCGAAGGTGAGTTGAAGCATGGATATTTCGCTGTTCAGTTCGCGCAACCGTGCCTGCTTGTCGGCCGGCAGATCGGCTCCGCTGCGGACGAAGCTTTTGTAGGTTTCTTCCAGCAGTTTGGCCTGTTCCTTGTCGAGTCCCGGCTGATCTTTCTTTTCGTATACCGCTTTCACGCGGGCAAAGAGCTGCGGATTGAGGCTAATATCGTCGCTGTGCTTGGAAAACAGGGGCGACATCTCGCGGCTCAGTGCTTCGAGCTCGTCCGTGGAATTGACGCTGCTCTGTCCGCCGAACACGGTGCGGACGCGACTGAACAGGCGTCCGGACTGATCGAGGGCGACGATCGTATTCTCAAAGTCGGGCTCCTCTACATTGTTGCAGATGGCCTCAATTTCGGCGATTTCTTCCTCCATACCCTTGAGGAAAGCCGGTTTGTAGTGTTCAAGTTTGATTTCCTCGAAAGGAGGTACGCCGTAGGGGGTCGTGTACTCGGAAAGAAGCGGGTTTCCTCCCGCCGGATTCACTTCGCTATCCTCCGTACAGGCGGATGCAGAGAGTAAAAATGCTAAGCTTGTAGCCATAAATACTTGTTTCATATAGTTTTTATTTAAAATTCCTTGCGCAAAGGTATGAAAAGGGGTAGAAAAACCGTTCTTTTGCAGTCTATTTCGTTAATGCAATAAACAAGTCATTATGCGCACTTCTTTTCTTCAAAATCTTTATCTGCAAAGACCTGTCATTCTGATGATGATGCTTTGTCTGTTTACGGTGTTGCCCTGGATCGGGTTGGGCGATTTCTCCACGAAAGGGGAACCGAGGGAGGCCGCCGTTGCAATCTCTATGATGGAGAGCGGCAATTACATCCTGCCCACGAGCTACGCGAACGAGTTTGCCTACAAGCCACCGATGGCGCACTGGCTGATGGCGGTTTGCTCGCTGCCGCAGGGGTATGTGTCGGAGTTTACGGCGCGGTTGCCGTCGGCGTTGAGCTTTGTGGTGATGATCGGGTTTGTACTGTTGTTCTTCGGCAAGCGTACGGAGAAGTTCCAGATTGCGATGCTGACGGCTTTCGTGCTGATCACCTGCATTGAGATTCACCGGGCGGCGATGACTACGCGGGTGGACATGCTGCTGACGTCATTTATGGTCATCGGTCTGATTCAGCTCTTCCGGTGGGAAGAAAGGTTGGAACTGAAAGGACTGCCGATGGGGATTCCGCTGCTGCTGGGATGCGCCGTGCTGACGAAGGGGCCGGTTGGCGTGGTGTTGCCGCTGTTTGTGTTCTTTGTTTATTTGCTTGTGCAGGGCAAATACCGTTTCCGGAAGGTTGTGAAGGCGATGATATATATAGGTGTATCCAGCATGTTCCTGCCGCTGATATGGTACGTGGCCGCATGGAGGCAGGGCGGGGATACGTTCCTCAACGTGGTGCTGGCTGAGAACTTCGGGCGCTTTCTACATCTCGACACGCCGGGCATCAACTACGATCTGGGGCACGAGAGGCCTTTCCACTACAACTTCGTGACGCTCATCGCCGGGTTTGTTCCGTGGACGCTTCTCGTTGTATTCTCGCTATTCGGGATCAGGCTCCGCAAACCGGAGAAGTCTTTTCGCGAGATCGCAAAAGATTGCCTGCAAAAGATACGCACGATGGACAAGGCGAGCCTGTTCAGTCTGGTGGCGCTGGCGTGCATCGTGTTCTTCTATTCCATTCCGTCGAGCAAACGGAGTGTATACCTGATGCCGGCCTATCCGTTCATCGCCTACTTCCTGGCGCGCTACATGCTTTATCTGGCCGAATACCGGAGGATGGTGACCAAGGTGTTTGCCGCTTTCTTGGCTTCTGTGGCCGGCGTGGTGCTCGTTGCCTTGTTGCTGACGGCTTTCGGGGTGATTGATCCGGCGGAGACTACTTCCCGGTTTACGGCGAAGGCCGATGTGCTGCATACGGTGGCGACGATTACAGGGTTGCTCACTTCGCCGGATGCGATAACCGTCGGGATTCTCCTTGCCCTTGCCCTTTCGCTGGGGATGGTGTGCTGCCTGTTACTGCGGAAGATCAATCTGAAGATATTGTATGCGACGATCGGTTTGATGATCTGCATCCATTTCCTGATCGACGGCGTTATCATGCGCGGAGAGCGCACCGCCAACAGTTCGCGTCCCTTTGCGGAACAGATCATGCGCGAGTTTCCCTTGAACGGGGAGAATGTTTTCGTGATCAACAACCTGCGTGAATATCTCAATCTCTACGGATTAAACTTCTACATGGGCAATATCTTCCGTGACTTTGCGATTGAAAAACCCTCCGCCGGTTATTTCCTCGCCGGCGAAAAGGATATGGAGAAGATCGTGCTCAAATACGAGGGCGAGTACCTGTTTAGCCCGCTTGCCACCACCCCCGAAAGAAATAAGGAGGTGCGGCAGAAGATCGTGCTGAGCAGCTTCGAGAGGAAATAGAGGCTCTTAATCACAAAAAGGCAGTTCTGAATAAAACAGCTTCTATATTGATTCGTGAAAATCAAATATATCTAAAAACATTTCTCTTATTTTATCCTTCCTGCCCTCCGTATCGGAACATGCAAGTTTGTTTATCAGCAAATAGGAGCTGACTTCTTCAAATGAATAGTGATCAAATGTTTCTACACCTATAAATCTTAGAATAACTTCCATGTACAGCCTAAAACGCTGATTCCTGTACATGCTTTCAATCCTGTCTTTTTTGTCTTCCCTCGATCTGGTTGCATTAAAACAGAAAGAGGCAGCCGGATTGCATTTTAATATGACAGGTAGGATAGAAGCGCATGTCACGAATACCTCTGCTGCATTAAATTCATTGGTGAGCCTGTAAAACTTATCATCACGTCTTCTATCTCGTGCCACATAGTACTTTATGGCATAAACTTCATTCTTAAAATACTCTGCGCGTATGATATATTTGAGTTTCTTTGTAGTGAAAAATTTAAAGATTAGCGCATAAAGAAAATCATCCCCCTTTATAGGAGATGATTTCTGTACAAATTTTATTTCACATGGACTTCTGTCAAGCATATAGTATCAGGGAACCATATATCTTTTACGCTCCGATCCTTTGGGGATGTAAACCTTTCTACCTTCGGAAACAACTGACCTCAAAGGAACTTTCTTTTGCTCGGAAATCTTTTCCCAACCAAGCCTTTCCCCTTTAGACAGGACAGTTATATTTTTACTTGAATTGCGCATAATGAACGTTTATGATGCAAAGGTGAAACAAATTTCTATACAAACCCCAAAAAACACGAGCAAAATTTAAACAGGCTCTTACTTCAGTTCCCGTACCTTAATGCTGCGGAATGCCACTTCGTCGCCGTGATCCTGAAGGAGGATATGTCCTGTTTCCGCTTCACCGAAACGACCGTGTTCGTTGTAGGCGGGAGCGGCATATTTGCTACCCTTCACCGCTTCGCGAAACTCTTCGGAACCGCGGACAAATTCCAGTGTCTTGAACCCGTTCAGCCAGTACTCTACCTTCTTGTCGGGGAACGATTTTATTACCGCCCGGTTCCATGCGCCCACGCCGTTGAAGCGTTTGCCCTTGCCCGGCATCATGTCGTACAGGCCGGCCAGTGTGCGGCTGCCCGGAACGGTGGTATACAGTTTGGCGTCCGGATGCAGTTTGTCGTCAAGTATCTGATACTCCAGGCCGAAAGCCGAACCGCTTGGCTTTTCCGTTTCCGTTACGAAATATTTGATACCGCTGTTTGCTCCCGATGTGATCTTAAATTCTACGGAAAGTTCAAAGGCACCGTACTCGTCTACCGTCACAATATCGCCGCCATTGGTCGATTCGCCGCCATCGGATTTGGCAACGTGCAGTTCGCCGTTTTCAATCTTCCACCCATGCTCCGGGAACGCTTCCTTGTGGGCGCCGCGCCATCCGTTGGTAGTTTGTCCGTCGAACAGCAACTTCCATCCGTCCGCTTTTTCCTGTGCAGTTAAAGTATTCGGTATGGCGTTTGTTTCGGCGGTCAGCTGTCCGGTCAGGCGGGCGGCTTCCAACTCTTCCGTTTTGATGCGGATATTGCGCCATTTGATTTCTTTCCCTTCTTTCCCTTTATCATCCCCGATGCCGTGTACCTGAAAAGCTATAAAACCTTCGGAGTAGTAGTTGTCGGTCAGGTTTGCCGTATTCACACCATTCAGCCAGATGCGGATATTGTCACCGATCGCTTCTATGCGATACAGGTTCCAGTCGCTTTTCTTATAAGCCGCCTGTCCTGCGGGATTATCGGCCAGAGTAACCAGCCAGCCGCGGTTTGCTTCATCGTAAACACCTCCGCTCCAAGCTCTGTCGGAAGGATCGATCTCGCTCTGATAACCATGCACGCGCCCGTTCTTAAACTCCTGATAGCTTTGGCTGCGGAACTGTACGCCTGAATTTAAAGACGGATCGCACAGGACTTCAAACTCAAGGATAAAATCGCCATACCTCTGCTCGGTAGCCATAAAACTGTTAGGCTGTCCGGAAACGGAAGTACCCACGAGGCATTTGTCTTCCACCCGGTAAGGAGCTTCTCCGTTGAGCTGAACGAAACCGGTAAGGTCTTTTCCGTTGAATAACTTCTGCCAACCGTCATTCGGTTGGCAACTGCTTAACAGCAGCACGCTGATCACTGATAGATAAAAAATCTTTTTCATGTTTCTGTTATATTATATAATGTATACTTCGCTGTGTTCGCACACAAAAGTAGATTATTTTAGAATTACAACACACCTGTATTGTCCACAAAAAGAAAAAACAACTTGTTAAAAAGTGTTTCTATATATAGTACGCGCTCGTAGTACCTATTCAACGGCGCCGTAGTATAGGTAGTACGCGTTCGTACTACCTATACTTTCCATTTGAAACCTTGTTTGCGAACCGCAAGAGGTATACGGATTGAAAGGAGATGCAGCAAGGATTATCTTTGCGAAAAACTTCAAGGAAGTGCAACGCATTAAAACACAGCTCGACCAGTACACCGACTTAACCTGTATTATTCATACTACCCCCCTTTATCCTGTTTTTTCCACAATTCGGGTTGAATTTTGTATTGAAAGGGTCAATACTTTGCCGGGTATTCATCCTGCTTTGTCCGACGGGGTAAAAATAAAGGTGTTTCTGTCCCGGATATCACCCTTACCGGTTCAAAACAGGATGCAGAGTTCAGGGACAGGCGCAGTTTTTCTATCGACTGTCAAACAGCCGATGTGCAATACCCGCCAAAAACAGCAAAAAGAGACTCTTTATGCCCTAAGCGGCTCCGCTCCAAAGCCTGAACCGGCAGAAGGCAAGCGCCAGTTCGTTTCGATATGGGTTCCACCGGAGCATAAGAATAAAAGTTATATAAACGCCGGGCGACTTCTTCAAAGGAGAAAAGTGTCTGTGCACCGGCGGTGGATACAGAGAAGAAGGCGAATAGATATGCCAATCCCGCTTTCATAATATTTTCACTCTTCTTTTTTACCTAAAGATGCAGCAAATTTGCATAATTCAACTACTTGTTCCGGCGATTCTAAGCGGATATGATTCTTCTCGATAAAAGCTTCTATTGCATCCCGATTTCCACGAGGATATATTTTCAAGAATTGCTTAATTGTGGAGAAATGCCTCATTCTGTTATCTTTTTCAACCTGATAAAACCGCTCAAATCCTGAAATGACCCATCGTTCCCGATCTTTTCTTTCATACATTCTCCCTGTATGCCCCAAAAGATCATTGTCAATAGCCCCGATTAGAGAACGTGTCCCGTAAGCTCCCAATTTCCCCCTGTCGTTTTTTTCCCTCTATACTCAACATAAAGTTCCGGATTTTCGGAGAGTACTTCCAGAGCTTTTCCCTTTTCTATCCGGAAACTCCTTTCTGCCGTACGGATAGCTCCGATTTTTCCTATTTCTCCGATTTCTTTTATCAGGCTATCGGCAGGATCAATGTAAACAAACTTATTTACAGTCAAATCATAATTAACGTCAGCTTTTGCTATTGCACCGTTTTTGTAGAATATCCGTGCATATTCAAATCGATGGAAAAGATATTCATCGCCCGTATCCTGTGCAGAAAGCACAAACGAGCAAAAAGCAGACAAACAAAATATTACTATCTTTTTCATACATCGTTTTTTTATGTTTATATCAATGAATGGAAAATAATTCCCTGTATCCTTCCTCCATCTTATTCAATGTGTAAGCGGAAGTATATCTCTTTTTCGACAATTCACTCAATTCAGCTTGTAAATGTGGGCATTTCAATACTTTCAGGATATTTTCTCCCAAGTTGTTTTTAAATTCATCTTCATTATTCATATCTCCAATTGGAGTAATTTCTGCACTGTCGCAAAACATATTACCTACACTGTATCCATCGGAAGCGATAACGGGAAGTCCGTATTTCATCATCTCGATCCCTGTATAACTGCATTCTTCATAAAAAGAAGGGAACAGTGCGATGTCTGCAATCCGGTACCATTTGTAGACTTCTTCTCTGTCTAAAATGCCGGTAAAGGTGATTTTCGTCCATACCTCCTTACAGTGCCTAATAGCCATACTCATATCGCCATCACCCACTATTACCAACCTGCAATCCGGAAATTCTTCGATCACCCTGTCAAAACAGGAAATAAGAGGAAAAACACCTTTGATTTTATCTACCCTGCCTACGAACAGAAGTATTTTTTCGTTTTCTCTCACATGAAATTCTTTCCGTAATATTTCTTTTTCGGCAGGAGAAATATCGACACTCTTATCATCTAATCCATTTCTGACTAAATGCAACTTTTGTGAGCTAATGGAATACTCTTTCGCCAGCAAATCCCTTGTGTCTTCAGACAAGCAAACTATTGCGTCCGATTTCTCAAACATATCTTTCTCTTCATTATACTTTTCCAACACATTGCGGTATTTACCGCTAATATCCTTGTCAGTTCTTTGCTCTATGATCTTTCTGAACAGAGAGATATTTCCATTCAACTCGTAGCTCCAATTCAGATAGTGAACGGTAAAAACGGACTTCGATAGAGGATAATATTTTTTCACGCCATCAAGTAGAGAACTATGATAGGTGTAATTGAAATGGAAAAACAAATCCGGAGAGTCTTCGATATGGAATCGAAGTAAATGACAAACGATCCTGTTATAAGAATGGATCTTCTGAAAATCCAAAAAAGGAATAACGATAGTCCTGATACCATCGACTTCCCTTATGCTTACATCCCCTATGGTATTCTCCAGATGAATGAGATTCACTCTAAAACCCAGATTCACCAGACAAACCGTATACTCCCTCAAATAGGTACCAATCCCGTAGGCCGAAGCCTTACTCGAATTATTGAAGATACAAATCTCTTTCATACGCAACAAGCTGATATCTATATTGATTTAACACTTTTCCCGCCAGCCCGTTTTTAAGCCCGACAGGGTAAACGGATAAATTATCTTCCTTGATTAGCTCTTCATTATGAATGATCTCAGTGAAAAGCATGGGCGTATTCACTACTTCCCTCGTTCGGTAAAACCGAATATATCGATCCATCTGTTGCTTTGTTTTCTCACATACAGACCGCCTCTTTTCATCTTGTGAGATAACATATAGATCATTCATAAACATTTCATCGAAAGGATATATTCCATTTTGTTTGCATACGCCGGAAATATGTGACAAAACATAAGCCAAAATACCTCCCAGGCCTGTTTCCAACGAACAGTCTTTCATCCGCCGGATATCATTTTTCATAATGAAGTGATCCAACTCTTCACAAACTTCAAGGCTGTTCCCCTCAATAAATCCGTTTTGTATCAAAAACTCAATCCCCCAACCGACTCCGCTTATCCCGGAAGCAAAACCGACCGGTAATTCTTTGTGTACCTTAGTTGCCAAGTCTTTCACTACTTCAACCGCAATGTCATTATAGACAGAATTATCTTTTATCCTGCC